>CAJWHT010000079.1 GCA_913041495.1 uncultured Desulfobacteraceae bacterium | reverse complement strand
CATCCATGATTTGCTGGTCCACTCGTTCCCAGGAGTCCTTTTCCAGGACCTCGTTGAGATAGGGGAAGCTGTCCGTTCCCGGAATATCCTTTTCCATACCCGGTTTTTCCACCAGGAAGACGGTTTTGATCTGGGGAAGATCCGGCAGGACCTCCTGCAGGGCCGGCAGATAGTCCAGGGAGACGATCACGGCTTTGGCAGAGGAGTTGGTGAGCAAAAATTTCAAACGCTCCCCCCGGCTTCTGGGATCAATGGGTACCATCACGGCGCCGATGACAGGGGCGGCCAGAATGGAGAGAACAAACTCGGCATGGTTGCGCATAAACACGGCAAAGGTGTCTCCCTTGGAAAGCCCTGCATCGCAAAGGGCCCGGGCCACCTTATTGGAGCTGTCAAACAGTTGGCCGTAGGTGAAAATTTCATCCTGGCGTCCTGTCAGGGAGTTTTCAAAGACCAGGATCTCCTTGTCCGGGAGACTGTCTGCCTTGAGTTCCAGGAAATGGGAGATAATGGCCTGGTTGAGGTGGGTTTTGGCTGCCATAAAATCTTATCCTCCTTTTAATCTTCCACTGCACCGATAAATCCCCGGCTGTAGGGGGAGAATTCCTTAGCAAAGGTTTCGTCCCAGTGGTCCTGGGTCCAGTATTCGTGGCGGTCGAAAAAGGGATTTTTCTTGGCTGCGCTTACTGCCACGGAGACACAGATGTCCACGTCCTCGATGACTTCCAGGGCTTTGGCTGCAAAGGCAAAGGTGGAAAAGACCCGGCAGTGCAGCCCCATGGCATGGGCGGAAGAGGCTGCAGCATTGGCCGCCACCCCCAGGTTGAGGTTCTTGAATATGCAGGAGGGGCCGTTGGCCGTAAGGGATTCCATCTCTTCGGCCTTATTGAGCCCGGCGCAGGTCTTATACCCGCAGGCCCCGCAGTTGTAGTTGAAGTCTGACTTCCTCTTGTCCCCCAAAAGCAGCAGGGCAAAGGGTTCCTTGATCATCTGGACCAGGTTGCGACCGTCCCGGGCGGACAAAGGCGACATGTCCCCCAGGGAAAAGCAGTACTCGGCGATCTGCTCTAAGTCCTCATTCTGGACCATGATCATTTTCACGGTATTGCGGTTGTTGAAACGAAAGGAATTATGGGCGGCCAGGGCGATCAGTTCAAGGGATCGTTCAAATCCCTGGTCCACCAGATCCTTCATCTGTCTGATACTCATGAGACTCTCCTTTGTGGTTACGAGTAAATGGACCTGAACTGGGGCCACAGCCGGTTGATCATCCTGTCGTTCATGGACCGTTGGTTGATTTCGGCATAATTTTTGGGGATATCCCTGAACGGGCTTTTTTCGGTGACGGACAGCCCCATTCCCAGGGCAAATCCCGTTTCCCTGGGCAGGATGCCCATGCGCATGGCAGCCACCCCGGCAGACCAGTAGGTGCCGTAGTCGATGCCAAGGGTTCTTGCCTGGTTGACCATGCCGTCCAGGGCAAAGGCGATGTTGGTGGCCCTGAAGGTGCACAGGGGGCCTGTAAAAGCCACTTCCGGGTCGTTTTTATCCAGCTTTTCCTCTTCTTTAAGATATTCACAGACCAGCTTGCCGCACAGGTTGCAGTTGATGTCTGCAGGGTCGCTGAGGCAGCGAAGGGAGGTGGTGATCATCAGGACATCTGCGTCTCGTAGCATGGCTGCGTCCCGGGTGAAGAACGCCCAGGATTTTTTAATGTCTGCCATGGCTTCCATCTGCTGACAGATATCCTCGATATCGCAGGGGTCGTCAAAAATATGGATGGTGCATTCGCCCACCCCGCCCACCCTGGGGGTGGTGGTGCCTGATGCCAGGATCAGGCGGGCGGCGGTGCGGGCGGCCTCCATCCGGTCTGTTTCGTATTGGCGGATACTTCTCTCCATAACACGTGCTCCTTAAAAAAATGGGGTGAATATGTGCAGGGCGTTTGCAGTTAAACCGGCATGCCCTGGGATTTTGCCCAGTCCGGGTAGGCCGCGTAGGCAGGGCCCAGGATGGGTAAAAGCTTGAGCACTTTGGGCATGGGGCCTTTGGCCTTGATCAGGCCCTTGGCCAGGGCAATGGGCATGGAGAGCTGCTTGAGCCAGAACTTGTGGCAGGTGTCGCCGCTAAGGGTCATAACAATGGTGGGATCAATGGTCTGTTTTCCCCACAGGACTTCGCCTTTTGTTCCGTCCCCGGGGGTGATGAACAACTGGGCATCAGGATCGGTGATGTCGAACTTGATGGTGATACCGGCTGCGGCAAATTTGGGACCGGCATCCGGATCGTCCAGCAGGATGTGGAACAAACCGCCCAGGACCTCTTTCATCTTTTCTTTGGACTCAAAAATCGGCATAACAACTCCTCTCTTTCTTTGGGGGGGCAAAGGAACACCCCGGGTGAAATGATATGCAAAGGCGCGTGTGGCCTGTATGCCGTGCTGAACTGGTGCATGAGTCCAAAAAGAGAGGAAAAGCTGTCGGTAACCTGCTTAGGTTTCAGGGGAAAAAAGCACCAGTTTTTAATTACCGACCATTCAGTCTTTTGACCGACTGATGAGTATATTTATGAATATCATTCAGGGAAGTCAATAGTTTTTTACTAAAAAATTGGGGGTGGAAAGTAAAAATTCAGGCCTGAGCCGGTCAGTGCAAGGGATTTAAAAAAATTAGGGTTAAGCCGGACGCACAAGGTAGGGGGAGAGCACGCCCATGATGCCGGTTTTAAATGTATCCACCGCCCATTTTGTGGTGTGGCTGTCCCCTCCCAGGTACCAGCGGGTGGCCACACCCTGGTATACCGCAGAGATGGACCGGGCCACCATGGGCACATCCATGGGGGTGAAAAGTCCCTGGGCAATGCCCCGTTCCAGGGGACGGCTGAGCAGGTCCACCCAGTTCTGGATCCATTTCTGGATCATCATGCGGCACTCGTCATCATAGGCCGCCAGGGCAAACAGGTCCAAAAGCAGGGGGTAGCCTCTATACACATCCTCATTGTTTTCATCGTAGAGCCAGTCATAGGAGAGGATCTGCTCCAGGGGGCCGTCCACCGCCTCCATGGTCTCCTTGCCGGTTTGAAAGATGCGCTTGAAAAACTCTTCGAACACGGATTTGAACAGAAGATCCTTGGTCCTGAAGTAGTGGACCAGCCCGCCCTTGGACAGGTCTGCTGCCCGGCACACATCATCCAGGGTGGTCTTAGCGATTCCCTTCCGGGAGATGGTGGCAAGCCCGGCCTCCAGGATCTGGGCCTTTCTGATGGCTTCTAGTTCGGCAATGGGGGGCATCGTGTTTTCCTCTGCGGGTTAGCGGCGGTCTTCACTCTCTTTTAAGATGCCGTGTTTCGGCCTGGTTAGGGTATGCCCGGCACAGATGAAATGTCAAGTGCTTTAGCATTCAGGGGCGGGTCAATGCGTGAGTTTGTCCGTGACACCTGCCATTGGTTGGCCTGTGACATTATGGATGGAGGAGATGACAGTGTGGCAGATGATTGATGGGGATTAACTGCCGGTCATCAGGGAAACAATCAAAATTCTCAGGCCGATACACACAAGGATCACCCCGCCGGCCACTTCCATCCGTTTCCCGAACAGGGTACCCAGCCGCTTGCCCATGGCAATGGCCGAAAGAGACATGGCAGAGGTGATCACCCCGATCATCACCGACGGGTACCAGATGTTAATGTCCATCATGGCCAGGCTCAGGCCCACGGCCAGGGCATCAATGCTGGTGGCCAGACTCAGCATGACCATGGTCATCCCCCGGGAGGGATCCTTGCGCATGGGGTCTTCGGCCGTGTCCATGCCCTCGCGGATCATGCGGAACCCCACAAAGGCCAGCAGGCCGAAGGCGATCCAATGATCCACCGCCTTGAAGTAGGAGACAAACCCCACCCCCAGGAACCAGCCGAGCACCGGCATCATGAACTGGAACAGCCCGAAGTGGAAGGCCAGGCGGAAAACCGCCCTGCCGTTACCGGCAAATCCGCCGGCAGCCGCGGCCAGGGAAACCGCGGCCGCATCCATGGCCAGGCCCATGGCAATTACAATGATATCAAATGTCCCCATAATTATCCCTATCTGTGGTATCGGTCAGGCACCCAGAATATTAAAATCCGGGGCTGATTGCAAATTTAAACGCTTTGGTGTAATTTTTGTTTATTGCAAATTTTAAATTGCCGCCAACATTCAACCTCACAGGAGATTGCTGACAATGGACAAATCAAAGACCCTGAACATATTGAAAAACGCCTTTCTCATGGAACGGCAGGGCAAAAGCCTGTATGAAACCGCCAGAGACAGCGCCGAAGATCCGGCGGTTAAAGCCTTTTTCCAGAGCCTGGCAGACGATGAACAAGAACATATGGATATCCTTGAAAAACAGTTCAAGGCCTATATGAACAGTGGTAAATTCGCCGCCGGCGGCTATGACAACGACGGGGCATCGGAACCGGCACCTGCCATCCTCACCGATGATGTCAAAGCAAAGATCAACGCCGCCGGTTTTGAAGCCACTGCCATCACTGCGGCCATCGGCTTTGAGCAGAACGCCATCAAACTATACGCCCTCAGATCGGAAGAGACCCATGATCCCGAAGAGAAAAAGCTCTACAAATGGCTCTCCGTATGGGAAACCACCCATCTAAAAAAACTGACGGCCCTTCAGGAAGAACTCATGGAACGGGTGTGGGAGGACAACAACTTCTGGCCCTTCTAAGTCAACCCATTACGCAGCAAATACAAAGGGGAGCCTTTAAACGGGCTCCCCTTTTTTTTGCCTGCCGGATTAAAAAATATGGGAGACCCTGGCCATCTCCACCACCGGCAACGGACCTAATTTTTCCCCCGGAACCATATTCAGGATTTTCTGGGGCATCCCCCGGTAGAGCAGCCTGGCCCTCAGTGTCTGCCCTCTTTCCGGGGAAATCCCCAGGTCAAAGGTGCGGACAGCGGTTTCCTTAGGCTTGATCCGGCTGTCGGATAGAATTTCCCTGGCCTTGGCCAGGTTGGGAACGGCCTTGCCATGGCCGTCGCCGAACACGGTGTTAAAAATCACCGTATCCTCCGGCAGGACACCGTCCGGTCCGGGGATGCCGCTGCCATAGAGAATTTTGCCGTCGGCACCGGTCAGGGTCAGCTCGATCCAGACCTGCCGGAGATCCCCGACCCCCGTGGGCAGACAATGGCCGGCACCGGAGTTGGTCACGGTAACACCCGCTTTGCCACCGGCAATACCGGAGACATCCAGGGCCAGCTCAGCGGCATGCTTGAGGCGTTCCTGGGCCATGGCCGGTTTTTCCACATCTCCAAAATCCCCCGGCACACCGGAATTTCCGCCCACAAAGTAATGGGTGAAAATATGGGGGCGTTCGTCGCTGTAATCCGTTGCCGCCCCCGGATTGTCGGGCCGTTCGGTGGACCCCGTGGCAGGTACGCCCGGGCGCTGCCGCATATGGCAGCCCTGGCAGTTCACCCGTTTTTCGGGATCGGCATCGTTGTAGGGGCTTTTTTCCCACTCCGTATAGGTGGTTTCAAGATCAGTGCCAAAGGCCACATGCTTGACATTATGGCAGGTGCCGCAGATCCCGGATTCGGTATGGAGTTTTGAATATGCCGCCTCGTGGAAATCCGGTTCGGAATCGTCAAAGGGACCGTACTTCACCCCGGGGTCATCCTCCCCCTGCCCCGGCGACAAAACCAGGCCGTTGTTGTACATTTTGGTCACATCCACGGCGGTATGGCATAAATCACACTGGATGCCCTGGACCGCGATTTCAGGAACGGCAGACAGATCGTCGGACAGTTTTTTGGGAAAACCGGTCACATAGCCCACCGGGGTATGGCATTTTACACAGGATTCCGCCTCCTGGATTTCACCGGCATCGGTCAGGCCCTGCCGGAGGAATGCCGCCACCCGGTTATACACCGGGTCCTTATGGGACAGGTTGTGCATGGAGTTTGCCCACTGGGACTGAATTTCAGAGTGGCAGCCCCCGCAGGTGTCAGGGGAAATAAACCGGTTGACGCCAAATGTCTGTTCCGGGGCGGCCTTTTCCGCGGCTGCCGCCATGCCGGCCGTCCATATCACTGAAAGGGTGAGGGCAGCAACAAGGGGTTTGCGTATCATGAATGTCCTCTCACATATCCGTCGGTTCTGATGTTCTGTCTATTACCGGACCAATCCGCCGGGATACTCTTTGGTTTCACCGTCGATGGTCAGGACGGTCCAATCGCCGTTTTCATCTTTGGCCGCCACCAGGCAGTCGATCCGGGAGCCTTCGTTCAGGGTAATGAAACATTCCCCCTCCTCGTTCAGGGTATGCACCTGGACAAACTTCTTGTCCCGGGACAACTGGCGAAATTTTTCCGTGGCCTGCTCCAGGGTGATGATTCGGTTGTACTCGTCTTCATCAATTTCCTTGATCTTCTTGCGAAGCTCATGGATCTCTCCCTTCTGCCGGGCAATGGTATTCATTACCTTTTTGATCTCATCCTTGTCATCAGAAGGGATGGAAAAAAGGATCTGCTTCTGGAGATCCATATCGGTTTCAATAAAGTTGATTTTCTGCAGCAGTCCTTTGACACGATCTTTCATTACTCATCCAACCTTTTGGGCATATGACGCCCCGTTGACCCTTGCCGGATATATACAGCAAGGGGGTATGTTCACAAAATTCTCAGGCGAGTATAACCGCTTTATGTGAAGATTCAAGTGATTTTATGGAAAAGCGGGAGGGATGATAAGATGCCGGTCTCACGGACCGGCGTTCATCTGCGGGGGCCTCAGCAGTGGCCAGGCCCCTGGCCGCGCCGTTCGGCACGGCCGGCACCCCGGGCGATCCACTGAAGAAGGCGGGAGAGAAGACCTTTGGATTTGCGTTGTTTTTCTTTGTTTTCACCCATAATTTTTACACCACACGATAGATCATCAACAGGTGCCCCTTGTCCAGTTCCCGGTACTCCGTGAGTTCCAGCTCCATATCCAGTGTGTCGGTGAACAGGGAAAGGCCTTTGCCGAAAATCTTGGGGACCAGGGTCAGGTGCACATCCGTGATGAGGTTTGCCTTTGCAAACATGGAGTTGACGATGGCACCGCCGATCAGGGCAACCTTGTCATATCCCCTGTTTTCAAGATCCCTGAGGATATCGGAAGGGGCCTGGTCCGTAAAAATCAGGTTATCGGAATCGCTTTTCCGGGATTTATCCCGGGTCATGACGATATTCAACCGGCCCGGCAGGGGTCGGCCGATGGTATCATAGGTTTTGGAACCCATGATCATGGCGCCGGCATCCCTGGTAATCTTCACAAAGTATTGCTTGTCCGCCTTGCCGGACCAGTCCACAAACTGTCTGGAGTCCCTGGCGATCATGCCGTCCAGGGTCGTAGCCATAAGGAGAATGACTTCCATGTGCGTTCCTTCTATTCAGGCTGGGGCCATTCCATATCCCGCTCCTCTGCAAGGTAGCAAAACCGGCTCCAGGTCATTTCACGTTTGGAGATGGGGCATTTCAGGGTCACCTTGTGTTCGGTCACCCGGGTCACCTCCCAGTCCCCGAATCGCGGGGAGTCCTCTATCCGTATCTTCTGGCCCACCTCAAATGGATAGGCTTTGAACAAAGCTACTTTCGCCATTATCAACCTCCTTGTCAATGACCAAATAAAAGTTATCCCGTGGCAGGCGGCAGGGGCCCCGTCATTTTGGACGGATCCACCAGGCGGTCAAACGCCTCAGGGTCGAGGAGTTTGAGGGCGGCGGCAGCCTGTTTCAGGGTTGTGCCCTTCTCATGGGCGTACTTTGCAATTTTAGCTGCCTTGTCATAACCGATATGGGGATTCAGTGCCGTGACCAGCATCAGGGAATTGTCCAGATGGCGTTGAATCGTCTCCCTGTCCGGCTCCAGGCCGTCCACACAATTCCGTGTAAAAGAGAGAGAGGCTTCGCCCAGCAGCCGTGCCGACTGTAGGAAATTGGTGATAATCACCGGCTTGAACACGTTGAGTTCGAACTGCCCGAAAGACCCTGCCACACCTACGGCCACATCGTTGCCCATGACCTGGGCGCAGACCATGGTCAGGGCTTCCACCTGGGTGGGGTTCACCTTGCCCGGCATGATGGAAGAGCCCGGTTCGTTTGCCGGCAGGCGCAGTTCCCCGATGCCGCACCGGGGGCCGGATCCCAGCATCCGGATGTCGTTGGCGATCTTCATCAGACTGACGGCGGCAGCTTTCATGGCCCCATGGGCCGCCACAAGGCCGTCGTGGGATGCCAGGGCTTCAAACTTGTTTTGGGCAGTCACGAAGGGATAGCCGGTGAGCGCCGCCACCTGTTCGGCAACAGCCACATCAAAACCTGCGGGGGTGTTAAGGCCGGTGCCCACGGCCGTACCGCCCAGGGCCAGTTCGCAGAGCCGATCCAGGCTGTCCTCAATCTGGTCAATCCCCCGGGAAAGCATGCGCACATACCCGGAAAACTCCTGTCCCAGGGTCAGGGGAACCGCATCCATGAAGTGGGTCCGGCCCGTTTTGACGATGCCGGACCAGGTCCGGGCGTTGTCGTCAAGGGCGTTTCTCAAGGCCGTCAACCCCGGCAGGGTAACGGTCTTCAGCAGCTTCACCGCAGCGATATTCATGGCTGTGGGAAAGGTATCGTTGGAGGACTGGGACCGGTTCACGTCATCGTTGGGGTGGATGGCCCGGGTGCCCTCCCCCAGGCGGTTGCCCGAAAGCACGTGGGCCCGGTTGGCAATGACTTCGTTGACGTTCATGTTGGTCTGGGTGCCGGAGCCTGTCTGCCAGACCTTCAGGGGGAAGTGGGCGGATAATTGTCCTTGGGCAATCTCGTCGCAGACCCGGCTGATAAGGGCCTCTTTTTCCGGGGATAACCGTCCCAATGCGGCATTGGCAACGGCGGCCGCCTTTTTTACGACGCCGAAGGCCCGGATGATTTCCTCGGGCATGGTTTCCCTGCCGATCCTGAAATTCTCCACGGCCCGCTGGGTCTGCGCTCCCCAATAGGCATCCGCAGGCACCCTGACCTCCCCCATGGTATCGGTTTCAATCCGTACGTTTCCCGTGCTCATGATCAACCTCCTTAGATGGTGGCGTGACAATGAACTAAAGATAGAACCGCACCGGAAAATTGCAAGCCGCAGGATTGCGAGCGGCGCTTACAGATACCCGTTGAGACTTCTCATGAGCTGCTTGTAGACGTCCTCGTCAATCATTTCTCCATTGGCCATCCTGCACACATCCACCGGGGTGTAACCGCTCCGGCAGAGACTGTCCCACCTGGAAAGGACATCGTCCATAGTGATTTTCGGAATGAGGCGTTCCTCATAAGGAAGCCCCAGAAGGGCTTTTTTAAAACGACTGGAATTTGAATGTGAGATCATTTTCATACCGAACCTTCAAGAATTTAGAGTATAAGAACCAACTTCTAACGTACAAGAATATAATGAGGTTAATATCCTACACCGTGCTGTAAATCAATCAGGGAAACCCTTAGAAAAAACGGTTATTTTACCTTTGTTCCGCTCCTTTGTTTGACTCAGGCGGGTACGTTCCCCACCGCATATCCCGGTGGCGGATTCAAAACCTGCGTTAAAATTACCACCTGATTTGACAATGGACCGCCTTGATTTTAGAATGGACAAACAGCCGGGAATGAGACGCCGGCTGCCCTTCATTTAGGAGACAATCCATGGGAACCAACAACCTGATTTTTCTGGAAGTCCTGGAGTGGCTGGACGACACGGGAGAGACACTGGTCTACCGTATTCCCGAAACCGGCTCGGCGGAAATCAAATACGGGGCCCAACTCACGGTGCGGGAAAGCCAGGCCGCGGTTTTTTTCTACAACGGAAAAGCCGTGGGGGCCTTCGGACCAGGCCGCCACACCCTGAAAACCGCCAATATTCCGGTACTGACCAAAATCGCCAGCCTGCCCTGGGGCATGACCAGCCCCCTGCGGGCGGAAGTCTATTTCACCAATCTGAAAACCTTCACCAACCTCAAGTGGGGTACCCGTGATCCCGTGGCTTTCAAAGACAATGAGCTGGGGCTTGTGCGGCTGAGGGCGTTTGGCATTTTCAACCTGAGAGTTGTTCAGCCCGTCCTCTTTATCAACCGCCTCACCGGCACCCAGGGACTGTTCACCACCGAAGATATCAGCCAGTACCTAAGCCGGGTGATCGTTTCCAGATTCAACGACTATATCGGGGAAAAAATCTCCACCATATTTGACCTGCCGGCCCGGTACGATGAACTGTCCCAGGGGCTTGCAAAAAGGGTAAGCGATGATTTTTCAGGGTTCGGCCTGGCCCTGACCCAGCTATACATCAACGCCATCACACCGCCCCCGGAGGTCCAGAAGGCCATTGACGACAAGAGCCGTCTTTCGGTTTTCGACGACATGAACCGTCTCATGCAGATGAAGACGGCCATGGCCATGGAAAAGATCGCCGAAGGATCCGACGGCCTTGCCTCGGACGGTGCCGGCGGCGCCATGGGTATGGGTATGGGCATGATGCTTCCCGGCATGTTTGCCCAAACCCTGAGCCCTGCCTCCAACGACGGCACGGCGGCAGGAACGCAGGCCCCGCCGGCGGCGGTCTGCCAGGAGTGCAGCAACCAGATTCCCGCCAACGCCAATTTCTGCCCCCTTTGCGGTCACCAGCAGGTGATTTTTGAAAAGTGCACGCACTGCGGGAAAAACATCACCCCCGGCACCCGATTCTGCCCGAGATGCGGTACCAAGACCGAAGAAAAGGACCAGGCCATATTCTGCACCAAATGCGGGGCAGAGAACTTAAGTTCCGCAGTATTCTGCAACCAGTGCGGGGAAAAGCACGCACCACCCGACCCGACATAATAACGGCCATGGACCGCCCATGAATGTTATTCGGTGTGCTCACAACAAACTATGAAAGATTTCAACTGGTTGTGTGGTTCTTTCATATAAACACAGGGGAGAAACCTATAAATGGCCGGCGGCATCTCCATTGAACACCATTGCCCCCAGTGCGGGGCCCCCGTATTTCTGGACGAAACGGACCGGTTCTTTGCCTGCCCGTATTGCCGGGTAAAATCCTGCATCGCCCAGAAGGGGTTCGGCCGCTATTACCTGACACCCCATAAGGATATCCCTAAGACCGTCTCTCCGGTCTTTCTGCCCTACTGGCGGTTCAAAGGCGTGCAATACGCCTGTACCCTTTCCGGCGTTGACCATTGGTTTACAGATGTCTCCGTCCTTGCCATAGAGCCGCCTTTGCCCTGCCTGCCCTTCTCACTGGGCTTCAGATCCCAGGCCCTGACCCTGAAGCGGGTATCCTCCCGGACGCAGGGCATCTTTGTACGTCCCCAGCCCTTTAAAGAGAGCATGAACACCCTTTCCGGCCGGTCCAGGCAACAGCGCCGGAGCCACGCCCCCCTTATCACCGAGGATATCGGTGAAACCTTCAGCCTGATTTACGCCCCCTACTACGAACATGACGGCAAAGTCTGGGACGGGGTGCTCAATATCCCGCTGGGTCCGGCCCGAAACGCATCAGAACCCGGTGATTCACAAACAGGCCGTGAATATACCCTCGCCGACCTCACGGCCTGCCGCCCTGAAAAGGAAACCCGGATACTCTCCGGTGTCTGCCCGGGATGCGGCTGGGATCTTGAGGGGCAGTCCGACTCCCTGGCCCTGGTCTGCAGGAACTGCCACTCCCTCTGGCAGCCCAGGCAGAAAGAACTGGACCGGATCAGGTTTGCATCGGCCGCCCCCACGTCACCGGAGGATGTGCTTGTCCCCTTTTGGAAAATGGCGGTCCGGCTCCATGGCCTGTCCTTGAACACATACGCGGACCTTGCCCTCCTGTGCAACCTGCCCCGGGTTGTGTCGGATGATCTTGGCGGAAAAGAGATTTTTTTCTGGGCACCGGCCTTTAAAATACGCCCCCGGATCTTTTTAACCCTGTCCCGTCAGTTCACCCTTGCCCAACCCACGCCGGACCTGGTCAAACGTATCCATAAAAACCCGTACCAGCCCGTCACCCTCCCTGCGTCCGAGGCCCTTCAGAGCATCAAGATTACCCTGGCCTCCCTTATCCGCCCCACAAAGGACCACCTGCCCCAATTGGCCGCAACCCGGTTCAAACCGGTATCGGCCAGCCTCATCTTTCTGCCCTTTGAAAAAGGGCACCACGAATTGATACACAGGGAGTTGAACCTGGCCATCAACACCAACGTGTTGAAATTGTCCGGCAACCTGTGATATGGAAAAGAATATTTTCAAATATTTAAAGTATACAAATAAAATTTTATGAAACATTCATTTTCCGTCACACGAATTTTGATCCTTTTGCTGATTCCGACCATGCTGATGACCATCCCTCTGTCAGGATGCGACAAAGAAGTTCCCCTGTCTCCCCTTGAACAGCGGTTGGATATCTACCTGAACAATATGCAGGCCTCGGCCATTTCACTCGAACATGCCCTGGACGCTATTGAAGGGGCACGCGTCACCAATACGGCGAAACGGATGCGCGGGGCATTGCAACTCATCAGCAAAGCCTTTTATGCCCTTGAAACCGCAGACCACGACGTCAGGGCATACATCACTTTCGTAAACAACAACAGAACCGCAATCAGCGCCCAGGGTCTTAATCCCTACTTGGATATCCGGGAAATCCTGGACCTCCATCTGACCCGGAAGCGAGGGGCCATTAAAAACTACCTGGTCCATCTGGAACGCTGGCTGTCCTATTCTGCGGATAATTACGCAAAACTGAAGGCGGGGGATCTCAGGGTCAGAAAAAGCTATGATGCCCTTTTGATTGCCGTGAACCGGAAGCTTAACCAGTACAACCGAGTCAACGACCAGTACCAACGACACACCCATGCCTTTCTCCAGCGCTATCCGCAGCTGAAGAAAAAATTCAAACGTCAGTACAAAATCATGAAGGAAGAAATGGGCTGGCTTTAATCAGACAGGTCTACTGCCACTCATCCGCATGGAAGGTCTGGCCATATTCCTCCAATATCATTTCCAGGGTCCCGTTTTTGATGAGTTTGGGAAGTTCCCTGTTGTAAATGTCGATGAGCCGCCTGGATTTGGGGGTATCGGCAAAGGCCACATAGGACTTCTGGCTCCACAGCACCACCTTGCGGTATAGTCCCATGTCAATGTTGTTTTCCTGGATATAGGTATCCAGATCGATCAGGGCATCAATATAAAAGTCAAATCGGTCCAGATTCAACTGCTGCCAGGCCTCTTCATGACTGTCCACCTCATGCCACTGCACAAGCTGCACCGACGCCAGGTGGGGATCGGTATGGTAATTATACCCCCTCAGCCAGACGGCCCGCTTGTAGTCCATGGCATTCACCCCGTGCCAGTCAAGCAGAGACGCCCGTTTGAATACCACGGCGGTCCGCTCTATGAACATGGGGTAGTCGGGGATAAGCTGGCCGTGCTCCGCCGCATGGGTCTTCCACACACAGAGCATGGCATCCGCCTTTTTGGCGTCCACCGTGGCCTGGCACCGTTTCCACGGGGCGAAGGTTGGCTTTATATGAATGCCTGAGGGGGCATACACCGCCTGGACAATCTCGAAAAAAAGACCGGAGCCGTCCCGGTTTGTCTGGGCCTCCCATTCCGGGGTGATGATGTGAATCGTATGGAGATCCGAAGCATCCTGCAATGCGTCCTGGGCCAGGGTGGCGGCGGACAAACCAAACACAATCAGGCAGGTGGCGGCAGCGATAATTATAGCATCTAATTTTCTCTTCATCTTCTTTGTGTGGTCTATGTTTTTTGCGCTCTTTGTCCTTGCGGTTTTTCTGCGTACCTGGCAGCCAAATTTCAGGCGGTAAGTATATACGATTTTTCCCGGATTGTCGTGATTTTTTCTTGCCCTGTGATTGATCCGTTTTTGATTTTTCCGAAGGCTGCCACCCGGTTACGGAGGGGAAGATGGCCGGTATCCGCCGTGAGAATAACAGGGTCTGTGCACCGCCCGGGATTTGCAGGTGCCCCCAAAAAAAAGCAAACCGTCTCCGGCGATGTGCCGGAGACGGTTTGCATAGCAACAGGAGAGACAGATCTACAAAAGATCCGCGTAGAAATCATTCCCTTTGTCATCCACGATGATAAAGGCGGGGAAATTTTCCACCGTAATCATATACACGGCTTCCATTCCCAGTTCCTCGTACTCCACCAATTCCACATTCTTGATGAAATCCTTGCCCAGACGGGCCGCAGGGCCGCCGGGAGAGCCCAGGTAAAATCCGCCGAACGTTTTACAGGCATCCGTCACCTGCTGGGTACGGTTGCCCTTGGCCAGCATGATCATGGAAGCCCCTTCCTTCTGGAAAACAGGGACATAGGGGTCCATCCGGCCGGCAGTGGTGGGGCCGAAGGATCCTGACGCTTCCCCTTCCGGGGTCTTGGCCGGACCGGCATAGTAGATGATATGATTCTTAATGTAATCGGGCAGGCCGTCGCCGGCCTCGTATCTCTCCATGAACTTGGCATGGGCGATATCCCGGGCAACGATGATCTTGCCGGAGAGCGACAGGCGGGTGGCCACGGGGTATTTGGAAAGCTCCGCCCGGATGTCGTCCATGGGGCGGTTAAGATCGATTTCCACAGCCGGGGCCATCTCAGGCTCGGCTGCCGGGAGAAAACGCTTGGGATCCTCTTCCAGTTGTTCCAGGAAAATGCCGTCCCGGGTAATCTTGCCCTTGATCTGGCGGTCTGCGGAACAGGAGACGCCGATGCCGATGGGGCAGGAAGCGCCGTGGCGGGGCATCCGGATGACCCGGATGTCCAGGGCGAAGTGCTTGCCGCCGAACTGGGCGCCAAGACCCAGTTCCTGGGAGCGCTTGAGGACCTTTTCCTCCAGATCGGTGTCCCTGAAGGCATGGCCCAGTTCACTGCCCTCGGTGGGCAGCGTATCCAGGTAGCGGGCGGAGGCCAGCTTCACGGCCTTGAGGTTGAGTTCGGCTGTGGTGCCGCCGATGACAAAGGCAATATGGTAGGGCGGGCAGGCGGCTGTCCCCAGAGCCTTCATCTTCTCGGTCATGAAATCAATGAGGATCTCTTCGGAGTTAAGGACGGCCTTGGTCATCTGGAACAGGGCGGTCTTGTTGGCGGAGCCCCCGCCCTTGGCCATGAAGAGGAACTTGTACGCCTCCCCTTCGATGGAGGATATGTCTACCTGGGCCGGCATGTTATTCTTGGTATTGGCTTCCTTGTAGACCGTCAGAGGGGCATTCTGGGAGTAGCGCAGGTAGTTCTTGGTGTATGCGTTGAACGCGCCCTTGGACAGCTCTTCCTCGTCATCGGACCAGGTCCACACCTGCTGGCCTTTTTTACCCATCACGATGGCGGTGCCGGTGTCCTGGCACATGGGGAAGACTTTTTCTGCGGCAATGGCCGCATTTTTTAAAAGTTCCAGGGCCACGTAACGGTCGTTGTCCGAGGATTCGGGGTCATCAATAATGGCCCGCAGTTTTTCCAGGTGTTCCACCCGGTAAAGATGGGCCACATCCTTGAAGGCGGCTTCGGAGAGGATCGAAAGGGCCTGGGGTTCCACCACCAGCACCTCTTTGCCTTCAAATTCCTTGACTCTCACATGATCCTTGGTGAGCAGGCGGTACGCGGTATCGTCCTTGCCCAGGGGGAACATGGTTTCAAACTTGAATTCGCTCATTTAAATTTTCCTTTACGTACAACAGGCAGCGGACCACACCCGTATCCGGCGGCCCCGCTGCCTGTTGAATATAGTTTTCCAAAAAACGATTGCAGCAATGGTAAACACAGCGCAACCCAATTGACGGGCTGCGCTGTGAGACGATTATTTTACCAGGGCCATCTTCCGTCTCAGGAAGGCGATCTGGGTCTGGTGGGGCAGATCTTTGGGGCAGTAATCTTCACAGCCCAGAAGCGTCATGCAGCCGAAAACACCATCGTCATCGCCCAGGATCTCATAGAATTCTTCATCGGTCCGTTTGTCCCGGGGGTCCAGGTGGAACCGGGCCAGCCGCATAAAGCCTACGGCGGACAGGAAGTCCGGGCGCATCCGTTTGGTGGCGCAGGCAGAGATGCAGCAGCCGCACTCAACGCAGCGCTCAAGTTCGTACACCTCTTCCATGATGTCCGGGTCCATCCGTTCTTCCAGCTCGTTGTAATTCACCTTGTCTGCGTCAGGATCATGGATCCAGGATTCCACCCGCTCGCTCATGCCGCGCATGAATTTGCCGGTGTTCACGGAAAGATCGCCGATAAGCTCAAATCCGGGCAGGGGCAAAAGCGTGATCTCGCCGTCTTCAAACTTCGAGGTGAGTGTCCTGCAGGCCAGGTCGGGAGCCCCGTTGATGACCATACCGCAGGAACCGCAGATACCGGCCCGGCAGATGAAGTCAAACTGCAGGGAGGGATCCTGGTTTTCACGGATATCGTTCAATGCAATGAAAATCGTCATCCCAGGGGCTTCGGTGACCTCGTAGGTGACCATACGGGGTTTGTCGCCCTTTTTCTGGGGGTTATACCGAAAAATCTGAAATCTTAAAATTCTGCCTTCGTCACTCATTAGTTGTACCCCCTGCCGATACGCTCGTTTCTACCCTTAAATTTTTCAGGAATCTCCAAAGGATTGAGGAGTTCCTGCATCTCGTGCCGGTCGGCTGTCGGGTTGGCCTTTTTGATCTCTTCGATCTGGGCCACCCGCTTTTCCGTATCCGGATGATGGACGGTATTGTCAACGCCGTAACCGCGGGAACCCGGAGGCATTTCCATCTTCATGATATCCAGATCTTCATAGGAGATTTCCGGCAGATCCGCATCATCGTCCTTCCAGGTGGTAAGCGTCCGCTTCAGCCAATCCCGGTCATTTCTTTCCGGATAGTCTTCACGGGCATGGGCACCGCGGCTCTCGGTACGGAGCATGGCACCGTAGGCCACGCACTGGGCCAGTTTGATCATCTTGGGCACGCGGATGGCTTCCACCAGTTCCGGGTTGGAAGAGGAAATCTTGTTTCTCAGGGCCACCTTTTTGGCGCGCTGGTTCAATAGTTTCAGCTCTTCAACCGCAGCTTCCAGGTCAGGGCCGTTTCTGAAGATACCGACCTTGTCCATCATGATCTTCTGCATTTCCGCCTTGAGCTGGAAGGGATTCTCACCGTATTCACGGGTGAGCAGGGCACCGATTTTATCAGTTTCCCGGTTCATGAAATGCTCGATGACCGTGGTGGAAACATTCAGGCTCTTTTTGGCACAGTGATCGGCCACGTATTCGCCCACGATCATGCCTGCAACCACGGTTTCCGCAACGGAGTTGCCCCCCAGGCGGTTGAACCCGTGCATATCCCAGCAGGCCGCTTCACCGCAGGAGAACAGACCCTGGAGGGTCGGGCTTTCACCGGTGGCCTGGGTCCTGACCCCGCCCATGGAGTAATGCTGGGTGGGACGGACCGGGATGTACTCTTTCACCGGATCGATGCCCAGGAAGTATTCACAGATCTCTTTTACTTCACGCAGGTTCTTTTCAATGTGTTGACGGCCCAAAAGGGTGATGTCCAGCCAGAGGTGGTCACCGTACCGCGACGGTACGCCTTTGCCCTTTCTCATATGCTCGGTCATGCGGCGGGAAACAACGTCCCGGGATGCCAGCTCTTTTTTATCGGGCTCGTAGTCCGGCATGAACCGGTAGCCGTCCTTGTCCAGGAGCAAGCCGCCGTCACCGCGGCAGCCTTCGGTGGTGAGGATGCCCACAGGAACGATGGCGGTGGGGTGGAACTGAACCGCTTCCATGTTGCCAAGTGTTGCCACGCCGGTTTCAAGAGCGATGGCAGCGCCGATACCTTCGCAGATAATGGCGTTTGTGGACACGGAGTAAAGACGGCCGTAACCGCCGGTGGCGATGGTGGTGGCTTTGGCGATGTAGGCGGAAAGTTCGCCGGTGATAAGATCTCTGACCACAGCGCCGTGGCAGACCCCGTCGTCATGGATCAGGGCAATGGCCTCTTTTCTCTCGTGTACCGGGATATTGAGTTCAATGGCCTTGTTGTCCATGGCATAGAGCATGGTGTGCCCGGTGCCGTCGGACGTATAGCAGGTCCGCCACTTCTTGGTGCCGCCGAAATCCCTGGCGGTGATCAGGCCGTGGGCGTCATGCTTTTCAGTGATGGTGACCTTCTCGCCGTTGATGATTACATCGCGGTCGCCGCCCCTGACCCTGGACCAGGGTACGCCCCAGGCAGAGAGCTGCCGGATGGCCTTAGGAGAGGTGTTGACGAACATTCTGGCCACATCCTGGTCGCAGCCCCAGTCGGAGCCTTTGACCGTGTCTGCAAAGTGGACGTCTTCATCATCCCCGTCCCCCTTGATACAGGCGCCGAGGCTTGCCTGCATACCGCCCTGGGCGGCGGCGGAATGTGACCGTTTGGCCGGCATCAGGGAGAGAATGATGGACTCATACCCCCGCTGCTTGGCTGCAATGGCGACGCGAAGCCCGGCCAGGCCGCCGCCGATAACAAGTGAATCCGTATATATGATATTCATTTAGTATTTTCCCTTTTCTTAATGTGTTTCTTCTGCTGTATGAGCATCGCCATGGGCTTCGGGTTCCGCATGGGCTTCGTCAGCGGAGTGAGCGTCATCGGCATGACTGTCATCTGGATGACTGTCTGCTGCTTCATGGGTCTCATCTGCATGTGCCTCCTCAGCAGCCTCCTGCTCATGAGTTGCGGCCTCTTCTTCAACGGCTTCGCTTTCGTGGGCAGCCTCTGATTCTACGGCGACCTCTTCTTCATGGACCGGTTCTTCCTCTACCGCCTCTTCAGCGGGAGCTGCCGCATGGTCTTCTGCTTCAACCTCTACGGTGGTTTCGGCATGGCCGGAGATATCAGCGTCATAGCGCTGGCCCACCTGGTCCCTGTGGCCGATACCGATAACGATGAACACCAGCAGTGCCAGTATACCTAAGGAAAGGAAAAAGATGGCGAGCCTGTTTTTCAGGGTCTTGAGCTTGGTGCGGGTTTCCCGGCCGGACTTATCGCCCTTGGCCTGCAGCCAGCCCCACTTCATGCACAGCCTGTAAAGGCCGATGGTGCCATGCAGTTCCACACAGATCAGCAGAATCAGGTAAACGAACCACATGTTGCCTGAAACCACCCGGTCTGCGGACAGATACGGATCAATGGACCCCGGGTTGGTAAGCATGATGTAAAGATGAACGGAGCCTGCAAAAAACATGATAAACCCGGTAATGGCCTGGATGTACCAAAGATTGGTATCCTGGTGTTTCATCATGACCATCTGGTCCCGCATGATCCTGTGCTGTTTCCAATTGATGGGAAATTTTCTCATCCCCAGAAGGGCATGGAGAATGAACAGGGTAAAAACGCCGGAAACGGCAAAGAACACGGCAATTGGATAGCCGTGGCCGGTGTCTGACAAAAATGCCAGCTCCATGGTCTTGGCCACCCAGTTAAATGCGCCTTTTCCAAGGACGATGCTGCCCACCAGGAGCATATGCACCCACATGAACAGTCCCAGGATCAGGCCTGTACCGCTCTGGACCGCATCCAGCCGGGCAGGAAGCCTGCTCTTTTTTTTGTTTGATTCAATTACATAACTTTCCAATTCAAAACCTCCTTAAAATGATGTGACGCCATGTAAAACCGGCCATCCGGACGCGCTGGCGCCTAAAACGGCCGGTTTATCAATCAGGCGTTACTTGAATGCGCCCTCACAAATCCGGCCGATTTCACCTAAGTTCTCGCAGACATGGATGCCATTGTCCTTGAAAGCCTTGATCTTTGCCTCGCCGGTTCCGCTGGACCCTGAAATAATGGCCCCGGCATGCCCCATTCTTCTGCCGGGAGGGGCTGTCAATCCAGCAATAAAACCGACCACCGGTTTTGTGACGTTCGCCTTGATGTATGCTGCTGCCTCTTCCTCCGCACTGCCGCCGATTTCCCCGACCATGACGATACTTGACGTTTCGTCATCCGCCTGGAAGGCGGACAATACGTCTATAAAATTGGTGCCGTTCACCGGATCCCCACCAATACCGATGCAGGTGGATTGACCCATATTAAGCTTGGTCAGCTGGTCCACCACCTCGTAGGTCAGGGTGCCGGATCTGGAAACGACGCCAACATTGCCTTTTTTATGAATTGCCCCCGGCATGATGCCGATCTTGCACTCGTCCGGGGTGATAATCCCCGGGCAGTTGGGACCGATGAGCCGGCAGGATTTTGTTGCTAAAAAATTCTTCACCTTCACCATATCCATGATGGGGATGCCCTCGGTGATGCAGACAATCAATTCCACGCCGGCATCGGCCGCTTCCATGATGGCATCCGCGCCAAAAGGCGGGGGTACGAAAATCAAGGAGGCGTTGGCCCCTGTTTCCTTAACGGCCTGGGCCACGGTGTTGAACACCGGGACATCGTCCATTTTCTGTCCGCCCTTGCCGGGGGTGACGCCGGCCACGATATTGGTGCCGTACTCGATACACTGACGGGCATGAAAGCTGCCCTCATTGCCTGTTATGCCCTGGACCAGAAGTTTGGTGTCCTTATTTACAAATATACTCACTTTGGTCTCCTTTAGTTGACGGCGGCTGCGATTTTGGCGGCTGCGTCGGAAAGATCGGTTGCGCTGGTCAGGTTCAGCCCGGCGTCAGCCAGGATTCTCTTGCCTTCATCCACATTGGTGCCTTCCATGCGAACCACCACCGGGATGGTGAGACCGGTCTTTTGGGCCGCGTCCACCACGCCCTGGGCAAAGATGTCACACCGCAGGATACCGCCGAAGATATTGATGAGGACCGCTTTGACCTTTTCATCGGCCAGGATGATCCTGAAGGCGTTTTCCACCTGCTCGGAAGAGGCGCCGCCGCCCACGTCCATGAAGTTGGCAGGGGTGGCACCGGCGTTTTTGATGATATCCATGGTGGCCATGGCCAGCCCGGCACCGTTAACGATGTTGCCCACGTTGCCGTCCAGGTTGATATAGTTCAGGTTGAACTTGGAGGCTTCCACTTCCAGGGGATCTTCTTCGGTGAGATCCCGCAGTTCCAGGAGATCCTTGTGCCGGTAAAGGGCATTGGAATCGAAATCCACCTTGGCGTCCAGGGCCAGTACCTGCTGGTCGGCCGTAAGAATCAGCGGATTGATCTCCAGCATGGAACAGTCATTTTCCACGAAACATTTGTAAAGGTTGGCAAGCAGGCCTGAAAACTGTTTGAAGGCAGGTCCGGTTAACCCCAGGCCGAATGCCACTTCACGCAACTGGTAGCCCTGGATGCCCATGAGGGGATCCACCTGGACTTTGATAATTCTCTCCGGTGTTTTTTCCGCCACGTCCTCAATGTCCATGCCGCCGTCCTGGCTTGCCATGATGATGACGGATGCAGTGCCCCGGTCCACCAGCAGGGACAAGTAGAGTTCTTTTTCGATATTCTGGCCGGCTTCAATGAGCAGTTTTTGGACCAGTTTGCCTTCAGGCCCGGTCTGGTGGGTGACCAGGGTCATGCCGAGAATCTCATCCGCCAGGGTTTCCACCTCTTCCATGGAGTGGGCAAGCTTGACGCCGCCGCCCTTGCCCCGGCCGCCCGCATGGATCTGGGCCTTGACCACCACGGGAAAACCCCCTAATTTGGATGCTGCATGCTTGGCCTCTTCAACGCTGAAGACAGGCTGCCCTTCAGGTACAGGGACATTGTACTTGCGGAACAATTCCTTTGCCTGATACTCGTGTATTTTCATCTATTCTTCCTTAAAGTATAAATTATACAAAAAACGTTCAGATATCCCGCCTACACCAGGTATGCGGCATACAAAAGGGTCCTACAATAAATCCAACAGCGCCCTGGCCGCGGCCGAGGGCGATATTTTTTCATTTTCCACCCGGGCGGACATGGTGGGAATCTGGGCCTGGACCTTTTCGTTTTCATTGAAGCGCCGGCGCATCCCTTCATCCACCAGGGTCCACATCCATTCCAGGGCCTGGGACCTGCGCCGCTGGTCAAACTCGCCGGTTGCCTGCATCTTTTTCCGGTGCTCCAGGACAGTGTCCCAGACATTTTGGGTACCGCCGTCGGTGACGGACGAACAGGTCAGCACCGGCGTATGCCAGGAGGGGGAATCCGGGGCCACCAGGTGCATGGCCATCTCCAGATCCGCCCTTGTCTGCTTCACCCGCTCCAGGTTATCGCCGTCGGCCTTGTTGATGGCGATGGCATCGGCCATTTCCATAATCCCTCTTTTTATGCCCTGGAGCTCGTCTCCCGCTCCTGATAATTTGAGCAGCAGGAAAAAGTCCACCATGCTGTGCACGGCAATTTCACTTTGGCCAACGCCCACGGTTTCCACTAAAATGACATTGTATCCCGCAGCTTCGCAAAGTATGATGCTTTCCCTGGTTTTTTGTGCCACACCTCCCAAAGATGTACCGGAAGGAGAGGGGCGGATAAAGGCATTCGGGTCTTTGGCCAAGGTTTCCATTCGGGTTTTGTCCCCTAAAATGCTACCCTTGCTCAAGGAGCTGGTCGGATCCACGGCCAACACTGCGACTTTGTTGCCTTGGTCGGTCAGGGTTTTGCCCAAAGTTTCGATAAACGAACTTTTACCGACCCCTGGAACCCCTGTAATCCCAAGGCGAATGCTATTTGTAGATTTGGACAAACACTTTTCAATAACGGCATTGGCTTTTTCAAAATGGGCCGTCTTTGTGCTTTCCAGCAGCGTTATGGCTTTGGCAAGCATAGCTTTGTTGCCATCAAAAATACCTTGTGCCAAGGCATCGGCAGAAAGCTCTTGTTTTCTGAGTGCCTTGATTTTGGAAATGGTGTCCGAAGGTATTTTATTATTGTCTGCCAAGCGTACGGTTCATCAGTTTATACGAATTTATGAAGATTTTACGGGTTTGTCAGTTCTTTGGTCGGTTTGAAGGCGGATTTCCAATCTATCCATTTCACAAAAATTTAATATCTATTTGAGCTGACATCTGCTAGCAAATTGGTACCTTATTCGTTACATAACCGGCAATCGCAAGAGTGCCGATTTTTTATGAACCTATAAACATTTAAAAGATGAAGACTATTTTTGAGGCCAAGGCCACCAATACAGGAGGAAGAGCAGGACATGTAAAGAGCGAGGACGGTGTTTTGGATTTCCCGATAAGTATGCCGAACTCCAATGGGAAGCCAGACCCGAAATCCACCAATCCTGAAGAACTTTTTGCTGCGGCTTACTCCACATGCTACGCTGGTGCGGTAGAGGCCGTTGCCAATAATCACGATATTGATGACCTTGGAGATTTTAATGTAACCGCCATTGTAGCTTTCAACAAAGAGGAGGAAGGTTTTTTCTTGGAAGTTACCCTTGACACTTATTTGCCAACAGTGGATAAGGAAATGGGAGAGACCATTATTAAGGAAGCTCACGAAATGTGTCCTTACAGCAAGGCCACACGCGATAATATTACCGTTCATCTGAATTTGTTGTTGGACGAATAATCGGATTAACTTCTTAATAATGAGCCCTGTTGATTTTTCAACGGGGCTTTTTTTGTTAAAAATGCGCCAAAAACGCACTAATTTGCAACGTTGCTTTTTTTGCATCGTCCTTAATACAGAACAACTAAAAAACCAGACATAGAACCGAGTGTGCTCCATATAGAGCTTGTAGAAAAGTGCAAGGCGAACGACCGCCAGGCGCAAATGAAACTGTATCGTCAGTATTGCGATGGTATGTTTTGTGTGGCCATGCGCTTTCTAAAAAATGCCGAGGACGCAGAAGATGTGTTGCAAGATTCGTTTATCAAGGCGTTTCAGCGAATTGAACAGTTTAAGGGAGATGTAACGTTCGGGGCATGGTTGAAGAGAATTGTAGTGAATGGCAGTATCGATTTTTTAAAATCGAAACATCAACGTACGGTGGAGCTCAATGAGAGTTATCTACAGGTGGCGGAAGAGGATGATTGGTCGGTGGAGGAAGGAATCTCCATCGAACAAGTGAAGGAGGCCATTGAGGAACTGCCCCAAAAATATAGATATGTTGTGCAATTGTTTTTTCTTTCTCATTTAAAACGTTTTCCAAGTCCGAAAACCATTTCTGAGCAATATCAATTGACTTTTCAGTTACTTCACTAATATTAAGATTATTTATCTTTACACACAACGCTTCGTCTTTTAGTCTCATTCCTTTACACTTCTCACAATCTGTTTCACTTTGGTATTGGGAAATTTCCTCTCTTTTCCATTCACTATCAGTTTCTAAATAACGTCTTTCCAAATTATTAATAACACCCTCAAATGTTTTCTTGGTTGTATAAGCTTCATATCCATCGTCATATGAAAATTTA
>CAJWHT010000078.1 GCA_913041495.1 uncultured Desulfobacteraceae bacterium | reverse complement strand
TTTTCCATGGCACCTTCCAGCTTCCGTTCTATGGTATCGGCCAGGTCGTCTCTTCCCTGCTGCCTTAGAAGCGGTACCATGGGTCTGTAAAAAGGCGGCCTTACCCGGATGGTGATATCAAACCGGTCAATATCTTCAGGCATCACCTTATCAGCTTCAAAGGCCCGTGTTTTATCCAGCAGTCCAAGGGCGGTGAGTTCCGTCATGGTCCGGACACATTTTTCACACTGTCCACAGTTGAGTTGATCCGGCACATTGGCCAGGCAAACCCTGAAATTCTGGAACGCCGCATCCCACTTTGAGACAATCTCGATCTTCTCCAGGCGGGAAAGCTCATAGTCCCTGTGACGGATACGCATGCCAAAGGAGGAGTATTCCGGGTCCAGCAACGGGTGGGACCCGCAGGGATGCAGGTTGGGGATATCATAGGACGAACCGATGAACATCAGGTTCACCCGGGCGGAAAAAGAATGGGACATGGCCGCCAGCACGGCACCGAAAAAGGAATCCAGCCACAGTTCCCGTTCATCACAGAGGTGACGGATGTTGGTATACACCGGAATCAATGTCGTACCGGCATCCCGGGTAATATGGGAGATGGCCTTGATAGCCCTGTCAAAGACATGGTACTTGGCACCCCGTTCCACCACCCCGCCGATGTCGAATCCGTGCATAAAGAATGCATCTTTAATATAGGCCGGATGATCCTTAGGATAGTTGAGCCGGTTCAACCGCAGGGCGGCCAGGGAATCCATCCCCCCGGACATGACCATGCCGGCTCTGGCCGGCCGGGGAATGTCAATGACGGACCTGGGGGGCGCTGTAACCGGAATGGGTGTGTACCGGCCATCCGTCCAGTGGCTGAGCATTCGCTGGATCACATTGACGCCTTCCAGAAGGAAGGGGCAGACCTCACCATCCACCCACAGGCGTTTTTCCCCCAGGTGGAGAGCTGGCAGCAGACACCCCACAAGAAAGGCATCCGGATTGACGCCAAATCCGTCTGCAAATTCCTCTGTGGTTTTTATGAAAACGGTTTTCGGGTCCCGGTCATTGTCTTCAAATACGACCCGGGCCGAAGCGGTAACTGCGTCCCCGTCTTTGTCCAGGTTGAAATCCACAAGTTTCATGGGTCTTTAAGTCCTTATTGTTTGTATTCCATACTGATTCAGGAAACATTTTTTTTAAAAAGCAATCTGCAGTACGTGTTGCAAAATGGCTGCTGCAATATTTTTTCCCGTCGCCATTTCCAGTCCGTTGAACCCGGGGGAGTAGTTGACTTCGATCACCTGTGGCCCGGTATCAGGAGAGATCATCATGTCTACACCCGCGATATCGAGGCTGCAGGCCCGGGCTGCTGCAACGGCCATCCGTTCAAGCTCCGGCGACGGAAAAAAGGCGTGGGCTTGTGCCTGCTGATGAATATTTGCCTTAAACTGGCCCTGCTTCGGGGTCAATGCCATGGCCCCTGCCACACGGTCTCCCACCACCAGGAGCCGTAAATCCGTCCGGTGGTCCGGTGGAATATACCGCTGGAGCACCACCCCTTTTACCGGAACAAAATGAGCTTCCAGGTAGGCCTCGGCAGCAGATGCCGAATCCAGCCGTTCCACACCGTCACCGCCCATACCGTCCACCTGCTTTGCCACAACCGGATATCCGCCCAGGCGGCCGATACCCTCAAAAAAAGTGTCCCGGCGGTTCACAAAACAGGCATCAGGCACCGTCACACCCGCCCCTGCCAATTGCTGCAGGCTCAAAAACTGGTTCCGGGCAATGGTGACACCGTGAATGCCGTTCACCAGGGCAATTCCCATCAGTTCGAACTGCCGAAGCAGGACAAACCCGTATTCTCCCATGGGAGAGCCCTGCCGGGGCATCACCAGGTCCGGCAAGGTATCATGATCCGAAAGAAAAAGCGTGCCCCCCTTGTCCCCGACACTGCAGCACAGGCTGTAGGGGTTGATCAGCATCACCCGGTGCCCCAGGCGTTTTGCCTCTTCTTGAAAACGACCGTTGGGGTGAAAGTCAAATCCGTTCACGGTCATGATGCCTATGGTGCGGGCGGTAAATGTCATGTCAGGTTTGTCCAGTCTGCTTCGATCATATGGTCCGGCATCCAGACCCCCATCTCCTTGCCCACCTTGTCGCTGAAATAGGTGGCAATCTTCCGGGTGTTGTTGCGCAGTGCAATTTTCTGGGTGGCCAGATTATCCTCGCTGATAATGGAAAACACCTTGACATCGACGGCCCTTGCCGTCAAGCCTTCAAGGAGTTTTGCACCGATGCCCATGGCCCTGTATTCCGGACGCACCGAGGTATATCCCCGCTCCACGAACCGTGTGAAATCCAGACCGGTGACGTTGCGAATCCTTTCCACAAATTCCCGGCGCGGCCGCTTCAGGCTCGAATTGCCGACAATACAGCCATCCTCCGTGGCATACCCGATCAGGTAGGCCCGTTCAAGGTTGGCCCGGACATGGGTGATATCCACAGAACCGCCGGCATCCACCATGGCGATGATCTCCTCCATGACACCGGGCGGCAGTTCAGACGGCCGCTTAAAGTGAAAGTTGATCTGGCTTCCCAAAACCCTGAGATCAGACGTGTCAGGTGCCACCCAGTACCGAATCAGTTCCTTCGGTGTCATGGTGGCCAACAACGGCAGAATCAGTAACGGATCGGGAATCCGCCGGACAAAGGGCTCACCCGGCAGCGGCGTGACACGGCGATAGCTTAGAAGCGGGTCCGGCGGGTCGCGCCTGATTGACCCGTCATCGGTAAAATCTTCGAAGGAATGGACGATATTCGGATTGTTGACGATCCATGCGGCCTGCCCCACGGCCGCACCCGACTCATTTGCCTCAGTCGCCTCAGTCGCCGCGGGTGCCTCACTGAAACATTCTTCAGGGAACAAGGTTTTTCCGTAAACATGGTTCCATATTCCCATCTTTGCCGTCTGCCACATCAGTTGGCGGGGCAGCCCCCCCCCCTCGTCCTGCCAGAGAAGCAGACGCAGTCCCTTTTCATGCCAGCGGGGCAACATGTGGGTCAACGCCTCCGGATCAGCTTCTGCGGCCACCGGTATCTGCAGGGCAATCGGTTTTCCCTCGGGCAGATCAGGTATCCACGTTGTCAGGGCATTTATAAAGGTGTCACAGGCATCGGACGGTTGATAGCTGTCTGTGACGGGACTAACCAGAAAGACAATCCCCCGGGCCTTTTTTAAAGCGGCCTTAAAGGCCAAAGAACCGGATAAAGACCGATAGCCTTTCAGCGAAATAAGACACAAACCGTTAAGCACCATAAAGCCTGCCGTCCCTTTTACTATGGGTTCCGGCTTAGGGCCGGCATCTTGCCGTGTATTCAACCACGAAAGCAGCGCTTTGGGAGTTTGCGGTATCCGGTCGTCACCTGCCCCCCGTGCCCCGGAAACCGGATTGCCGGCCATCATCTGCCAGAAAAGGGATTCCAGACGATCCCCGGACGCCTTTTGGCCATTGGCGGTGTACCCGTTCATGGTGATATCTTTATCCTTTATAACATCACGGGCAGGTGAACGCCTGCCCACCTGCCCTTAAATTAAACCAATCTGATGCGAAAAACCGCTTATTCTTTTTTAGCTTGCGTATCGTTATTTTTTGCCTTGGAGGAATTCCTCCTAAACCCGTATTCCCATCCAAGCTCACGCATACACCGCCTGGCATGCTCTATTTCATCAGTGTGGCTCATCTCAACAAGCCTTTTCAAGGCAAAGGCACGTGCCTTATCTTCACACAGGGCCTGATCTTTATAAAACTGGGCTTGGGATTTTTCAGGATGACTGACCACCAACCGATAACATCCGGAAATTGCAAGACTCAATATCAAGACAACAATAATGCGGGCTGCATTTTTCATTTTAATCACCCCTTATATAATGGATGCCGGCTGCGGCACGGTTTATTTTTTTTCTTCGGCAATGACCACTGTCATCTTTTTGAGGACTGTTTGGCCCTGGTTTTTTAAGGTCAAAAGGATACCGTTCTCACCGGCAGGCAGAATACCTGCATAAAGTCCGGTCTTGTCTTTGCCGGCACTTCGATCCTTTCTTTGGGATATGGCCACCTTGGTCAAAGGGGAGATTTTCCGGGTTAAAGATGTTCCGGGGGCCACCACATCATACGGAATTTTCCCTTCCCTAACTGTGGCAGGCGCAATGCCGGCCCACACAACCCTGCCGTTCTTTTTACCGTTCAACAGGTAAGCGGTATTGTTCCAATCGATCTCCAATGGAAACTTCGACAGGTTTGTTATATCCACCTGAAATTGATTAAAATATTGGGTTCCGTTCTTTTTCGGGGTAAACGTTGCTTCAAATGCCTGGGTGGCAATGGTTCCTGCCACCGGTGTACTGGTATATTCATAGGTTGCGGCAGTGCACCCGGCCAGAAACAGCACCGGAACCATGACGAGCATAACTATAGACTTTTTCATCGGGTCTCCCTCAATTTAAGGATGCTGAAATTCGAAGTATCCGGGGGTTTTTGTAGACGCTTGCGGGTTACCCCGTGAGCCCGGATATTTCGCGGACATCAGACCCTTTTGTTGTATGAAAACTTGGGATTGAAGTCAAGCAGGACCGGCAGATAATTATGATCAAACCATAGACATTATAATAAAAACAGTATATAAGGCCGTCTGCATCTGTGGGCACATTTTGCGGTGGGGAACGATGGTGGAGGCTGCCCCGAAAATCAAAAAATTATTGACAAGCCCAGGAAATAATTATAGAATTAAGAGTTTTTTAAACTTGCTAAAAAGTATTGAGATAAAAGATGAAGGAGAGTTTAACATGTACGCAGTAATCAGAACCGGCGGAAAGCAGTACAAGGTTCACGAAGGCCAGTTGCTCAGGGTTGAAAAACTGGAAGGATCCGAAGGGTCTGAGATTGAATTCAACGATGTCCTCTTGTACTCCGACGGAGAGACCGTCACCCTGGGTGCCCCCCAGGTTGAGAGTGCGGTTGTAAAAGCTCAGGTACTGGAACAGGGCCGGAGCAAAAAACAGCTGGTATTCAAATACAAACGCCGCAAAGGCTACCGTAAGATGAGAGGCCACAGACAGCACTACACTGACGTTCGGATCGAATCCATCTCAGCAGCGTAGCAGGGTTGAAAAAAGACTCAATTCCTTAAGGTTAACCAAAAAATCTAAGAAATAGAGAGAAAAAGACATGTCACATAAGAAAGCAGCAGGTAGTTCCAAGAACGGTCGGGATTCAAACGCGCAACGGCGCGGTGTAAAAAAATTCGGTGGCGAATCTGTGGTTGCAGGCAACATCATCGTCAGACAGGTTGGCACCAAGATTCATCCGGGCAACAACGTGGGCATGGGCAAGGATTACACCCTTTTCGCCCTGACCGACGGTGTTGTGACCTATGAAAGAAAAGGCCGCGACAGAAAAAAAGTCAGCGTTTATGAAGCGTGAAATTTGTAGATGAAGCAATTGTTACCATCAGGTCCGGCGACGGCGGTGCCGGATGTGCCAGCTTCCGGCGGGAGCGGTTTATTGAAAAAGGCGGACCTGACGGTGGAGATGGCGGCGATGGGGGAAACATAATCCTCCGGGTGGACCCGAGCAAACGCACCCTTTACGAATATCGCCGTCAGAAACTCCATAAGGCCAAAAACGGGGCGCCCGGTCTTGGCCGCCAGAAACACGGCAAAAACGGCAGCCACTGTGTTCTGGATCTACCCCAGGGAACCCTGATATCAGATGCGGAAACCCTGGAACCCATTGCCGATCTAACGGACCTGGGCAAAGAGCTTGTCATTGCCCACGGCGGCAAAGGCGGCCGGGGCAACAAACGCTTTGCCACGGCAACCAACCGCGCTCCCCGATACGCCCAGCCCGGCCTGCCGGGCACTGAGATGAAAATCCGGCTGGAACTCAAGCTCCTGGCGGATGTAGGACTGGTGGGCCTTCCCAACGCAGGAAAATCCACACTGATCTCAGCCATGTCTGCCGCCCGTCCCAAGATTGCCGACTACCCCTTTACCACCCTCACCCCGACCATCGGTATGGTTGAGGCGCCGTTTGGGGAACCCTTTGCCGTGGCGGATATTCCCGGACTCATTGAGGGGGCCCATGAGGGTATCGGACTTGGGATCAAATTTTTAAAGCACATTGAACGCACCGGTATCCTGGTCCATCTCATTGATTCAGGCGAGATCGATCCGGATGATCCCCTGGCCGCCTACAATCTCATCAACCGGGAGTTGTCCATGTACAGCGACTCCCTGTCGGGAAAGACCCAGATTATCGTGCTCAATAAAACGGATTTGACCGGCACTGAAAACCGGATAAAGGCATTCAAGGCGGCACTGCCCCACCGCAAGGTGGTGACGATCTCCGCAGCCACAGGGGACGGGGTAAGCCGTCTGGTCAAAATCCTGGCAAAAAAACTGGCCCGGGAAAACCGGGACGATCAGGACAACCCGGAAACAGACAAGCAATAAGCGTCAGGTCGGCCGACTATGGATGCAGGACTTTTCGGTGGGACATTCAATCCGCTTCACAACGGCCATATCGGTATCATCCGCCATGTGAAGGACGCATGCGGACTGGATAAAATTTTCCTTTACCCGTCCGCATCTCCTCCCCATAAACCCACTTCAAATCTGGCCAAAGCCCACGATCGAATGGCCATGGTGGCCTCCGTCGTCGCGGATATGCCCGGATTTGAAGCCTCGGATATCGAATTAAAACGCCAGGGCCCGTCCTTTACCATTGATACCCTTGACGCCTTTGAAAAGGTTCACGGCCCTTGCGTGAACTTTCACCTGCTCATGGGGTCGGATGCCTTTTTTGATATCCCCACCTGGAAAGACCAGGAAAAGATATTCCAGCGGGTACCGATCATTGTTATGCTCCGGGGGGAACGGACAGGCCTTGCACCTTACGCTTCATTTATTGACGAACGGATTTCAAAAGGATACAAATTGAAAATGGACAATACATTTGTCCATGGCAACCTGAAACCGATCCGTATCTGCAACGTCCCGAAGATCGATATTTCATCAACTCAGATCCGGAACCGGATTAAAAGAGGGCTCTCCATCTCAGGACTTGTCCCGGAGCGTGTGGCAGCCCTCATCAGAACAAAGGATTTATATACATGACAGATTCAGTTGCCCTGGAAGACGAGTTTCTTCCTTACATCACCCCGATCTTTGACCGGAAACCCAAAAGCGTGTCCGCCCTTCACGTATCCGAACTCACATCCTACGCAGATATGGTGGTGATTGTGGAGGCCGGTTCCAAAAGGCAGACCACATCCCTTGCCGAACATCTTCTCAAAACCCTGAGAAATAATAAAATTAAGCCCCTGGGCTTTGAAGGGGTAAAGGAAGGGGAGTGGGCGCTTCTGGATTTCGGGCACCTCATTATCCACGTGTTTGAATCCGGTGCCAAAGAGTTCTACGATCTTGAGGGCCTGTGGAGCGACGCCATAAAGGTTGACCTCTCAGGGTTCCGTATCGACGCGGATGCCGGCGATGATGAGGATGAAGACTACGATGACTTCTAATCCGGACAGGGACAATTCCGCGGATAAACCGGTTACGATCCTCATGATCCTGGACGGATGGGGGATAAACGAAGACCTTGCCGGCAATGCCGTGGCCATGGCCCACACCCCCTTTCTGGATCAACTGCTGGAAACCTTTCCCTCAAGCCGCCTGAACTGCTCAGGACCGGATGTGGGTCTGCCAGGCGGCACCATGGGCAACTCTGAAGTGGGTCACATGAACATCGGCGCCGGCCGGGTGGTGCCCCAGGATTTTGTCCGCATCAACACCGCCATAAAAGACCGGTCTTTTTTTAAAAATCCCGTTCTGGAAGGGATTATGTCCGGGCTGAAGCAATCGGGCAATACCCTTCATCTTTTGGGACTGCTGTCCGACGGCGGGGTGCACAGCCACATCACCCATCTTTTTGCCCTGATGGAGATGGCAAAAGCGGCCGGGCTCACCCGGGTGTGCATCCACCCGATCCTCGACGGCAGGGATACATCCCCCACCAGCGGCATCACCTTTGTCCGGGCACTACATGAAAAGGCAACGGAACTTGGCGTGGGACACATCACAAGCCTTGTGGGCCGCTATTGGGCCATGGACAGGGATACCCGCTGGGATCGCGTGGAAAAGGCCTTTGACCTTTATACGCAGGGCAAGGGGGCGTCGGCAACAGATCCCCTGGCAGCCGTACAGGCGGCCTACAACCGGGACGAAACCGATGAATTCATTAAACCCGTATTTTTCGGTGACCCTTCCAAAGATTGTGTGCGGAACGGAGACGGCATTATCTTTTTCAACTTCCGGGCCGACCGGGCCAAGGAAATCACCCGCGCATTTACGGAACCAGCGTTTCAGGGGTTTGCCAGAAAAACAACGCCGGCCCTGGCCGGCTTTGTTTCCATGACCCAATACGATGAAACCTTTGACCTGCCCGCAGCCTTCGCCCCCCAGCACCTGACCGGTATTCTTGGGGAAGTGATCAGCCGGGCAGGGCTGCCCCAACTGCGCATCGCTGAAACGGAAAAGTATGCCCACGTCACCTATTTTTTCAACGGGGGAGATGAGGCGGTGTTCCCCGGAGAGGAACGCGTCCTGATCCCGTCCCCGAGGGATGTGGCCACCTACGATAAGAAACCGGCCATGAGCGCCGAACAGGTGACCCGGGAAGCCTGCAACCGAATCAGATCCGGCAAATACCCTTTTATTGTGCTGAATTTTGCCAACATGGATATGGTGGGACATACCGGTATTGTTGATGCGGCCGTCATGGCCTGCGAAACCGTTGACAATTGTGTCCGCCAGGTGGTGGAAGCCATATGGGAAACTGGCGGTACCGCCTTTATCACAGCCGACCACGGCAACTCGGAGCAAATGGTGGCACAGGACGGATCCCCCCACACGGCCCACACCCTCAATCCGGTCAGATTTATCGTGGCCGGAAATCGCTATCAAACAGCGCGGGTGAAAGACGGCAGACTCGGAGATATCGCCCCCACCATTCTCAAAGCCATGGCCCTGGAACAACCACCGGAGATGACCGGAAAATCCCTGATTTAACCCGGCACCGGTACCTTAACCTCATACGCAAAAGATCATTATGGAACAGATTACAGATTATATCACCGGACAAGAAATCGATAATGTCGGGGCGGAAGCCAGCCGGCAGATATTTGAAAAATTCCTGGTTGAAACCAAGGGCTACGCCAAAGAAGATATCCGTGTGGATGTGCCGCTGACCGTTCAGTTCAAGGGAGAAGACTATCCTTCTGCCATAGATCTTGTGGTCTGCGCAGGCGACAGACCGGTAATGGCAGTCACCTGCGTTGCCGGCTCCATCGGTTCCTATGAGCGTGAAATCATTGCCGGCGCCCGCCTGGTGTATGACGCCCAAATCCCTCTGGCTGTAAGCACCGACGGAAGGGATGCCGTTGTTCTGGACACCCTCACCGGCAAACCCCGTGGCAAGGGACTGGATGCGGTGCCGTCAAAGCAAGCGGCGGCCAAACTGATGGACACCCATGAAAATACACCGCTGGATCCGGCCAAACGACCTGGGGAAATGATTATTTACCGGTCCTTCAACCTGGAAAAAGTTAATAAATAAACAGTTTCCAGACCATCCCCGCCGCAGCCCCCAGGGGCACCATATACTGCACCGGCAGATGGAATTTTTGAAGCAGGATCAAAGACATCACTGCATAGGCCAGGGCAAACAGATCCATGCCGCCTGCCGGAAAAACCACCTTTAAACCGAACCATACCGCCAGGTTCAGCACCACACCCACCACGGCCGCCGTTACCCCGGTCAGCGCAGCCTGCAGACGCTGGTTTCCGGCCATGGCTTCGATGAAAGGAGCCCCTGCAAAGATGAAAAAAAAGCAGGGCAGAAAAGTTACATAGGTGGTTACCAGTGCCGCAATCACCCCGGCAGTCAAGGCAGACAAGCCCCCCGGCAGGTGCCATCCCCCCATGAACCCCACATACTGGGTCACCATGATGAGTGGCCCCGGCGTGGACTCGGCAAGCCCCAGGCCAATAAGCATCTGCTCCATACTCAACCAGCCGCTGGCCACCCCCACATCCGTGATGTAGCTGAGCACCGCATAGGCCCCGCCAAAGGTAACAAAGGCCGCCTTTGTAAAAAAGAGGGCGATATCCGACAAGGCGCTCTCCTTGCCGGAAAAAAGCCAAACCCCACCGACAACGGCCAGCCACAGCGCAAGGCAAATAAGCCCCACTTGCACCAGACGTCCAAAGGATGTATTGTTTTGGCCGGCATCCGGCTCATCATCAAGCACGCATTCGTTTGCCTCCGGGTCAAATACCCCTTTGCAGAACACCGCAGGAAATACCCTTTGACATAACAATCCGCCCAAAGCGGCCCCTGCCACGATCAGTGGGAATGGGAGCTTCATTAAAAAGATGGCCACAAATGCGGCCGCGGCAAATCCATAGAGCAGGCCATGACTCAACGCTTTTTTACCGATACGCAACACAGCTTCCACCACCACGGCCACCACCACCGGCTGAATACCGTAAAAGGCGGCAGCCACCAGGGGAATATCGATGTGGGCCACGGCCAGGTAACTTAAGACCAGCATCACAAAAATCGAAGGGATCACGAACAGCGCGCCGGCAACAATGCCGCCCAGGGTCCCGTGCATCCGCCAGCCGATGTAGGTGGCCAGTTGCTGGGCTTCGGGACCCGGCAGCAGCATGCAGAAGTTCAGCGCCCGGAGAAATTGATTTTCACCGATCCACCCCCTGTCTTCAACCACCTCTTTGTGCATAATGGCGATCTGCCCGGCCGGCCCGCCAAAACTGATCACCCCGAGTTTCGCCCAGAACTTCAATGCCGCCTTGAACGGTATTTCACTGCCTGCTGAAGCCATTGCCATCTCCTGTTACGATCCGGTTTGAGACTTAACACAACCTAAAGATTATGCCAGTAAGGTGGCGTTGAATCAGGGGGTTGTCAAGCCGTCCACACGATCGGCCCCGGTTGAACCCGTTTTTCTCGGTCAGAACGGCCTTGCCAGACCTATCCCGGATGGAGATACGGCAACAATGACATAAAAGATTGGGGAAAATGTGGAAAACCTTGGAAAGCTTGTCATCTCTTGTTTTACGTTTCTGCAAAACATTTGATGGGAAGGGCTTGGAGGGGTATGGCTGGTAAAAACGGGAACAGTCCTGCGTCACTTGCAGAGTTGCTCCCGCTGTCTACCGATTCATCTGATACATATGGGGGGCTTACCCCTTGGGGACGTCCTTGTTGCAATGCTTGCAAAAGGTGGCGCGTTTCTTAATGATTTCCGCGCAGAACGGACATTCACGGGTGAAATGCCGCTCGTGGAGCTGCTCGATGGCCTTTTCCACCCCATCTTTCAACACAGGGGTGGGAAACTTGTGGTTGAGCAGATGCTCAATGGCTTCCACATCGGCGAGTTCCGCCACCATTTCTACAGCCTTCAACCTGGCCTTGGGCGGCTTTTTGGGATCCAGGCAGATCTTTAAAATCTCGTCCCAGTCTTTGGACATGTAATAATCGGTCAGGAGGGAAAAGGTCTGGATGGACAACTGCTTCTGCGCTTCCTGCTCAATGAGCGCTGCATCGTCCAGCTTGGAGCCTGTGCCCCCGATGGGAGAAAATACCGGCATGTACTCAAAATTAGAGGCACCGGGTTCGTTGATGCACCGGTAGGAGGCCGGTGCCTCCATGGTATCCATCAAATGCTCCCACCCGCCCCTGAATGAGGGGCAATTGTCGTTAAAACAGACAAACAGATAGGGGGTCTGCCATCCCAGGCCATCGGAAAAATTGATGGGGGGTACTTCCCACAGGGTCATTTCCTCTTCGCAGTGGGGACAGTGGGGTTTGTCCATTTTGATATATTTTTCAAGAAGCTCTTCTCTAGTTTCAAAAGCCATTATATTAAAATCTCCTATGGTAATCTGACGGTTCAGCTAACCATAATAAGCACGGGACCGTCCTTGTCAAACGCCGCCGAAATTAATATGGCAAGCTTTTAACCTATCGATGGCTTCCTCATGGGTAAACATCCCGGTGTCATCCCCATAAAAGCGTATGGCAAGCAGGAAAATAGGACGTTTTAATTGCCTCATTTTCTCAAAACAAAATCAGGCCCGTTTCCGGGCCTGATTATGGTTTAATGCTTACCGATGCCAGGATATGCTCGGCTATTCGATGGTCGCCAGCACATCATCCTTGGCAACGGAATCACCGGAGCTGAAGTTGATGGCGCTGATGGTGCCGCTGGCAGGTGCCGGCAGGGCATTTTCCATCTTCATGGCTTCGATGATAACCACGGTTTCACCTTCGTTTACACTGTCCCCAACGTTCTTTGCATACTTGATGACCATGCCGGGCATGGGGGCTTTCACAGGTGTACCGGCACCGGATGCTGCTGCGGGCTTGGGCGCTTCAGCCTTGGGTGCCGCCGCTGGCGCTGCTGGTGCTGCCGGCGCAGCAGGGGCGGCCGGCGCTGCCGGGGCAGCAGGAGGTGCAGGGGCCGCTGGAGCTGCGGGAGCTGCGGGAGGTGCAGGCGCAGCGGGGGCTTCAGGGGCTGCAGCCGGGGCTGCGTAAGTAATCACCGGAGAGCCGCCCACTTCATCAACACCCACCTCAAAGTATTCACCCTCCACGAATACGTTGAAGGTTCTTGCAAATTCGCTTTTCTCAGGCAGATCTGCCTTGGGTTCGATGAGCTTGCCGGCCTTGGCTTTCTTGAGCATCTCATCCTGCTTCTTGACGTCTTCCATGGTAATGGGTTTAACGCTGTCAGGCACCTGTTCCTTGCCGTATTTCTGCATCAGGTATTTTTTGCCGGTCACGGGGAACAGGGTGTAGAGGATGAGGTCTTCATCATCCACGGCCAGGTCGCCGATCTGTTCCTTGGCAGCTTCCAGTTCAGGTTCCAGGACTTCGGCCGGACGACAGGTGATGGGTTCTTCACCGCGGTCATAGCCCTTGAGGGCCTTTTTCTGGACGTCTGGATCAATGGGAACGGAAGTTTTGCCGTAGAGGCCGTAGCAAAGATCCTTAACCTGGGCGGTGATCATCTTGTAGCGTTCTTCATCCGTGTCAAAAAGCACATTGTTGACGGTCTGGGTGCCCACGATCTGGCTGGTGGGGGTAACCAGGGGAATCTGGCCCAGTTCTTTTCTAACCCTGGGCAGCTCTTTGTAGACTTCGTCGATTTTGTCGATGGCGTCCATCTCACGCAGCTGGTTGACCAGGTTGGAAAGCATGCCGCCAGGCGTCTGGTGAAGGAGTACGTTGATGTCGATCATGGAGACCTTGGTGTCGTCCAGGAGATGCTTGTACTTGGGCATGACATCCCGTTCCAGTGTTTCGTTGATTTCGGCCAGGGCCTTAATATCGAAACCGGTGTCCCTGTTGGTGCCAAGAAGGCTCATCACCAGGGGTTCAAGGGCGGCGTGTGAGGTTCTGTAGGCGTAGGGGCTCATACAGGTGTCGATGATATCAACGCCGGCTTCAACCGCCTTGAAATGGGTCATGGGCGACATGCCGGAGGTAAAGTGGGAGTGCAGGTGGATCAGCGGTTTGACCTCCGCTTTCATGGCCTTGACCAGCTCGTAGGCGTCGTAGGGAGACATGAGCCCTGCCATATCCTTGATGCAGATGGAATCTGCGCCCATATCTTCCAGGTCCTTGGCCTTCTGAAGGTAGTAGTCCAGGTTGTAGGTGGCTCCGCCCAGGCGGGGTTCGGTGAGGGTATAGCAGATACAGCCCTGGAAGTGGGCACCGCACTCTTTGATGACGGGAACAACGGTTTCAAAATTCCGGTAGTCGTTGAGGGCGTCAAAGGTCCTGAAAATATCAAGGCCGTTGTCCACGGTTTTCTTAACGAACAATTTGGCCACGTCATCGGCGTAATTCCGATAGCCCACCAGGTTCTGGCCCCGCAGCAGCATGGAAAAAGGGGTCTTTTTGAAATACCGTTTCAAGGTTCTTAAGCGTTCCCAGGGATCTTCGTTCAGGAACCTGTGCATGGTGTCAAAGGTGGCACCGCCCCAGACTTCCACGGCCCAGAAACCGATCTCATCCATCTGTTCGGCCACAGGGATCATGTCCTCGGTGCGGCCGCGGGTGGCAAACAGAGACTGGTGGCCGTCCCTCAGGGAGATATCCTCTATCAACAGGGGCTTCTCCGCCTTGGGCCGGTCTTTGTCATAGTTCATTTCAACCATTTTGACTTGGGTATGCTCGCTCATAGTGTCCTCTCTTTATATAAAGTAATTTTGTCGTCTCAGTTTACCCTTTAGGCTTGACATCATATTAGGATCGGCTTTTTCAAACCGAATCGGCGTAACTAAACCTCCGGGCTGGCAAAAAGCATCTATTTCAATGGAAGATACATTCATGCTTTTGTGCCTTACTTAAACATCCGCAGCTGCATCATCGTGCTGGCATTCATAATGGCCTGGCGGCCGGAAAGGCCCCAGACATTGCCCATGGGTCCGGGAGGTTTGGGGGGAGCCACGGGTTCGGCGTTGGCCTGGGCAGCGGCAGCAGCTTCTTCCCCGGTCCTGATATACATGTAGACGGCTGCCATGGCAGCAGCCATTTTTTTCTTATCCATAGAGAAATCCTTTCAAAAAAACCGTTACATGGGGATATTGCCGTGTTTTTTGGCCGGCCGCATTTCCCGTTTGGTGGAGAGTGCGTCCAGGGCATCGATGAGCCTGGGCCGGGTTTCCGAGGGTACGATCACTGCATCCACATAGCCCCTGGCTGCCGCACAGTAGGGGTTGGAGAACTGTTCGTTGTACTCGTCGATTTTTTCCTTGCGCTTGGCTGCCGGATCATCAGCACCTTTAATCTCCCTGGCGTGGATGATGTTGGCAGCGCCTTCGGCACCCATCACAGCGATCTCAGCCGAGGGCCAGGCAAAGGCCATGTCTGCGCCAAGATGCCGGGAACACATGGCGATGTAGGATCCGCCGTAATCCTTGCGGGTGATGAGCAGCAGCTTGGGTACGGTGGCTTCGGAGTAACACCAAAGCAGCTTGGCTCCGTGGCGGATGATACCGCCCCACTCCTGGTTGGAACCGGGCAGGTATCCGGGTACGTCGGCGATGGTCAGCATGGGAATATTAAAAGCGTCGCAGAACCGGATGAATCGGGTGGCCTTGTCAGATGCGTCAATGTCCAGACAGCCTGCCATCTGGTTGGGCTGGTTGGCGATGATGCCGATGGACCGGCCGTTGAGCCTTGCAAAGCCCACCACCAGGTTTTTGGCAAAGTACTGGTGGGGCTCAAAGAAATCGCCATTGTCCACGATGGATGAAATCACAGCCTTGATATCATAACCCTGGTTGGGACTGTCCGGGATGATGGTGTCCAGGCCTGCATCCATCCGGTTGGGATCATCCGAGGGCGGTAACATGGGGGGATCTTCCATGTTGTTGGAGGGTATAAAGGAGATCAGGCGCTTGATCTGGTCAATGCAGTCCGCGTCTGATTCGCAGGCAAACTGGGCCACGCCGGATTTCTCGTTGTGGGCCATGGCGCCGCCTAAGTCTTCAAAGCTGATTTCCTCGCCGGTGACGGCCTTGATGACGTTGGGTCCGGTGATAAACATGTATGAGGTGTTTTTCACCATGAAAATGAAGTCGGTCATGGCCGGGGAGTAGACCGCGCCGCCGGCCGTGGGCCCCATGATGGCGGAAATCTGGGGAACAACACCGGATGCGGCGGAGTTTCTGAAAAAGATCTCTCCGTAGCCGGACAGGGCATCGATGCCCTCCTGGATCCGGGCGCCGCCGGAGTCATTCATCCCGACAATCGGTGCGCCGGCCTTCATGGCAAGGTCCATGACCTTACACACCTTTTTGGCCTGCATTTCACCCATGGAACCGGCCCGGGCCGTAAAATCCTGGGCGTAGGCAAACACGGTGCGGCCGTCCACCCGGCCGTAACCGGTAACCACGCCGTCCGCAGGGATCTCTTTGCTCTCCATGCCAAAATTGGTGCACCGGTGGGTCACAAACATATCCACTTCTCTGAAGGTACCTTTGTCAAAGAGAAGGTCCAGACGTTCCCTGGCATTGAGGACGCCTTTCTCACGCCGCTTGGCCAGGGCTTTTTGTCCGCCCATCCCCTTGATCTTTGCTTCTTTTTGCTTCAATTCCTGGATCTTGTCCGAAATGACTCCCATAATACAATCCCTTCCTTATATATTTACAGATCTTAACTCATATATTTACAGGCTAAATTCAACATCCGGCTATGGTCTTTTTTTCAGATCATCCCTTACGGTGTCCGAAGACGAAAGCGCCAGGCACAGAACCAGTCTTGCGGATGCGCATCCGGGGGACAGCCGATGCATTCGGTTTCTATCCGCGAATCAATGGCGGAGGCAAAGTAGGTATATTCCACAAGACCTGCTGATTTGCAGGGGTAATCCGCCAGATTTTTGCGCTGCCTTGCCTGCTGCACCCGGCATTCACTCATCTGGAATACAAAACTTTCAGGCCCCTCGTCAACGATTGTCTGCCGGTTGATAAAGGCATACATACGGAAATTTAAAGCCTTTTTCAGTCCTTCCAGCCCGGGGGTCTTTCCCAGGTTCAGGATCTGCTTTATCACATGGGCCTCGTAGGGGGAAAATTTACCCCAGCAAGAATCGTTGCACCGCTTGGCATCGTTCATCCCGTGGTCGAACTCCACAGCCTGGAACCAGACCCCGTCATTGGCCAGCCAGGATTTTGCCACGGCGGATGTCAAACGGTCCATGGTATCTTCGTCCAGCTGCTTGAGAGCTTTGGGGATACCTTCTTCCACCTCGAATCCGAGTGCGGTGGAGATGTGCTTCATGGCGATATGAAGACTGTTTTTTGTGGCTTTTTCCATTGCCGTCAGGGCCTTTTCCATGCCCATCTGGTGGCGGACCTCACCGAACCAGAGACCGTGGTGGACCATAATGCGGGTGAGCATGTCAACCACCAGGGCGGCTCTTTCATTGGAATCAAGGTCTTCAACACGCGCCGGAACGTCTTCCATGGTGCAGCCTCCTTCTATCCTATGCATTATATCCACCCGAACAATTTGTAATCCCGGGGGAATTTCATCAAATTAATCAATCCTGACGGCTAATGTCAAGCAACTTGTTTGGCGCGCCATTTATTAGCAAATACTCTGAAACCCCCGCAGGCCAAGGGATACAGTCGTTGCATCAGATGAAACAGGGTTCAGGTATCCCGATCGATTTTCACCCTTAATCAAGGCGTCTCCAACAGCCACTGGCAATCCCTGACGCTTTACCGCCGACTTCGGCCGTCACAGCGGTCTACCTTTTCTATTTCCGGGGCGGCCGCGGATCACCGTCGTTCACTTATGGACGGGCTTGCAGCCCCTAAAAATTAGTAAAAGCTTGCAAAAAAAATGATACTACTAACAGAAATACCCGGACTATGCAAGAAATATTCGACGGTCTGCATAAAAATGAAGAAAGGGAAATAAACGATTGGGAAGAAGCCTTCCGGCGGCAGGGATCAGACCCTTACCGCCGGAGAAAAGGCTGTGCAACTTCGGCCAAAACAGCGGATAGTAAAGAAAGCATCTGCCGCTCAAAAGGCCTTTATATCATCATGCGGCAGAGGCCGTAAGCGTCTTGCTTTTTACCAGTTGACGGATCTTGTTGCGCAACAGATACCCTGCAAACTTACCGTCATCCACCACACTGAGCTGTTCAACCCCGAGGTTTTCCATAATCTTGGCGGCCTCATCAAGGCTGGTGTCGGAACTGACGGTTTCTGTCTGGGAATTCACCACATCATCTGCAATGATCAGGGGCCACATATCCCGCTCAATGAGCACCGGACGAAGGTCCCTTAGACTGATTTCCCCAATAAACTGATTGTCTTTTTTAAGTACGGCCACGGACTCCACTTCGGGATGGTTGCCGAAATTGGTAATCACCTGCTCCAGGGACATGCCCTGTTTACAGGAAAAATAGGGTTCAATGATGCCCCCGGCCGTATGCTGGGCAAGAATATCATCCACACTCAGCCGGCGGTTGGTTTCTTTGGCCCTGAGCAATGCCCATTTCACGGCAGCCGGCCCGGTAAGCTGGATCAAAAAGGTGGTGGTGGTCACAATGGATACGATGGCGTCTCCCAGGGTCAGCGCCTCAGTCAACTGGATGTTGTTCAGATGGCTGCCGGCCACAATGGCAAGGCCGATGGCCACCCCTCCCTGGGAGAAAAGCCCCAGACCGGTATTTGCCGCCACCACAGGTTCAGCACCGCTGAGTCGCGCCCCGATCCAGGCGCCCACGACCTTTCCGCCGTTACGGCCGATGACGTAAACAATCACCACGGCCCAAATCCATCCCGGCATTCCGGACAACGACAACCTGGCCCCCACCAGCACAAAAAACAGGATATAGATGGGAACCGCCACCTGCCGGACCTGCGACATCAAATGCTTAACATGCTGGGGCGCAAGGTTGGTGGCCACGATACCCGCGGTCATCGCCGAAAGAATCAGGTCGGATTCAAAGGTCTGGGCAAGCCCCACGGAAAGAAGCACCGCACCGATCATCACAAAGAGGTTGTTTTCCGAATTTCCCCGGCGGCGGACAAACAAAACCAGGCCGTAGCCCACCACGGCGCCGATGACGACGGCCCCGCCGATATCCCTGGCAAAGTGAAGCACGGAGTGCATAATGGAGCCCCCTTCACCACTCAGCCGCTGGGCAACATTGGATGCAATTCCATACAATGCCATGGCCAATACATCATCCAGTGCCACAATGGCCACAAGGGTGGTGGTGAGGACGCCTGCGGCCCTGTATTCCCAGATAACGCCCATGGTACTGGCAGGATCTGTGGCAGAGGAAATAGCCCCCAGCACAATACCCACCACCAGGGCATAGGTAAAGTTGTCCAGGGCCAAATACACCACGACAAAACTGCCGATGGCCACAAGCAGACTTGCCAGCAGCCCTTCGATCACCAGGATGGTGGAAAATTTCCGTGCATATTTTTTGAGCTCATGAAACTCAAGTTCCGCACCCACTAGAAAACCGATGATGCCAAGGGCAATAAAACTGACCGGGGTTAAGGTCTTCACCGTTTCAATGGGAATCAGGTTGATCCCCTGCCCGCCCAGGGCCACCCCCGCCAAAATATACCCCAGCACCTGGGGTCCCCGCATCCGTTTGGTCAGACCGGAACTGATCAGACCACCGAGTACGGCCAGGGCCAGTACCAGAATGACGCTCGCATGTAAGTCCATTTTAAAATTTCCCGGTAATGATCCGGTGGGCAGACGCCCTGTCGGTACAGGCCAGCGCAGCCTCCCGGATCGTTTTATTTTTAAGGAGATTCACGGACGACGCAAGTACCCGCAGATACTCTGCCTGCATCTGTGTTCCCACCATAATGAATAAGATCACCTCCACGGCCTTGTCATCGATGCTGCCGTAGTCTGAAATGGGTCTGTCGTTGAGCAGGAGGAAAAGCTCCACGGCAGAAACATCGGCAAGCCTGAGATGGGGTACGGCGATACCCAGACCGATGCCGGTGCTCATCAGGGTTTCCCGCTGCACAAGCTCGTCAACCGTCTCAGCCTCCGACAGCCCTGTCCCGCAATCGACAGCACGGGAGGCCAGATAAGAAAACAGATCTTTTTTCGATCCCAGACTGGTGAACAATAATCTTTCCGGGCGAAGAACACTTTCAATGGCGTCCATCCCCCTTTGGCTCCCCTGGGGATGGGCCGACAACTGACGGTGCTTCCACTCTGCCACGGCCTCTTTTGTGAACTGCCATGAATCTTCTGCTTTTTTACCCGGCAAAATACCTTTGGTGCCAAAGGCTGCAATGGTTTCTTCCGTCAGCCCCAGTTCGGCGGCAACGGTCCCGGTTGTAAGAATACTGTTCATGTATTTCCCCCGTCCTGCAAAAATAAAAAGACGCGTAACTTATAATAAATATACAGTTTTTGTCAACACGGGCAGGACTCAAATTCGAAAGTAAAGCAACTGTGGATGCGGCACCGCAGCGACAGGTCAAAGGGTATCGGTGAAACCTATACCTTGCGTTAACCTACTCAAAATAGTATTTATTTAAGGATTGGGCCCCAAACAGCATCAAGGAGTACACAGGCGATGAGAATACTTTTTAATTATTTTTTTTTAGTTTCTCTTTTAGTTCCTCCTCTGGTGACATTGTCCGCCTATGCACCGGCATATGCAGCAAAGCCGGTCAAGGTGGCGGCCATCTATGCCATGTCGGGGGAAGCCGTGGCCATATCCTTTGACCACCTGCTCGCCGTAAGAATCGCCCTAGAGGAAATCAATGCTGCCGGCGGAGTTCTCGGACGCCCCATCAAGCTCATCGAACTGGACAACCAAAGCACGGCGTTAGGATCGCGAAAGGCAGCGATTGAGGCGGTGAACATGGAAGTTGCCGCCGTCGTGGGAGGCCCGTGGAGTTCCCACGCCATCTCAATGGCAAAAGTCCTTCAGCCTGCCAAAATCCCCATGATATCCCCCATTGCCACCAACCCCAAAGTCACCCGGATCGGAGAGTATATTTTCCGAACCTGCTTTATCGACGCCTACCAGGGACAGATGCTGGCCCAATTCGCCTATGAAGACTTAGATGCCACGACCGTGGCTGTTTTGACCAATGTGGACCAGGTCTATGCCATCGACCTGTCAGAAGAGTTCATCAAAAAGTTCTCAGCACTTGGCGGACGGGTTTCCGCAAGGATAGACTATATCGAGAACCTTACCCATTACGGCGACCTGATCACCGAACTGTCCCAACATGAATTTGATGCAGTGATTCTGCCCGGATATACCAGGGATTCGGCCCAGATCATCAAGGCGGCAAGGAAGATGGGGATTTCAACCCCCGTTATCGGCGGTGACGGATGGAGTCCCCTGATGCGCAACTATGCCCGGGAAGAATTGGAAAATTGCTACTACCTGACCCATTGGCACAAAGACCTGAAAAATGACAAATCGGTGGCATTCACACAAAAGGCCATGGAAAAACTGGGACAAAAATCCGTCATGTCAGGAATGGCCCTGGCCTATGACTCGATGTACCTGCTGGCAGATGCCATGCGGCGGGCCGGAACGACCGAAGCTAAAAAACTCCGTGACGCCCTGGCCAATACCCGTGACTTTACCGGTGTCACCGGACGCATTGTGTATGACCGGCACCGGAACCCTGTAAAGCCGGCTGTGATTCTCAAGTTTGAGAACGGCGACTTCACCCTGTTCAAACAGACAATTCCCGGAAGATAGCCCTTGAGACTGAGCACCCAATTCAACCGGCAGATTGCCAAAGCCTCGGTGGTGGTTCTGTTCGCCGTTCTAAGCCTGCTGATTCCCTGGCAGGCGCACAAGTCGAAGGTGATCAATGAAAAGCTGTTGGCACTGATGCACACCTTTATCGCCAAGGACAACCCCTATCTTGCCAACGCCATTTTCGAGAACAGAGAGCGGGCCATCCGCCTGAGAATTGAAGAACTGCTGAAGATAAGCGGCATCCAAAACGCCGCCGTATTCGACCGGGACGGCAACATCCTGTCATCCAGTGCCCCGAACCTTGGCGCAGCACACCTCCACCGGAGCTTTGGCAGGGCGGAAAAAGAAAAGTGGATCTCGTGGACCGACCGCGACAATTTATGGTACCTGCAGGCGATCAACACATTTGACGAAACCATCGGTTTCGTACTTGTGGAATACTCCTTAAAGGACTTGAAGACCAAAGACAGCTTAAGCCTTTTGTTTTACACCCTTATTTTCATTGCTCTGATTCTGACCATGCTCTTATTGACCAATCGGCTGATCAGAAAAATCATCCTGATTCCGGTGAACCGGCTGATTTTGAGTATGTCCCGGATCGAAAAAGGGCGGTACGGCGAACAGATTGCCCCTGTTTCCCAGGATGAGATCGGCGAACTGGCCAGGCGGTTTAACGCCATGTCAAAAGAGATCAGCGCCTCATACGAGCAGATCGAAGCCCAGAACCGGCAGCTCCACAAGACAAAAAACCTGCTGGACGGCATTATCAACTCAATGCCCTCCATGCTGATTACAATCGATACCCAATGCAGGATAAAGCAATGGAATGCCGGTGCCGCCAACAAAAGCGGGGGTAATGAGTCAATCGCCGCAGGCAGGCAGATATGGGACGTATTCGGGTTTATCGCTCCGTTGATGCCGCAACTCAAAACCGCCCTCACAGAAAAAAAATCAAAGAAATTTTCAAAGATCCTGGCATCCGAAAACGGTGAGGAAAAATATTTTGACCTGATTGTTTATCCGATTATTTCAGGCTCAATTGATGACGCCGTTGTGATCATTGATGATATCTCCACCCTGGTACGCATGGAAAACATCATGGTCCAGACGGAGAAAATGATGTCAGTGGGCGGTTTGGCCGCCGGAATGGCCCATGAAATAAACAATCCGCTGGCCGGGATGATCCAGAACTCCCAGGTCGTTGCCCGCAGGCTCATCCAGGACCTGCCCCCGAATATTAAAGCCGCGCAATCCCTTGGCATAACCATGGATGTCATCAGGGAATACGTGCAAAAAAGACGGATAGATAAAAGCCTGGAAGCAATGAAGGACTCGGGTTTAAGGGCCGCACAAATTGTTGAGAGCATGCTTGCCTTCAGCCGCCAGAGCACCGCCAAGATTTCAAAAAATAAGCTGGACGATCTGCTGGATTCAACCATCACCCTGCTGGAAAACGACTATAATCTGAAAAAACGCTTTGATTTCAAAAACATTCAAATCATCAGGGACTATGCCGCGAATACCCCCCAGGTGAGTTGCGATGGCAATTTGATACAGCAGGTCTTTTTCAACATCCTGAAAAACGGGGCCGAAGCAATGGCCGAAACAATGACAAAAGATACGCATATGAACAAAACGCCGCTTTTCCATCTGAGAACCGCCCCCATCCGGGACAAGGTCCAGGTGGAAATTGAGGACAATGGCCCCGGCATGCCCGAAGATGTACAAAAAAGGATATTCGAACCGTTTTACACCACCAAGGAAGTGGGGGTGGGCACAGGGCTTGGCCTGTCCGTCTCCTATTTTATCATTACCGAAAACCACGGGGGGAAAATATGGGCCGAATCCGTCCCCGGGGAAGGTACAAAATTCATCATCCAGCTGCCCGTGACCAATTCTTAGGCTTCCGGCACCGGCGGATGAACCTGAAAGGGGCCAAAAGCTCCGGGGACGAATGCCATCTGCCCCCTTTGGGCTGGACAATTTTCCCAAATTCGATTAGACATATCTACTGATTATACAAGTGTTAACTTATATTCACGTAAGGAGGCCACGTCTATGGCATCATATCTGGGGGCAGTGGACCAGGGAACCACAAGCACACGGTTTATTATATTCGATAAAAACGGCGCCATCATCGGTTTGAGCCAGATGGAGCACGACCAGATTCTTCCGGAGCCGGGATGGGTGGAGCACAACGGTGCCCAAATCTGGGAAAACACCCGGACAGTGATTGGACAGGCCCTGAAAAAGGCGGATCTCACCGGCAGCGACCTTGCCGCCATCGGGATTACCAACCAGCGCGAAACCGTCGTGGCCTGGAACAAAACCACCGGGGAGCCCCTTTACAACGCCATCGTCTGGCAGTGCACCAGAACCGACAGAATCTGCCGGGATCTGGACAAGGCCCACGGCAAGGACAGCTTTAAAAAGGTTACCGGGCTGCCCACCGCCACATACTTCTCCGGTCCCAAAATCAAGTGGATGATGGAAAACGTTCCCGCGGTCAAAGAGGCTGTGGACAAAGGAGAAGCCTGTTTCGGCACCATGGATACCTGGGTGATCTGGAACCTGACCGGCGGACCGGGCAAGGGAAAATACGTCACCGACGTGACCAATGCCTCCAGAACCCTGCTGATGAACCTTGAAACCCTGGCATGGGACCAGGATATCCTGAAAACCCTGGGCATCCCCGAAGCCTGCCTGCCGCAGATTGTCCCCTCTTCCGATGCCCAGGCCTTCGGCGTCACCGATCCCGACGGCCCGCTTGGCAGGGAAGTTCCCATCGGCGGAGCCCTGGGTGACCAGCAGGCCGCCCTGTTCGGCCAGACCTGCTTCTCCCCCGGGGAAGCCAAAAACACATACGGTACGGGCTGTTTTTTGCTCTTTAACACCGGCAATGAAATTCGGTTTTCAAATCACGGCCTGCTCACCACCGTGGGGTATCAGATCGGCGACCAGGCACCGGTGTATGCCCTGGAAGGTTCCATTGCCTACGCCGGCGCCCTGGTTCAATGGGTCAGGGATAACCTGGGACTGATTAAGGATGCCCCGGAAATCGAAGACCTGGCCAAAACCGTCCCGGATAACGGGGATGTATACTGCGTGCCCGCCTTTTCCGGACTCTTTGCCCCCTATTGGCGGTCCGACGCC
>CAJWHT010000077.1 GCA_913041495.1 uncultured Desulfobacteraceae bacterium | reverse complement strand
CATTTTTTCGGATTAACTATATCAAACCTATTGATACTCAATGAAAAACGATATGTTAAATAATTCAGCTAAAAATTTTGTTGATAATATTGAAAATAAATTATATTTTTCTATAAAGGAAAAGACTAATAATATCACAATTAAATTAGAAAAAATATTGAATGCTTTTTCCGAATCTCGTCTAAATGTACATCATTTTACCTCTGTAACAGGTTATGGTCATGGGGATTTAGGGCGTGAAATAATTGATAAAATTTTTGCACATGTTTTAGAAGCTGAAAAAGCAGCAGTAAGGCTTCAGTTCGTTAGCGGAACGCATGCGATTGCAGCATCTTTATTTGGTGTTTTAAGACCAGGAGATAACTTATTATCTGTTACTGGAAGGCCCTATGAATCTCTTGAAGAAGTTATTGGGTTGAGGGGAAATGGTCAAGGATCTTTGATTGATTTTGGTGTTAACTATGATGAAATATCTTTAGATACTGATGGGAATATTGATTTTACAGCTATTGAGAGAGCTTTAAGGATTCCTAGAAAACTAATTTTTATACAACGTAGTTGTGGTTATACATGGCGACCATCTTTAAGTATAAAAACTATAAAAGAGATTTGTTATTTATGTCATAAGATTCAGCCTAATTGTATTTGTTTTGTTGATAATTGCTATGGTGAATTTGTTGAAAATAACGAACCAATCAAAGTAGGAGCAGATTTGATTGCAGGTTCTTTAATAAAAAATTTAGGTGGAACTATCGTTCCAACTGGCGGGTATGTCGCAGGGAAAGCGTATTTAGTTGATAAAGCATGTTGCCGATTGACTGCTCCAGGTATTGGATCTGAAGGTGGTATTACTTTTGACTTAAATAGGATTATTTTACAAGGACTTTTTTTGGCACCTCAAATGGTTACGGAGGCCTTGATTGGGGCTGAAATTATCGCTTCAACATTTAACGATCTTGGATTCAAAGTTTTGCCAACCCCAGGCTCGCCTAGAAATGATTTGATTCAAGTAGTCAGAATTGGAGATCCAAAAATTTTACATATTATCTGCAAGTCTTTTCAGGAAAAATCACCTGTTGCATCTTTTCTCGATCCAATACCCGCTCCAATGCCAGGGTATGAGAATAACTTAGTTATGGCTGGAGGAACTTTTATTGATGGTAGTACGAGTGAATTTTCTGCAGATGCTCCCATGAAACCTCCTTACGATCTATTTATTCAAGGTGGATCTCATCGCTCTCATGTCAAAATTGCTTTGATTCATGCATTATCCAATTTATTTAAGGCAGGATTTATCAAACTGCCCCAGAATGAATAAGCGTTTTTCGTTTTGACGCATGCCTTTTTCCTTTCCAGATCATTTTCGTTTTGCAGATAGTCATGAATATGCTTATCTTGATGAGGATTTAGTACGTATTGGTATTAGCGAATTTGCTGTCGATCAGTTGGGAGATATAGTTTTTGTTGACCTGCCGGAGGAAGGTACTGAAATAATCAAAGGTGAGAGCTTTGGTTCAGTCGAGTCAGTTAAGGCAGTTGAGGATATGTATGCCCCTATAAGTGGAGAAATATTGCACATAAACAATTGGAAGACAATATCCATAATTGTCATCGAAATAAAAATTATTTGCCATTAAATTATTGTCTCTTTCAATATTATCTCAACTATTTAAAAATCAATAAAAGCGCTTCTTTTCGACAGCAACTGCCAGGGAGTGACACCTCGGCTGAATACTAAACCGGCTGGGAGTTGCTTCGAAGAAGGGTATAAACTCCCACAAATTTTATGTCAAGGGTAAAAGCGGTTTAGTTTCCAAATGGAAACCATTGGAAAACCGGTTGCCACGGGCCTTTTCAGAGTGCCGTGGGTGCGGAGAACCCCTGTCTGCTTTTTTAGACGTTTTCTTTTGTTTATGAATGGTGTATGACGGGTGGACTGTGATATCGCCCTGACATGAATGGTACAAAAAGATAAGAAAACGGAAAGGAAAAAAATGAAAAAAATCTTATGGATATTAACTGTATCGTTGCTGATATGCTGCAGTTCTGCTGCGGCCCAGGAAAAATCTGAGTATTCCGGCTTCGGTCTGACGCTGGGATACGGGGAAAGCCAGGATAATATTGATATTTACCGGGTGGGGCTGGCAAAGAAGTGGAATGTGCGCTGGCTGCAGAGCAGCATCGGATATGTGGATGGCTACTTTGAACTCTCTTACAACCACTGGGACGGAAAAGATGATGAAATCAACGCCGTGGCCCTGTCTCCGGTGTTCCTCTATGCCTTTAACCCCAACGGGAAACAATGGTATCCTTATATAGAGGGCGGTATCGGGGTGGCCCTTCTGGACGAGTACCGGATTGATGACCGCAATCTGGCCAGCAGTTTTCAGTTTGAGGACCGCATCGGTGCGGGGTTCCGGTTCAACAATCTGGATTTGAATATCCGGTACCTGCATTACTCCAATGCGTCCATTGAAGAGCCCAATCACGGCATTGACATCTGGCTTGGCACCCTGGCCTGGTATTTCTAAAAACAGACTCGTCCAGGCAAAAAACATAAACGCCCCCGGAGGCCAAAGCTTCCGGGGGCGTTTTTATTGGGGCCGGCTGATCTACCGGGTCAGGCAGGAGGTGAACTGCCTGAAAATCTCCTTGGAAAAGCGTCCGCTCATCACTTCATCTTTAATTAGGTTCAGGGCTTCGTAAGGTTTTCTGCGCTTCCTGAATTTTTTTCCGCGGTATGCCAGGGATTCGTAGCAGTCAATCAATCCGATGAGCTGGGCATAGGAGGTGATCCGACGCTGTCCTGTGGGGTAGCCGCTGCCGTCAATGCGCTCGTGGTGCTCCAGTGCTACTGTGGAAACCGCCACATCAAATTCAGCGTTGTCCCGGATGAGTTCAAACCCCAGTTGCGGGTGGGTGATATACGTTGAGAACTGGCCGTCTGTCAGCCGTTTTTTGGATTCGATCAGGTCCTTATCCAGTTGAGAACATCCCAAGTCATGGAGCAATGCCGCCATGGCCAGTTGCCGGGTGTCGGATTCCGGGAAATGGTGATGGAAGCAAAAGTGGAGGGTCAGGGCCGTGATATTCACGGTATGCTCCACAAGGATTGATGAGTTGGAGGCAATCTGTGTCAGATACTCCATGGCCCCTTTGTTCTTGTTGTATCTGCCCATCAGAATGTCGATGGTGTCCGGCAGGGCATCCATTGTGGATTCATTTCCGGATGTCAGGGCCTCGTCTACGATGATTGATAGGGTTTCCCGCACATCTTTGAGTTTTCCTTCGCTGATTTTCGTCTTCAGATCGTTGTTCAGGGACGACATCAGTTCTTTGAGGGCAATATCTTTATCCGCATCGGAAATATAGAGATCCGGATACTTCACCTTGGACAGCCGGTCTTCGTCCAGGCGTTCTCCTTTTTTCTTGTACAGGGCGTAATTGCCGGCGGCGGTGTGATAATAGAACGGGATATCCTTAAACAGGGCGATCTGTGATTTTTTAACCAGTATAAATTCTGACATGATGCGGTTTGTTTTTTTTTGTGTTTGTTCTTTGCTGTGCCGGCCTTTTGGTCCATTGGGCCACAGTATCAATGCGGGGCGGCGTTTGTTAAGAAATATTTAATGGTGCGCAATATACCGGGGGAAGACGAAAATTACCAGGAAATTACCATGGAGTGAGGGTAAAAAAATGAAAGCGCGTGTGAAAAAAAGAAAAAGCCCCTGGCCGATTGATCCGGTCAGGGGCTGAATTCTTTAATGCTGGCGGAGAAGGAGGGATTCGAACCCTCGGCACAAGTTTCCCCGTGCACTCGCTTAGCAGGCGAGCACCTTCAGCCGGCTCGGTCACTTCTCCGCGAGAATTTTGGCGGAGGAGGTAGGATTCGAACCCACGAGGCTTTGACACCTAACGGTTTTCAAGACCGCCGCCTTCAGCCGCTCGGCCACTCCTCCGAAAATTAACCAGGGTTATATATCATCATCACTTGGGACGGTCAATACTTTACTTGGGCTAAAAATGAAATAATACCATGGTTACCTTCATATGAAATGAGCCGGCCCGCACAAACTAATATTGACATGAAATCCACTTGGGCTATATTAAGGGGTTTTAGGTTGAAAATCATTTACAGGAGATAAAATGAAACAGAAAATCAGGTTTGAAAAGAATATCAAGAACGGTATTCTCACGGTGCTGGAATCCAGCGAGGTGGATCCCGGGGTGGTGATGCCCCTGCACGAGGAAGAGTACAGTCTTGAGGAGATGACAGCGGCCCATAACACAGGGCGGGACGCGTTCATAGCGCTGCTGCGGCGCAGAAGCCTTTTCCCCACAAGAGACATGAGTGAAAAGCTGTTTGATGAAACCAAAGACTTCTTTGCCGACGCTAACATGGAAAAAGTGATCGTGGATTACAACGACACTGAAGCCTTTCCCGGGGAAGAGGATTTCCGTCTGGAAGATGACGATGTTGAGCTTGACGCCCTGCTGGAAGAAGACGGTGATACCAAAGAAGATGAGATTAAAGAGATTGATTCTGACGACGATACGCCGTCATTTACCCCTGAAGATACTTCTGAACACGAGAATTAAACACTGCCATGAAAACAATACTCGCAGATATGGTGCTTCGCGCTGCCCGTAAAGCGTTTGAAAATGGTGCGCTGCCGTCTGATCAGGTGCCAGACATGGAGATCGAAACCCCTAAACATGACGGACAGGGGGATTTTTCAACCAACTTTGCCATGGTCTCCGCCCGGCATCAGAAAATGGCGCCCCGGCAAATTGCCCAGGCGGTGGTGGATGCCATGTCTCCGGCGGACGGGGATAACGGCCTGCCCATTGAAAAAATAGAGATCGCCGGACCGGGATTTATCAATTTCTTTTTGTCTGATGCCGCATGGCACCCGATTGTTGATCAGGTCCTTGAAGCGGATGAGCGTTACGGCCAATCCGATGCCGGCCAGGGGCAGCGGGTTCAGGTGGAGTTTGTCTCTGCCAATCCCACAGGCCCTCTTCATGTGGGGCATGGCCGCGGTGCTGCCGTCGGCGATTCTGTGGGCAACATTCTTGCCTTTGCCGGATATGATGTTCAAAAAGAATACTATATCAACGATTCCGGGCGTCAGATTCGCACGTTGGGCACCTCTGTATGGCTGAGGCTCTGCGAGATGGAGGGAAAGGATGTTGTATTTCCCGAGGACTGCTATCAGGGGGATTATATAAAGGAACTGGCTCAGGAAATTCTCGACCTGGAGGGCGCAAGTCTGCTGGAAAAAGAAGACGCCGAAGCCATAGAGATTTGTGCCAGATTCGCTGCCGGTAAAATCTTAGACGGTATCCGCGCTGATCTTCTTGCCTTTGGTGTGGAATTTGATAACTGGTTCAGTGAGCAGAGTCTGTATGATTCCGGCAGGGTTCAGTCCGCTATCAAGGCGTTTAAAGAAAAGGGCGTCATCTATGAAAAGGACGGCGCACTCTGGTTTAAAACCGAAGAATTCGGTGACGATAAAGACCGGGTGGTGGTCCGGAACAACGGGCTGACAACGTATTTTGCTTCTGACATTGCCTATCACGATGAAAAGTTCGAGCGGGGATTCAACCGGGTGATCGATGTCTGGGGGGCTGACCACCACGGCTATATCAAACGGATGAATGCGGCAGTGGAAGCTACGGGCCGCAAAAGAGAGCAGTTTGAGGTCATTCTGGTTCAGCTGGTCAACCTGCTGCGGGGCGGGGCGCCTGTGCAGATGTCCACCCGGGCCGGTGAGTTCGTTACCCTGAAAGATATTGTGGACGAGGTGGGCACCGATGCCGCCCGGTTTATGTTTCTGAGCAGAAGCTATGACTCAGGCCTGGATTTTGACCTTGAGCTTGCCAAACAGAAAAGCGCTGATAATCCGGTGTACTACGTGCAGTATGTTCATGCCAGGATCACGGGTATCCTGGTCAAGGCCAAGGAAGAGGGGCTGATCCATGAGATTGAGTTTTCAAAGGGGCAGGAGCTTTCGCGTCTTGTGGAAGATGAGGAACTGCGTCTGATCAAGACCCTGGCAGGGTTTCAGGAGCAGGTTGAAAAAAGTGCCGCCACCCTGCATCCCCATGTGATTTTTACCTATCTGATGTCTCTGGCCGGTGCCTTCCACGGGTATTACAACAAACACAAGGTGATCACCGAGGATAAGGCATTGTCTGCCGCAAGACTGTCTTTGGTACTTGCGGTGAAAAAAGTAATCCGCAACGGTCTTTGCCTCCTGGGTGTGTCTGCGCCGGAAAGAATGTAGCCCCATGGGGACGGCCAAGGTTATCATAAAATACGGGCTTTACCTTTTTATCGGCGTATGGATGTTTACCCTGGGGGTGATGGTCGGCCGGGGAACATCTCCGGTGACCTTTGACACCGAAAGTTTTCAGGCGCGGTTGTCGAACATTGCCCGGGAGTTCGGCCGGGGGGACACGCCGGAAACACCGGTGGATCTTGATTTTTATGATGCCTTAAACAATCCGGTACGCCATGAGGTTAAGGGGCGGACCACGCAGGGTGCGGAGATTGTCCCGGCCACGCCTAAACTTTCCGAAGCAAAACCCGAAGCATCCCAGACAATGGCCGAGGTGCCGGTAAAAACGAGTAAAAAACAGGAGACGTTTAACCGGGCGGTTGTATCTGCGAAACGAAAAAAAACTGAAACGAAAGCCAAAACCGTCGCACCCCCTGTAAAAAAGGCTGTTGCGGAAAAACCTGCTAAAAAGCCTTCGGATGTTTCCACGAAACAATCCGGTGATGCGGGATACACCATTCAGGTGGCGGCCTACAAGGACAAGAAGGATGCCATAACGCAGATGGCACGGCTTGAGAAAAAAGGATTTGCCGCTTACAGGGTTCAGGCCAAAACAAATCAAGGCGTATGGTACCGGGTGCGGACCGGGGCGTTTGCGGACTATGCATCTGCGGCTGCCGGGCTGAAAAAGCTGAAACAGGCCAAGATCGACGGCATGATTATAAAAAAGGACGAGTGATGAAGATATCAAAGGATGAAGTGGAGAAGATTGCCCATCTGGCACGTCTGGATATAGATGACGACCTCAAGGAGACCCTCTCTGAGCAGTTGAGCCATATTCTGGACTATATCGATACCCTTAAAAATGTGAACGTGGACGGGGTGACCCCGGCATCGGGTGCGGCGTTTATGAACAATGTCCTAAGGGAGGATACGGCCCATGAATCACCGGGGCCGGATGTGACCCTTGCAAACGCCCCGGAACGGGATGACGATTTTTATACCGTGCCCAGAGTGGTAAAATAACGCCCCCAAAATTTAAGGAAACTTTTGATGGAACTTCATACGTTGACCATTGACCAGGCCCGGCAACACCTGGCAGACAAAAAAATATCATCCGTTGAGCTGACCCAGGCCTTTCTGGACCGGATCTTCGCCCATGACGAACGCATCGGCGCATTTATCACTGTGGATGCCGACCTTGCGATCTCCCAGGCCAAGGCAGCAGATGCTCGCATTTCAGCAGGCCGCCAGGCAACCTTCACCGGTATTCCCGTTGCCCTCAAAGACCTGTTGTGCACCAAGGGGGTTAAAACCACCTGCGCCTCAAAGATTTTGGACAATTTTGTGCCCCAGTACGATGCCACTGTTGTGGAGAAGCTCAAGTCCGAAGATGCGGTACTGATCGGAAAGACCAACCTGGACGAATTTGCCATGGGATCCTCCACGGAAAATTCCAGTATTAAACTCACCCGGAATCCATGGAATACCGACCATGTACCGGGCGGATCTTCCGGTGGCTCTGCCGCGGCCGTAGCCGCAGGCTTCTGTTCCGGTGCCCTGGGAACGGATACGGGCGGCTCCATCCGCCAGCCGGCATCTCACTGCGGGGTGGTGGGATTAAAGCCTACCTACGGCAGGGTCTCACGTTATGGGCTGGTGTCTTACGGGTCTTCCCTGGATCAGATCGGGCCCATCACCCGGGATGTCACCGATGCGGCCATGATGATGAATCTGATCTGCGGCAACGATCCCAAAGACTCCACCTCTGCCCGCAATGAGGTGCCTGATTTCTCCGCCGGCCTGGACCTGTTCCGCAAAGAAGGGTTGAAGGGGATGGTTGCCGGGATTCCCAAAGAATTTTCCAATGTGGAAGGAATCGACCCCGAAGTGGCCGCCATGTTCGACAGCGCCAAAAATATTTTGACGGACCTTGGTGTTGAGATCCGGGAGGTTTCCCTGCCCCACACCGAGTATGTGGTGGCGGCTTACTACATCATTGCCCCCTGTGAGGCCAGTGCCAACCTGGCCCGGTTCGACGGGGTGCGCTTTGGATTTAGGGATCACAGTGCCGATGATCTGATTGATATGTACAAGCGGACAAAATCAACCGGATTCGGCCTTGAGGTGCAGCGCCGCATTATCATCGGCACCTATGCATTGTCTGCCGGATATTACGATGCTTATTACGGCAGGGCATCCCAGGTTCGGGCGCTGATCATGCAGGATTTCGACAAGGCCTTTGACACCTGTGACATTATCCTGTCTCCTGTGGCGCCCACCCCGGCCTTCAGGATTGGCGAAAATACCGAAGATCCCCTGACCATGTACCTGACCGATATATTTACCCTGTCCGCCAATATGGCCGGGGTGCCGGGTATTTCCGTACCCGCCGCCTTGAGCGGTAAAGGGCTGCCCATCGGTATCCAGATGATGGCCAAGCGGTTTGACGAGCTTTCATTGATCCGGGCGGGCTTCGGATTTGAACAGAGCGTCGGGGCTGCCACAGGCTTTAAGGCGGCGTTTCCGGAGCTTTAGGCGGGCTGTCGGCGTTTAATCATTTAAGGAGGTCTGTATGGCAAACATCAAGCCCCAGGGCGAAGCGTTGAAAAAGGCGATTGCGTGGGTATCCGAACAACGGAAGGCAGATCCCTCTAAAGGTCTTACTGCGCTTGCAGATGAGGCGGCTTTCAGGTTTGACTTAAGCCCGAAGGATTCTGAATTTCTTCTCCGTTTTATCCGGGACGAACAGGAGTAGCGTATCGATTCGGGTATGAAGACAATCCGTATCCTGCCGGAGATCCTGTCCAACCAGATTGCGGCAGGTGAAGTGGTCCAGCGGCCGGCGTCCGTGGTAAAAGAACTGGTTGAAAACAGCATGGATGCAGGAGCGGATCGGATTACCATTGAGATTGAAAAGGGCGGCCGCTCCCTGATCCGTATTTCGGATAACGGTGTTGGCCTGGTGCGGGACCAGGCCATGCTGGCGGTTGAGCGCTACGCCACCTCCAAAATTTTTTCCAAAGACGATCTGTTTTCCATTTCCACATTCGGGTTCCGCGGGGAGGCGCTGCCTTCCATTGCATCTGTGTCAAAGTTCACTCTGGTATCCCGTCCACAGAACAAGGATTCCGGGACCCGCATCGACATCGACGGGGGGAAACTGAAAAAAGTAGCAGACGCCGGTGCCCCGCCGGGGACTATGGTGGAAGTCCGGCAGCTTTTTTTCAATACCCCGGCCCGCAGGAAGTTTTTAAAGGCGGAAAGTACGGAAACCAGTCATATATCGGACGCCGTGTCAGGCCTGGCCATGGGCAATCCCGACATCGGGTTCCGCCTTTTTTTAAATAAAAAATTGGTGCGCAACTTCCCGCCGGGCCAGGATTTGATTCAGCGGGCCCGGATGGTACTGGGCAAAGATGCGGCAGACAACCTCTATCCCCTTGAGGCAGATGAAGGGGCGGTTAAGATTACCGGGGTGTGTGCCAATCCGGCCGTTACCCGCAGTACGCCGAACCGGATTTATCTTTTTGTGAATCACCGCCTGGTCCATGACCGGGGGATGGTGGCTGCCCTGTTTCAGGGATACCGGGGGCGGATCATGAAGGGGCGGTATCCCATGGGGGTTATCTGTGTGGAGCTGCCCTTTGAACAGGTGGATGTGAATGTGCACCCCACCAAGCGGGAAATAAAATTCCTTATGCCTCAACCGGTTTACAGGCTTCTTGGGCGCGCCGTGGAAAAGGCGCTCGCTGACGCCCAGGCCGATGCCATCACCTATGCCAGATCCGGACCTGTGAGTTTTGTGGGCGGATTCGGTGGGGGCAACGCTTCTGAGCCTGATGAATCTGGACAACATACATCGACATCAGGCCGACTTGATTCCGGCCTTGAGAAAGAGAAAAAGGAACCGGTTGTCTACGGAAAAACAGTTCTCCGGCAACCCGTGTCACCGCAAGTGGCCCAGGGGGAAATCAAATGGTCAGGCATAGTCCCCGGTAAGTCTTTTGCCAAGTCTCGCCCGAAGGTTTCTGGGAGTGTTGAAAATTATAAGCGCGGGCAGAGCGATGCATCTGGCAGTGACGTAAATATGCCAGGAGGGCTGGAGGGGCCGGATCTTATCCGGGAGCCTGAGGATAATGCGCCTGCGCAGAAAGACGTGACGGAAACCCGGATAGTCGGTCAGGTGCTGGGGACTTATATCGTATTGGAAAAAGAGGGGCATATGGTCTTGGTTGATCAGCATGCCGCTCACGAACGGGTGGTTTACGAACGCCTTAAAAAACGGCATCGGACCCTGGGCATTCAGAGCCAGGACCTGATGGTTCCGGAGGTGCTTGAACTCACCCACAGGGAGGCCGATATCCTGTCCGGTTCTTTGGATGAAATGGCGGCGCTGGGAGTGAATATCGAGCCGTTCGGCGGGGCAAGCTTCGTCATTAAATCCGTTCCTGTCCTGGTGAAAGAGCGGTCGATCCGGACCATGATTCTTGAAATGATAGAGCAACTAAGCCGTGATAACCGGGCCGGTGCAAAAGACGACTGGCTGGACGGCTGTCTTGTCACCATGGCCTGTCACCGGGCGATCCGGGCCAACAAACCCATGAATCAACAGGAAATGGAGAAGCTGATAACGGATTTGTGGCGCTGCGACAATCCTATGCACTGCCCCCACGGCCGACCGATTCTGCTTTCCTTTGATGCGTATCAGCTTGAAAAGCTGTTCAAAAGGGTTGTGTGATGTCCGCGGATACTATATATAATTCCGGTACATTTTTTAACGAATCTATGCTTGAATGCTGAATAAATTATACGTAAAAGATAGATCGGGAGCCACGCCTTTGCGGCGGTCCCGATGACTTTATGAACAATAGAAAGGGTAAACTATGTTAACATCCAAACGCGTATGCAAGGGGCTGGTTCTGTCTCTATTGGCAGTCCTGGTAATCCTCACGACCGGCACCGCTTTTTGCAAGGACGCCAAAACGGTGGCTGTAGTTCCGTTTAAGATGAACTCTCCCCAGGATCTTGGATTTCTTCAAAATGGTCTGTTTTCCATGCTGTCCTCCCGTCTGTCAGATCCCGGCAAAGTGGATGTCCTGGACAGGGAAACCGTGGAAAACGCCTTGGCTGAAGCCCAGGGTTCCGATCTGACCAAAGGTGATCTCAACGAGGCCAAGGCGAGAATTATTGGCGCTAATCTGGGTGTCGATTTCGTATTGTTCGGCAGCCTCACCCATTTTGGGGAAAGCGTGAGTCTGGACGGGAGCATGGTGGATGTGAACGGCCAGAAGGAAACCCTTTCTTTTTTCGAGCAGAGCAACAGTATGGGAGATGTCATCCCTCTGGTGAACAGCTTTGCCGGTGACGTCAACCTGAAGATGTTTGGCCGCCGTATTAACAACGAACTTTACGCCCAACCGGTACCCCAGGAACCGCCTGCACCGGGCGGCCTGCATAATGCTGGCGGTGTAAGCGTATACGGCGGCGGGCTGATGACCACCCGGTCTCAGGGGTTTTCCACCCATTTTAAGATGGATGACGTCATTCGTGGGTTGTCCAGCGGTGATGTGGACAAGGACGGTACCGTAGAGGTTGTGGCAGCAACGGATAATCAGCTTTTTATGTACCATTTCGACGGCCAGATGCTTGTCCAGGAAGGATCTGTGGAACTGGCCTCACACATAAAGGTCGTGAGCTTGGACGTTGCTGATATCAATGGAAACGGTTATCCGGAAATTTTTGTTACGGCAATGACGGTGCACAAAGATACCCTGGCATCTTCTGTTGTCGAATACAACGGCTCTAACTACAAGATACTGTTAGAAGACCAGGCTGTATACTACAGGGTTATCCAAAATGAACAACATAACAATGTGCTGATAGGTCAGAATCGGGATGAAGATCCGTTTTCCGGGCGGATATATACGATGAGTGCAGATGGTGACCAGTACAATAAAGTTAAACGCCTTCGTATGCCAAGGGGGACCAATGTCCTTTCATTGGCTAAAGGACCCGTTGTTCAGGATGCCTGGGATGAATACCTGTCGATAAACCGACATCACCGCTTAGTTGCCATTGATGCTGCAGGAAGTGAACTCTGGTCCAGTACTACCAAATACGGGAAATCGAATACCGTCTGGTTGATGCCGCAAAATGATGCGGATGCCTCTTTCCGGGATCGGGTATATTTTAACCCTCGGATCATCTTTCACGCAATGGGGGATGAGGAAAAGCCTAAAGCGATTGTGGTCAAAAATTCGGAAGTAGGCGGTGGAATGATTGGGCGATATAAACGGTTTAAAGAAGGATACATAGAGATGATGGAATGGAATGGGATTGCAATGGCGCCTGTTTTTCAAACCGTGCCGGTACAAGGGTGGATATCCGATATCAACCTGGTTGATGTGGATGGCGACCAGGTGCCTGAACTTCTGGTTTCGGTGGTCGGCAGGACAAAAATGGCCATCCTTTCCAAAGACAAATCCACAAACATTATTTCGTATAAATTAAAATAGTATTTGCAAATGTAAAAAATGATTGACTTTTTTTAAGAAAATTAGTTTTATTATAAATCAATCTGCGTTGGTCCTTTAAAAGGAGGGGGTGGCGCAGGCATCAGGCAGTAATAATTTAAAGGAGAAAAAGATGAAAAAAATTATCGCAGCTATTGCTATTTCTGCAATGCTTATGACAGGTTCTGCTCTTGCAGCAGACTGGAACTTCTACGGTTCTGCCCGTGTTTCCACTTTCCAGGTAGAAGAAGAAACTAATGGTGTTGATACAGACAACTTTAACATGGGCCTTCAGGGCAACGCCCGTATCGGTGCCTCTGTAAAAGTATCTGACGAACTGACTGGTGGCTTTGAGTACGGCGCTTCCGGCGGCAACGCCAACATTCGTAAGCTCTATGGCGAATGGAACTTCGGCGCAGGTACCTTCCTCGTAGGTCAGACTTACACTCCCCTGAACTGGTTCTACTCCAACCAGGTTTACGGAACTGACAACGACCTGCTGGCCCAGGGTGGTGTTTATTCCGGTCGTCATGGAATGCTCAGACTGAAGTTCGGTACTTTCGAGATTGCTCTGGTTGCCCCTGACGCAAGCGAAATTACTGCCCTCCAGGTTGTTGGTGGTTCTACTGACTACTCCACAGAAGTAAACATTCCTGCCATCGAAGCCAAATACACCGCTTCTTTCGACAAAGTGACCATGCAGGTAGCTGGTGGTTACAACTCTTATGAGCTGACTGACAACAACAGCAACAATACTTATGACGTTGATTCCTACGTTCTTGCTGTCGGCGGTCAACTTGATCTCGGTGCTGCATTCATCAATGGTAACTTCTTTGCTGGTCAGAACGTTGGCAACCTGATCGCCATCTCCGTAGACGGCGACAATGGATGGGATGATGGTCTTGCCGCAGTTGATACTACTAACAGAGCCCGTCTGCTGGACAACGACGCCTTTGGTTGGCTCCTGGTTGCCGGCTACAAGTTCAACGACATGATCACTGCTGAAATGGGCTACGGCTATGCTGAAACCGATCTTGATGATGCTACTGATGAAGATGAAGTTTCTTCTTACTACATCAATGCAACCGTCACCTTAGCACCTGGTGTTTTCGTTGTTCCTGAACTCGGTGTTATCGACGGCGAAGAAGACGGCGACACCGAAACAACTTACTTCGGTGCCAAATGGCAGATCAACTTCTAATTTAGAAGTAAGCCTAATACCAAACACATATGCTGCCTGATAAACGTGGGCTGATGGTCAATTCGATCATCAGCCCATTTTTTTTGCCCAAAAGATGTGGTGTTCTTCTCCGAAGCTTATCTGAATGGTGTGAAATGTAATGCTTTTGAATCCTTCAAGCGTAATGAATAATTCAAGTGTTTTTTTAAATCGGAACAAACCGGATTACTCCGAAAGAAGGAGGGGGGCGGTGGCTAAAATGCATGATATTACTTGGGTGATTCGTCTCATTGAAAACCGAGAATGAACCCTGGCGGAGGTTATTCTATTGATTGTAACTTCTAATAATACGGATCGGGGCACCGATCAGGATCATTTATATTTTTTATATGCTTAAAAGTGTGAAGAATTTGTAAAAAAATGTTGTGAAAGTTGTTGACACATAGGGGGGCAATCTGGTTAATTGATTTTGTAAACAGCGTTTATAAAAGGAACGCTTGGTCTTTTCCTTGAAAAAAACAGGTGTTTAAAAGGAGCACTTTGTTTTTAAGGTGTGGGAAAATGGAGTGACAATACTACAAAAAGGAGAAAAGATGAAAAAATTAATGGCGATGGCTGCATTACTTGTTTTTCTGAGCGGCTCTGCCGCTTGGGCTGCTGAATGGAATTTTTACGGCAGCGCACGTGTGAACACAAGCTATTCCGAGTTTGATAATAACCCGTTCACATCAGGAGGCGCAGCTCTAGGTTTGGCCACTGGTGAAGACACAGAAAACTATGAGCAAAAGCTATATGGCAACGCACGAATTGGCGCCAATGTCAAGGTTAGTGATTCTCTCACGGGCCGTTTTGAATATGGCACATTAAGCGGAAATTCCAATGTTCGTATCCTCTGGGGTGAGTGGAACTTCGGTGCTGGCTCTCTGGGTGTTGGCAAGCATTATACTCCACTCCTTTTTCCCTATTCTAATCAGGTGTACAGTATCGATGCTTTAGGAAAGGGCGACCATAACATGAGTACCTTCGGTATGCTTTACGGTCAGCGTGAGGCAATGATTCGTCTTACCTTCGGCAATTTCCAGATTGCTTTGGTTGAACCCAGAGATGTTGTCGCCCATCGTTTCGAAACAACCCAGAGAACAGTTGGTGGTCTGGGTAACGCTTTGAACGCGCCTGAAACAGAGGTGCAATTCCCCAATATCCAGGCCAAGTACAAATACGATTTTGATAATGGTCATATCGCTGTCGCTGGCGGCTATCAGACATTTGATGTTGTTGATAATAACACCACTTACGATGTCAACTCCTATGTACTTGCTCTGGGCGGACGCTTTAACGTAGGCAAAGCATATTTCAAAGGCAATGTATGGGGGGGGCAGAATGTCGGTAATCTGGCAGATATCCTGGTCAGCGGATCTCTCTGGTCCACCACTGAAAATGCAAACACTTCAACCTTTGACGGTCTTGGCTGGGGCTTTGCCGAGTGGGATGAAGGCTCAGCAACGGGAACTGTTGCCCTCACAGATAACGATGCGCTTGCCGCCCTTATTGTAGCTGGTTATGAAATTCGAAAAGGGCTCTATCTGGAAGCGGGTTACGGTTATGTTAGCACCGAACTGGATCGCTCCGGCACGGAAAAGAATGATGCGGATACATTCTATCTGCAGTCCACGATTTTCTTTGCGCCTGGGGTTTTCATGACACCTGAATTCGGTATTCATGATTCCAATGAAGGCGATACAGAGCCTTACGTTAGATACTTCGCTATTAAATGGCAGATTAACTTTTAATTCTGTCTGATTTGACCTAAATCAGTTTTTTCCTACGCCTGTTTTTGTCAGGAAAGGCCCGGTAAATTTGTATTTTACCGGGCCTTTTTTACCTCTTCATTGCGGCGGACGGCGGACGAGCTTTCCACAAAATAGTAGATACGTCGAACAGATAAACTACAAGCACCTGGGAGACTTATGACGTACTATGTATTTAATTGGTTTCAACATCCTCTATAATGGTCATTTTAAAACTTTTTTTTAAGAGAATTTATTAAACTGATGCCTGCTATTTTAAGTGCTTGCCCAACAGAAAGATCACTTTGAGACTTTAATAAAATAGGATGGACAACGGACAATGGTGAATCACAAAGAGATTTTTTAATATTTTCATTTATGTTAACTGATTTGTTTATATACAAAATAATGTTTTGCCTGTACCAATAAGGAATATGTTCGTCATTCCATATTTTCCATCTGATAAAATCATAAGCATTGTATCCTCGCTCTTTAAACAAAGATGCCCAATATTCAGGCCATTGTTCATTTATATGTGTTTTATCCTTTTGTCCCGGAACAGCAGCAGAAAACAGGATAATTGATGATAAATTACAAAGATCATCGACAAAGCTTTTTGCTCTCTCGGGTAAAAGATGTTCTGCAACTTCTAACGAAATAGCGAGATCATAAGTTGAATTTAAAATAATTCTTTTATTTAAATCATATTTTTTAATACATTCAGGAGGAATAACAATATGTGATTCTGCTAACCAGGTTCCCTCTATTCCTTGAATTCGAGATGCTCCTCTTTTGTTTAATTCAGCCAACCAAGTACCGACACCACAACCAACATCAACACAGGAATTTATTTCATTGATCTCATTGATTAGTAAATCAATAATGCTCTTTGCAGAGTATTCGGTATTGGAATGACGATCTATATAATTTTTTTTGTTGTACATGGTCCATCTATTTTATGGTTGTTTATAAATTGGCTTTATGAATGATGATGTGCGGATATTATTATTTCTAAAACCCTTAAAACAGGTATTTCCAGACTTTCCATCCCACATTTTCATCCGGCTGATAACCGGGGGGAAGTTTCATGAGATGTTGGGGGTTTTTCCGTTTATAATCGTTCAGTTTTTTTCGCTTTTCCTGTTCCATCTTATTCCAGGTCAAGGTGTTTCTTTCAAAAATTTTATTGTTGATTGAGGCTGCAATTCTATCTACTCTCTCAATCAGGTCGTCACTTTCCTTGGATTGTTCGAAAAAGGACATATACCGTTTGTTTTCAATATCAAAAACACGGGCGTCAATGCTGAATGAGCCGGCAACCTGGGTAACGGAGCCTGAAAGAATGTATTGGCTGCCTGTCTTATCGGCAACGGCTTTAACGATCTCGTTTTCAGGCCGACCTTGAAAGTCTTTCAGAACTGCGGCTATCTTATTGGGTTTTATAACTTGAACCTTGTCTGGCCAGGACAGTCTGGAGTAAAACATCCGGCTGATTCCTTTTGGAACGTATGACATGTCCTTATTGGCATTTATGGTAAATGGCAGGACGGCGAATGTGGTAGGCGTTTTTGCCAGAAGTGGTGTGCCTGTCAGCATAAACGCGGTAATGATAACAGCCGTGATAATCCGGCCGGCGCTTTGAGTTTGTGTCACGGTTGATTTCCTCTTATAGTTTTGATTTAATCAAAGGGCCGACAACTTTAGGGTCAGCTTTGCCCCGGGTTTTTTTCATGATCTGGCCCATGAAAAAGCTGAACAGCTTGGTTTTTCCGTTCCGGTAAGCTTCGGCTTCTTCCGGGTTTTCCCGGATGACTTCCTCCACCAGGCCTTCGAGTTCGGATTGGTCAGACACCTGTTCCAGGCCTTTTTCCTTAACAATGGCAGCCGCTGCCTTGCCTGTTTCCGTCATCTCTTCAAATACGGTTTTAGCGGCATTGGCATTGATGCTGCCTTTCTCGATAAGGGCAAGGAGTTCGGAAAATGCCGTTGCAGATACCGGTGAGTTGCTGATATCAAGGCCTTTTGCATTGAGCATGCCCATCAGTGTGGTCATGGTCCAATTGGCGGCCTGTTTGATATTTGTAAGGGGGCGGACCGTTTCTTCGAAGAAGTTGGCCATGTCGATGTTTGCAGTGAGTACTTCTGCGTCATATTCGGAAAGCTTATACGCTTTTACGAATCTTGCCTTCTTTTCGTCCGGCAACTCGGGCATCTCTTTTGCCACCGATTGGATCCAGTCATCCTCAACAATGAGGGGGACCAGGTCGGGATCGGGAAAATAGCGGTAATCATGGGCTTCTTCTTTTCCTCTCATGGAGGCGGTCTTATTGCGGTCGGGATCCCAGAGTCGGGTTTCCTGGATAACTTTATCTCCGGCCTCCAGCACGTAGGTCTGGCGCTCCACCTCAAAGCGGATGGCCTTTTCTACATTTTTAAAGGAGTTGAGGTTCTTCAGTTCGGTCCGTGTGCCGAATTCTTCCTGTCCCACGGGTCTCAGGGAGATATTGGCGTCGCAGCGGAAGCTGCCCTGTTCCATGTTGCCGTCACAGACATCAATGTACTTGAGGATGGCGTGAAGCTTTCTTAAGTAGGCGCCGGCTTCTTCAGCAGATCGGAGATCGGGTTCGCTGACTATCTCGATCAGGGGGACACCGGTCCGGTTTAGATCTACCATGCTTTTGGCCCGGTGGGGATCATGGATCAGTTTGCCGGCGTCTTCTTCCATATGGATGCGGGTGATCCCAATGGTTTTCTGCCCGGCCGATGTTTCGATATCCAGGTGGCCGTGTTCAGCAATGGGGGCGGCGTACTGGGAAATCTGATATCCCTTGGGCAGATCCGGATAAAAATAGTTTTTCCGGTCGAACCGGCTTTCCCTGGCAATTTTACAATTGGTGGCCAGGGCAGCTTTGATGGCAAAGGTGACGGCCTGCCGGTTCAGTACGGGGAGAACACCGGGCATTCCGGTGCACACCGGGCAGGTATTTGCATTGGGGGATTTCCCGAATTCCGTGGAGCAGCTACAGAAGATTTTGGTCCGGGTTTTTAACTGGGCATGGACCTCAAGACCGATAACGGTTTCAAATGCCATAAATATTTTCTATTCCTTTGATTTTCCATAATTTAATTCACAATAGCCTTTCTTTATAACCCTGATATTTTGATTAATCAATATAATTTTTATTGCAATACGAGACCCAAAAATATAAAAGAAGGAGCTGTTGGATTTATAAATACAAGGAATAACAAGGAAAAATCTCCATGAAATTTTTCTTATGTGTCATGGGCATGGTCATGATCGTCGAAGGCCTGCCCTATTTTGCCTTTCCCGCAAAGATGCGCCGAATGGTCTCTGTTGTTCTGGGCCTGGATGATGCCACCTTGCGGCGGTTCGGCTTTTTTATGATGCTGGCGGGGTTAGGTGTCGTCTACCTGGCCGGGGGAGGGCGGTAATGTACGGGTTGTCTGACTATGATTATACATTGCCGGAGGAGTTGATCGCCCAGGCCCCCTGTGCGGACAGGAGCCGCTCACGGCTGTTGCGTGTTCACCGGGGAACAGGAGATCTTTCCCATCATTGCTTTACCGATATCCTGGGGTTTCTGAACCCGGGTGACCTTCTGGTGGTGAACAATACCAAAGTCATCCCGGCCAGGCTTATGGGGCAAAAGGAAACCGGCGGCCAGGTGGAAATTCTTATCATCGACTATGCTGCGGGAATGGCGCATCTGGACAGAACCGGTCTGTTTCAGTGTGATTGCCTGATACGGGCGTCCCGGCGTCCGAAACCGGGAAGTGTGCTTTATATGGACGGCGGTATCACTGCACGGATTGTTACGCACAATGACAGGATCTCAACAGTGGAATTTGAGGGCGGCCAAGATTTTGTCAACCGGTTGAAGGACGCCGGCCGGATTCCCCTGCCGCCTTATATAAAAAGGATGGAGGGAGATGAGCGGCTTGATGGAAAGGATAAAGCCGATTACCAAACCGTGTATGCCCGCACCGAAGGGGCGGTGGCTGCCCCCACTGCCGGACTTCACTTTACAAAAGAGCTGATGGCTGATCTGCGTGCCAAAGGCGTGGGGGTGGCGGAGCTCACCCTCCATGTGGGATACGGCACCTTCGTTCCGGTGCGGGTGGATGATATCCGTGACCATGATATTCACTCTGAATTTTTCACGGTATCAAAAGAAGTGGCTGACCGTATCAACCAAACCAAAGCCGAAGGCGGCCGTGTGGTCGCCGTTGGAACCACTTCTGTCAGGACGCTGGAGTTCCTGGCGGATGAGAACGGTAGGGTTGCATCGGCTTCAGGCCAATGCGATCTTTTTATTTATCCCGGGTACAATTTTAAATGTGTGGATGCCATGATCACTAATTTTCATTTGCCAAAGTCCACGCTGCTGATGCTTATTTCCGCCTTTTACTCAAGGGAAAAGATGCTTGCGGCTTACGAGACTGCCGTGGCGGAAAAGTACCGTTTTTTCAGCTACGGCGATGCCATGTTCATCGAATAACGGCCATACCCACAACAAACCATGAAAGAATTCAACGCATTGTTTGGTTCTTTCATACAAACCGAAAGATGACTTAAATTATATAATGCTGACGTTTGAACTTTTTAAAGACAATGGGACTTCCGGGGAGGCTTCTGACTGTGCAAGGCTGGGGAAAATTACAACGGCCCACGGTACCATAGAAACCCCTATTTTTATGCCCGTGGGCACGGTGGGGTCGGTGAAAGGTGTTTCCAAAGAAGACCTGGACCACTGCGGTGCCCAGATTATTTTGGGCAATACCTATCACCTTTACCTTCGGCCGGGGTGTGAGGTGATTGAGCCCATGGGGGGGCTGCACAAATTTATTTCCTGGGACAAACCCATGCTCACCGATTCCGGCGGGTTCCAGTTTTTCTCTCTGGCAAAGCTTGCCAAGTTCACGGATGAGGGGGTGAAATTCCAATCCCACATCGACGGCTCCCGTCATTTTTTCTCCCCTGAAAAGGCGGTGGATATCCAGATGATTTTGGGCTCTGATATTATGATGTCCCTGGACTGGTGCATGGGCCATCCGGCCACTGAAAAGCAGACCATGGATGCGTTGAACATGACCACGGCCTGGGCCAAAAGGGGGCATGATCATTGGGAGGAAAAAGGTAGGGTGAATAACCTGTTCGGCATCGTCCAGGGCGGCATGTATAAAGAGCTGCGGTCCTTGTCTGTTGAGCAGATAACAGCCATCGATTTTCCCGGGTTTGCCATCGGTGGATTATCCGTGGGGGAACCCACGGAGGTGATGTATGAAATGGCGGATCATACCCTGCCCCTGATGCCGCGGAATAAACCCCGCTACATCATGGGTGTGGGAACCCCTGAGAATCTTGTGACCCTGTCCGGGATGGGCTGCGATATGTTTGACTGTGTCATGCCCTCGCGAAACGCAAGGAACGGTAAATTGTTCACCCGTTTCGGCGACATCAATATCCCCAATGCAAAGTACCGGCTGGACGACCGGCCCATTGATGATACCTGCGGTTGTTATACCTGTCAAAACTACACCAGGGCCTATCTGCGCCACCTGTATAAGTCCAGGGAGCTTTTGTCTTACCGGCTCAATACCATTCACAACCTGTATTATTACCTTGACCTCATGGCTGAAATACGAGATGCAATAAGAGCGGACAGATTTCTTGAGTTCAAGCGGCAGTTTTTTTCTGACAGGCAACAGGAGGCGGATCATGCATGAAATGGGTATCGCAGAACAATTGGTGCAGATTGCGCTGGATGCCATTCCCGAAGATATGGAAAATCCCAGGGTGGAAATCTTGAACCTGAGAATCGGAAAGCTGGCTTCCGTGGTGGAGCACAGCCTGACCTTCTGCCTTGAAATTGTCACCAAGGATACGCCTTTGGAGGGGGTACGGCTTGTGATCGAGGAGGTGCCCATCGTGATCCGGTGTCAAAGCTGCAGCCGGGAATGGGAGGCTGATACCCCCATGTTCAAATGTCCGGACTGCAGTGATGCCAAGGTGACGCTGATTTCCGGCAGGGAAATTGAAATTTCCTCCATGGAGCTTGCGGATTGATCACTGCAACGAGCGTATTTAACAGAATTTAAAAAAGTACAGGAATACATTAGGAATGGAAATCAATATTCAGAAGCGGGTGCTTCAGAAAAACGAAACCGAAGCGGATAAGAACAGGAACTGGTTCAGGGATCAGAAGGTCTTTGTCCTGAATATGATGTCATCCCCGGGCTCAGGTAAAACGGAGACCCTTTGCAAAACTTTAGGCAAGCTCATGCCCGAGATCCGTGTGGGCGTCATTGTCGGGGATGTCTGCACCACCAATGATGCGGACCGTCTCCAGGTGACCGGCGCCAAGGTGACCCAGATCAATACGGACCAGTTTGGGGGGGACTGCCACCTGGCTGCCCATCTGATCGAGGATTCTGCAAGGAAGCTGGGGTGCGAGGACCTGGATCTGCTCATCGTGGAGAATATCGGGAATCTGGTCTGCCCGGCGGAGTTTGACATCGGGGAAGATGCCAGGGCCGTGGTGCTCAGTGTAACGGAAGGGGAAGACAAGCCCTTGAAGTATCCCTTGATGTTTCAGGTGGCGGATGCCGCCATTCTGAACAAGATCGACCTGCTTCCCTATCTGGACTTTGATGCCCCCCTGGCCGTGGAAAACATGAAAAACGTCCATCCGGGGATGCCGGTATTTGAGATCTCCGCTAAAACAGAAGAGGGGTTTGAGCCTTGGCTGTCATGGCTGCGGACCAAGGTTAAAGAAAAACTGGGGTAGGGTGTTTTCACCGCCTTTCCCTGTGCCCAGAAAGGAGAGGGGTATGGCTGAAACCACAATCAAACGAGCGGCCTTTGCCGGATCATGGTACCCGGGAACTTCAGGCGCATGTCAATCCGCCATCCGGGATTTTTTATCAAAAGCAAATGCGGGCCACAAAGATGCCGTGCAGGAGGCTGGCGCCGCCGGAACTTTGTTCGGCGGTATTGTGCCCCATGCGGGGTGGGTGTACTCCGGCGGCATAGCCTGCCGGGTGATCTCCTCTCTTGTTCCTGATACTCCAATTAATACGATCCTGTTGTTCGGCGCCCATATGCACCCCACCTCCCGGGCCTTTGTTCTGGCCCACGGAGAGGTGGAAACCCCGCTGGGAAATATTCCCGTGGACATTGATCTAACGGTGCAATTGGTCCTGCGACTCTCCGAAGCCGGGCATCGGATTCAAAGCCTTTCCCCGGATTCATTTCCGAATGAAAACACCCTTGAGCTTCAATTTCCCTTCATACGTCATTTTTTTCCGGACAGCCATATTGTCATCTGCGGGGTGCCGCCGACGGCGATGGCCGAACAGATCGGGCACGCCGCCGTTGATGTTGCCCGGGATCTTGGGCGGACCTTCCGGGTCATCGGATCAACCGACATGACCCACTACGGCCCGAATTTCGGGTTTGAACCGGCCGGCAGCGTTCCTTCCGCCGTGGGCTGGGTGACGGATGACAACGACGCCGGGGCGATCCGGGCTATGGAAGCAATGGATGTTGGCGGAATTTTAAACCAGGGATTGTCCCGGAAGAACATGTGCTGCAGCGGTGCGGCTGCTGGCGCTACGGCGGCATGTCAGCGGGCGGGGGCCCGCAAAGGTATTTGTGTCGCCTATGCCACGAGCTTTGAAAAATCACAGTCCGACAGTTTTGTGGGGTATAGTGGGGTGGTATTTGTTGATTAGGGATTGACGGGGGCAAAAGCCCCCGTCTTAAAGATTGGGTTTATTGTCCGTCAGCGGTTTTTGACGCTGCAAAACCAGCCGCTTTTTTGATCCGGTCAACGGTTTTATCTTTACCCAGCGCCAGAAGCATCTCAAATATGCCGGGGCTGACTGTTGTTCCGGTAACCGCCACCCTGAGGGGTTGGGCGATTTTGCCGAACCCAAGGCCTGTGTCTTCCATGACGGATTTAAAAAGGGTTTCAAGGCTGTCATGGGTGTAGTCCGCCAGGGCCTCAATGTTTGTTGCGCACCGGTTCAGCAGATCCGCGGTCTCGGGCTTTAGGAATTTTTTGGCTGCTTTTTCCTCATAGGTGATTTCATCTATATAATAGAAAGCCGCACCCTGGGCCATTTCCACAAGAGTTTTGCTTCTGGCCTGCAAGGTTTCCACAACATCGCGTGTAAAGGCATCATCCGCTGCGTCGATACCAAGCTCTGCCAGGTGGGGCAGAAGTTCACCGGCCAGTTCTCCAGGATTTTTCTTCTGGATATGTTTGGCATTGAGGGCCGTCAGTTTATCCGTATCAAACATGGACGGGGACCGGCCCAGGTGTTCCAGGTCAAATTTTTCGATCAGCTCTTCCCTGGTGAAAAACTCCTGATCCCCATGGGACCACCCCAGGCGGACCAGGTAGTTGAGCATGGCGTCGGGCAGGAATCCCATTTTCCGGTATTCCCCCACGGACATGGCACCGTGGCGTTTGCTGAGCCGTGATTTGTCGGAACCCAGCACCATGGGCACATGGCCGAACACCGGGAGGCCCGCACCAAGCGCCTGATGACCCTCCGGAAGCTCGTGCAGCCGGCGGCGGGCGTCGCGGGGGGCGGCGTGATGGTGCGGTTCTCCAAGGAGGCGCGGAAGAGGATCCCGGAGGCGACGCTGGAGCGCATCAGAGAGGCGAACAGGCTGGACACCCGGCTGCACGAGGCCGCTCGGGCGCTCTACGCGAGGCGGCGGGCCGCGCTGCTGCGCGAGGGCCGGGTCCAGGCCCTCCCGCGACTGCCCGAGA
>CAJWHT010000076.1 GCA_913041495.1 uncultured Desulfobacteraceae bacterium | reverse complement strand
AGATGCCGGACCGCCCTGGCGGATCTGGAAGTTGAATACGAAGAAAAGGACGCCTACCTCTATTACATCCGTTACCCCTTCAAGGGCCAGAAAAAAGGCCTGACCGTGGCCACCACCCGGCCGGAAACCATGTTCGGTGATACCGCCGTTGCGGTGAATCCCGAGGATCCCAGATTCAAGGATATGGCAGAAACTGAGGTGGTTCTCCCCCTCACCGACCGGACCATCCCCATCATTAAGGATACGTATGTGGATACCGAGTTCGGCACCGGGGCCCTGAAAGTGACGCCGGCCCACGATCCCAACGACTTTGTGCTGGGCGAAAAGCATAACCTGCCACGGCCCAAGGTCATCGATGATCACGGCATCATGAATGGGGAGGCCGGCAAATTCCAGGGGCTGGACCGGTTCGAATGCCGCAAGCAGGCGGTTGAGGCCCTTGCCGAACTGGGGTTGCTGGAGAAGAAAGAACCCCTGAAACATTCCGTGGGCAACTGCTATCGCTGCCATACCGACGTGGAACCCTCCATTTCCAAACAATGGTTCGTCAAGGTCGGTCCCCTGGCCGAAAAAGCCTCCCAAGCCGTCCGCTCCGGGGAAACACGGATCATTCCTGATAACTGGTCCAAGACCTATTTTGAATGGATGGACAACATCCGGGACTGGTGTATCTCCCGCCAGATCTGGTGGGGGCATCGCATCCCGGTATGGAAATGCCCGGACTGCAAGGCGGTCATCGTCGAAGAAACCGATCCCACGGCATGTACGGCCTGCGGATCCAAGGACATCGTCCAGGAAACCGATGTGCTGGATACCTGGTTCTCCTCCGCACTCTGGCCCTTTTCCACCATGGGATGGCCGGAAAATACCGATCTTTTGAAGACCTTTTATCCCACCAATGTTTTGGTTACGGGCTTTGACATTCTCTTTTTCTGGGTGGCCAGGATGATGATGATGGGCATCCACTTCATGGAAGACGAAGTGCCCTTCAAAGATGTGTATATCCACGCCCTGGTCCGAGACGAGCACGGCAAGAAGATGTCCAAATCAAAGGGCAACGTCATTGACCCCCTAAAGGTTATCGACGAGTACGGTGCCGACGCCTTCCGGTTCACCCTGGCTGCCTTTGCCGCCCAGGGAAGGGACGTTAAAATGTCCGAATCCCGGGTGGAAGGATACCGCCATTTCGTGAACAAACTCTGGAATGCCGCCCGGTTTGCCCTGATGCACATCACCGAGAACGATACCGACATCGATCGAGGCAAGCTCACCCTGCCAGAGCGCTGGATACTGTCCAGGTCCGCAGCCACCGCAAAAGCGGTCAAGGAAGGCATTGAAACCTACAAGTTCAACGAAGCGGCCTCCGCCGTATATCAGTTCGTATGGCATGAGTTCTGCGACTGGTTCCTGGAAACCGCCAAACCCGCCTTGTATGAAAAAGAGGGTACCCAGAGACGGGATGCGGCAAGGGCGGTTCTGGCCAAGGTGCTTGAGGACATCCTGGTGATGCTCCATCCGTTCATGCCCTTCGTGACAGAGGAGATCTATCATATCCTGCCGGCAACCGAAGGGTCCGTGATGAAAGCATCCTACCCCTACGATGAGGATGTATACAAGGCCGTCCGCGATCCCAAGGCTGAAGAACAGATGGAGTTCCTGTTCGGCCTGATTTCAGGGGTCCGGAATATCCGCAGCGAAATGAACATCCAGCCCTCCATGAAGATCAAGGTGCTGGCCAACACCTCCGATGAACAGGAGAAGCTACTGATCGCCGAGAACAAGTCGGTCATTGCCAACCTGGCCACCCTGGAAAGCCTGTACTTTGTGGATTCCGACAACCTGCCCACTTCGGCGGCCACCTCGGTAACGGGCAACACCACCTGTTTTGTCTCCCTGGAAGGGGTGATTGATTTTGACAAGGAGATCAAACGGCTGGAAAAGGAACTGGAAAAGAACACCAAGGAACTCATGGGTATCCAGAAGCGCCTCAACAATGAAAGCTTCCTGGACAAAGCACCTGACACCGTCATTGCCAAAGTAAAAGCCCAGCACGACGAACTCCAGGAAAAACAGGATAAAATTTCCGCCAACCTGACGCGGATCAAGGATATGCAGTAAAACCGCAGGAAGACCTGATATGGATCTGATCGACCAGATTATCCGACTCGCCCTGTTTGAAGACTCGGGGCTGGGGGATGTAACCACAGAGAGCATATTGCCCGAGCCCCGCACCGGAAAGGGGATTATCGTCGCCAAACAGGATTTTGTCCTTGCCGGCCAAAAGGTGGCCCAGAGGGTATTCGGCATTGTGAACCCCTCCATTGACTGCACCCTGAATTTCAAGGACGGGGATGCTGTCCGGACAGGGGATGTGGTATTTGAAGCTGAAGGGGATCTTTTGGGACTGCTTATCGGAGAACGGGTGGCCCTAAACTTTCTTCAGCGCCTGTCCGGTGTCGCTACCCTGACCCGGACCTTTGTGGACACCCTCAACACCTCGAATGTCCGCCTGGTGGATACCCGGAAAACCACACCGGGTTGGCGGACCCTGGAAAAAGATGCGGTCCGCGCCGGCGGCGGGTTCAATCACAGGTTCGCCCTGTATGACGGAATCCTGATCAAGGACAATCACATAGCCGTGGCCGGTTCCATAAAGGCTGCGGTTGATGCGGTGCGCAAACGAACCTCCCACCTCATGAAGGTGGAGGTGGAGACCTCGAATATGGATGAGGTCCACCAGGCTTTGGATGCCGGAGCGGATGTCATCATGCTGGACAATATGTCACCCGAGGATATGACCGCGGCCGTGGATTTCATTGACGGACGGGCCGTGGTGGAGGCTTCAGGAAACGTATCCCTGGATACCCTGAACGCCATTGCGGCCACCGGTGTGGATGTGATTTCCTGCGGGGCCCTGACCCATCAGGCCAGGTCCGTTGACCTGAGCATGCGGATTTCCAGCGTATAATCAGTTTTTTTTTGGGTTTCTTCTTACGTATTGTCCGGCTGATCGCCGTCGTTGTTGTCCTTAGGGGTATTGGGACAGGATTCCTCGGGGCAGGCGGTGCAGGGGGAATAGGTCAGCTTGTTCCGGCCGGTTTCCTTGGATTTGTACAGGGCCTTGTCCGTGCGTTTGATAAAGGCGGTGACGTCTTCCCCCTTTTCAAGCTCACTGGCACCGATGCTGATAGTGACGGACTCCGTTATCCCTTCGGCCGGAGTGAACGTCTCGTTGGAAATATTGTCCTTTATTCTGGCCCCCACCACACAGGCTTTTTTCAGAGCGGTTTCCGGCAGTAGAATGGCAAATTCCTCACCGCCGTACCGGTATGCCGTATCCATGGTTCTCATGCAAGAAGAGATAATTCTGCCGATGCGCTGGAGAACTTCATCTCCTTCCAGGTGGCCGTAAGTATCGTTGTACCGCTTGAAGAAATCGATATCCAGGATCAGAAGCGATAAGGGCCGGCCATACCGCTGGTAACGGCTGATTTCCTGTTTGATCTGCCGGAAGAACTGCCTGGAGTTGTACAGGCCGGTGAGGGCATCGGTAATGGCCAGTTGCTCCATCTCCGCCAAAAGCTTGGCCCGCTCTTTTTTAAATGCGGTTTCCCTGAGCACCCGTTTGATTCTCAAGTCCAGTTCTTCAAAGCGAAAGGGTTTGAAGATAAAATCGCTGGCCCCGGCTTTGATGGCCTCTTCGTAGGAGTAATCCGCAGAGTATCCTGTCATAACCATGACATCAACTTCATGCTTCTCCTTGATCAGCCGGGTAAGTTCCAGTCCGTCCATGCCCTGCATCATGATGTCGGTAAGAACGACGTCTGCCTGGAAATCTTCAAGAAGTTCAATGGCTTCATCGGCATTTCGGGCACTTTTCACCTCGTAGGAGAGGAGTCTTAAGTACTCTTCCACCGATTCTTTTATGGCAAGATCATCGTCAACTATCAGAATGGCATGGGCCATTTTTATCTCCAGAAACAGGTACGCCGGGGAAGCCGAAACCTTGACAGTTCCGGTCACAATTGTTACAAACACATGTTTAAAAATATGCTTTTAGGACTACGTTTGTCAACTCTTAGTTTGGAGCCCAATTGAACCTCAAGAACATTAAACAAGAGAATATCAGAAACTTCTCTATTATTGCCCACATTGACCATGGAAAGTCAACCCTGTCCGACCGTCTGATCCAGTTGGCCGGTATTATCGACGAACGGGACATGAAAGACCAGATTCTGGACTCCATGGACATTGAGCGGGAACGGGGGATTACCATCAAGTCCCAGACCGTTTCGCTGCCCTACACTTCGGAGGACGGCACCCAGTATCTGCTCAATCTCATCGATACGCCGGGTCACGTGGATTTTTCCTACGAAGTCTCCCGTGCCCTTGCCTCCTGTGAAGGAGCCCTGATTTTGGCCGACGCCAGCCAGGGGGTGGAGGCTCAGACTCTGGCCAACCTCTACCTTGCCATGGAGCATGACCTTGAGATTATTCCGGTGATCAACAAAATTGACCTGCCGTCCGCGGAAATAGACTGGGTTAAAGACCAGATTGAAGAGGACCTGGGGCTGGATCCAGAGATGGCCCTTCTGGTATCCGCCAAGGTAGGCACCGGTGTGGACAAGGTGTTTCAATCCATCGTGGATCATATTCCCGGTCCTGTCATTGAAAATACCGGCAGTTTCAAGGCCTTGATCTTTGACTCCCACTACGATCCCTTCCGGGGCACCATTGTCCACTTCCGTATTTTTGAGGGGAGCATCGGCAAGGGGGACAAGATCCAGTTCATGTCCAACAACGCCCAGTACAAGGTGGAAGAGGTGGGCTTGTTCCAGATCAAACGAAACCCCCAGGACCGGCTTGTGGCAGGACAAGTGGGGTATTTCATCGCAGGTATCAAAACCATATCCGATGTCAAGATCGGTGATACCGTGACCATGTCGGACAAACGCTGTGATAAGGCGCTGGGCGGGTTCCGTGAACCGACACCGGTGGTGTTTTCCTCCATGTATCCGGTGGCTTCCGATGACTATGAAGAACTTACCGAAGCCCTTGAAAAGCTAAAACTCAACGACGCCTCCCTGATTTTTGAGAAAGACAACTCCGCCGCCCTGGGATTCGGATACCGGTGCGGTTTTTTAGGCCTGCTCCACCTTGAGGTTGTCCAAGAGCGACTGGAGCGGGAATACAACATCTCCCTGATTCTCACCTCTCCTTCGGTACAGTACGAGGTGACCTATTCCAACGGGGATGTGGTCATTATCGACAATCCCACGGAATATCCAGACCCCATGGAAATCCAGATGGTCCGGGAGCCTGTTATCGATGCCACCATTATCGTTCCGGATAAGTACATGGGCAACGTCATGCAGGTCTGCCATGAATTCCGGGGGGTGTCCAAAAACTACCAGTATCTCACCTCCAACCGTATGGAGATGAAGTTCACCCTGCCGCTGGCAGAAGTGGTCTACGAGTTCTATGACCGCCTCAAGAGCGTCACCCAGGGCTATGGGTCATTTGATTACGAAATTGCCGGTTATGAAGCCACTGACCTGGTCAAGCTTGATTTTCTCATCAACGCCGAACGCGTGGATGCCCTGTCCATGCTGATTCACCGGGACAAGGCGGAAACCAAAGCCCGGGCCGCCTGCAAGAAGCTGCGCGAAGAGATTCCCAGGCAGCAGTTCAAGATCCCCATCCAGGGCGCCATCGGCGGCAAGATCATTGCCAGGGAAACCATTTCCGCCTTCAGGAAAGACGTTACCGCCAAATGCTACGGTGGCGACATCTCCAGAAAAAGAAAGCTTTTGGAAAAACAGAAAAAGGGTAAAAAACGCATGAAGATGGTGGGATCTGTGGAGATTCCCCAGTCCGCCTTCCTCTCCGTTCTGAAAACGGATTAGCCAGGATGAATTTATCAAAAAGGCCCGGGTGAGACATCGCCCGGGCCTTTTGGCTTGAGGGGGGTTAGGAGAGCATACCTGTCAGTTGCTTCAAACCGCCATCGAGGCGGTCAAGCAGCTTGTCCACCTCATCTTTCGTAGTCACCAAAGGCGGTGCCACAAGGAAAATACTTGTGTCAACCCCGTTGATGTGGCAGCCGCCGGGATAAACGATCAGGCCGTTATCCAGGCAGGCGGCCAAGGCCTTGGCCGTTGCCTTCTGCCCAGCGTCAAAGGGGGTCTTGCTTTCCTTGTCGCGGACGATTTCCATGGCCCACATGAACCCCTTGCCCCGGACATCCCCGATCAGGGGATGGGCGTTGCCAAGGGCGGATAACCCTTCGCCCAGCCGCTTTCCGTTTTCGAATACATTCTGGATCAGGTTGTTTTCCTTGATGTAGGTCAGGACAGAGGCCACGGCCCTGCAGCTCAGGGGATTGGCATTGTAGGTGTGACCGTGGATGAATGCACCGCTGCCGTTGCGGATGGCATCAACGATTTTTTCCTTTACAAAAATGCCGCCGGTGGGAACGTATCCGGCCGCCATGCCTTTGGCAGAGGCGATGATATCCGGAATCACCTGCCAGTGGTCCACTCCGAACGCTTTGCCGGTGCGGCCGAAACCCGTCATGACTTCGTCTGCGATGAGAAGGACATCGTAAGTGTCGCAGATCTGCCGGATTCTGGGCCAGTAGTTATCATCCGGAACAATGGCACCGCCTGCCGATCCCACGATGGGTTCGGCCAGGAAAGCAAGGACGTTTTCCGGGCCGAGTTTGAGAATTTCCTTTTCCAGGGTATCGGCGCAATGGGCGCCGAACTCAGCTTCCGTCATATGATCGGGTTTCCGGTAGACGTAGGTGGCCGGCAGTTTGGCAGAAGGATTCAGCAGGGGCTGGTAGGCCGCCACCCTGCCTGTGCTGCCCCCCACGGACATCCCGCCGAGGGTGGCGCCGTGGTAGGAGCAGTGCCGGCTGATGAGCTTATGTTTGGGACTGTCCGTACCATCCCGTTCCACATAGTACTGCCGGGCCATTTTGATGGCGGATTCCACGGCCTCAGACCCGCCGGAGACAAACCAGCAGTAATTCAGGTCTCCGGGGGTCAATTCTGCGATAAGATCAGCAGCCTGGTCGGCAGCATCATGGTTCCACCTGGAAGGATGGGCAAATTCCAGGGTCTTCATTTGATCCGTTATGTCGTCAATGATCCGGGTGACGCCGTGGCCCAGGTTTGAAACCAGCGCACCGCAGCAGCCGTCGATATAGTCTTTCCCCGTCTCGTCATAGATGTAAATGCCTTCTCCCCGGACGGCTTTCGGATTGTTTGCCAGAAAATTTCTGGGGATGTTTTTGCCAGTGCCCATGTCGTTATTCCTTACAATATTGAGTTTAAATGAAAGAACCAAATAACTCGTTGAATTCTTTCATGCTTTTTATGGGCACGGACGATGACAATCATCGCCGGCCCATGGCGGTTATTCGGTGAATTGGTCCGCCCAGGAGGGCAGGGCCGCCGATGTGTCTTTATTATATACCTGATTTTCGTCCCATACCTTTTCAAGGGCTTCCAGTCTGGACAGGGTGTTTGGCCCGTCAAGAAAGGAAACAGCCGCCAGAACGGCGTTAAGAAAGCTTACCACCGCCGTGTTGGATTCAAAAAAAGAGTCCACCCAGAAGGGCAGGGGGAATACATACGTACCCATCCGGGCCAGCGGCGATGTCTGGCTGTCCGTCAGTGCAATAATGCCGGCACCTGCCCTGTGGAATTGGGATGTAATGTCCAGGGTTTGCTGGCAATACCGGGGGAAGGTAATGCTGACCAGAAGGGCATCCGGATTCAGCCCCGGTGATATCCGGCTCCACACCGTGCCGGCGTCCAGGGTAATGAGGTTCACCCGTTTGGCAAGAAAGCCAAGGTTTGTGGCAAAGTAGTGGGCCGCCCCATGGCAGGACCGAAGTCCCAGTACCCAGATTTCCTCATGGTGGTGGATGGCCTGCACTGCCGCTTCAAACAGATCCGTGGGGATGCGTTCCGCAGTCTGGGAAAGGTTGTCCCTGTCGCTCTTCAATACGGTTTTTAAAAAATCTCCCGGCCTGCCGATATGACGGGGGCGTTTCCGGACCCGGGCGGGAACGTTGAGTCGGGTTTTGATTTCCTGGCGGATATGCCGCTGAAGGTCAAGATACCCCTTGAATCCCACATGCTGGCTGAACCGGACCACAGTGGCGTTGGACATGCCAAGGGTTTCCGCAAGTTCCGCACTGCTCATATAGGCAACGTTGTCCGGGTGCTGTACCAGGTAATCCAGAATTTTTTCCTGGGCCACTGTGAGTCTTGGCAGCGGGGTGTGGGGAAAGCTAAAATCGTTGGACAGCATCGGGTAACTCCCTGTAATATCGTCTATAACCCGGGAGAATATCAAAAAAAAACTTGACTTGCAAGGATCATTACATTAGTTTTTAAAAAAATTAACACCTATTACATATGTGTGCAATTTAAGATAAATTTAGGATGTATCCATCCTAAGCCCTAAGCGGGAATAACGGCCATGGGCCGCCCATGAACGTCATGCGCCGTGCCCACAACAAACCATTTAAGAATTCAATAGATTGCCTGGTTATTTCATATAAAAACGAAAAGGAAGATATCTTGGAAAAACTGATCATCACCACTGCACTCACAGGAAACGTACCCACCAAAAAAATGAACCCCAGCCTCCCGGTGACGCCAGACGAGATTGCACGGGATGTCAGAAGGTGTGCTGATGCAGGGTCCGCCCTGTTCCATGTCCACGCCCGGGATGCCGAAGAAAAACCAAGCCTTGACGCAGAGATATTCAAGGACATTGTGCGGCATATTAAAAAGACTGCACCTGAGGTGATCATCCAATTGTCCACGGGAGCCAGGGCCGGCAAAGACTGGGAAGACAGGGCTTTTCCCGTTCGGCTGCTGCCGGAAATGGGCTCATTTACCACAGGCTCCAACAACCTTCCGGGCATTATCTATGAGAACTCCCCCCAGTTTATTGAATTTCTGGCAAAAGTTTTCGGCGAAACCGGTGTGAAACCTGAAATTGAAGTATTTGAAACCGGTATGATCAACAATGCCGTATTCCTCCAGAAAAAGGGAATTCTCCAGGGACCGCTGCACTTTGACTTTGTTCTGGGGGCCCCCGGTTCCATGCCCGGCAGCGTAAAAAATCTTCTTTTTCTGACCGAAAGCATCCCTGCCGACGCCACCTGGACCGTGGCCGGCATCGGCCGCCATGAAATTCCCCTGGCCACTGCGGCCATCCTCCTCGGTGGCCATGTCCGGGTGGGGTTAGAAGACAACCTGACCCTGCCGGACGGTTCTCCTGCCTCCAACGTTACCCTGGTGGAAACCATCGTCCGGATTGCTGGGGAGCTTGGCCGGGAAATCGCCACACCTGAAGAGGCACGTGAGATTTTGGGGTTACCGGCAGAAAATAAAGACCGCATCCTGAAAATGGTGTGAGCTGTAACAGGTCAGACGGATAAAAACGCTTTCATACTTTCTTTAAGCACCTGGCCGCCATTTCAAATGACGGCCAGGTGTCTTTTCCTTTCATGGTTCACTCCAGCACCCACCTGCCTAAGATCAGAATTTCAAGGGGTTTCAGGCATTCCGGTTTTGTGATAATGTGATCCTAAAATTTCCATTATAAATACGTGTAGATAACGTAATCCGGACCCATTTGCGGGTACTGCAATTTTGTATCTGGAAATGTGACTTTTTTGATTCCGTTCGTTATTTAGGGGTTAGACCACATTGAACCTAGTAAACTTCATTCTGAAACAACTTGACGAAAATTCGGGCGAAATGAGGATGCAAAATCTGCGGGAGCGCTTGTTTGATAAAGCGATTGCATTGTTCAGCCTGATCGGTCTTCCGGCCGTTGCCATGGGGGGAATAGAGGTTTACCTGCAGGGAAAATGGTACGTCATGCTGGCCTATTTCATTGCCTATCTGCCGTTTCCGGTCTGCCTTCTTTTGAAAAAGCATCTTTCCTACACCGTGAGGACCTGTATTGTTCTTACGGACATCTATGTGCTTGCCGTTTTGATTCTCGGTGGCGTCGGATTGAGCGGGGCCGGGATTGTCCTGATGATGACCCTCTGCGTTCTGGCGACCTCATTTCAGGGAACGTTTGCAGGCCTGTTCGCCATGGGCATGAGTGTCACGGCAATTCTTGCCACAGGGGTCTCCATGTCCCTGAAACTCATACCGGTGGATATGGTGGCCATCTCCAACTCCACCCGTTTGGAAGCCTGGTTGATGGCAGTCACACTTTTCATACTCCTTTGCGGGGTGATCATTTTATGTATCGGCATCCTTCAATACGGCCTGGAGCGGACCATTGAAGAACTTCGTGAAAACCGGGATGCCCTGTCCCGGTCTAACCGGGAACTTACGGCCGCCGTTCAAAGATACCAGGTGAACGAATCGGAACGGCTGAAATCAAAATCCCTGTTGGAAGCCGCATTAGAATCCACTGCGGATGGCCTCCTCATTGTGGACAAGGACGGTCTCTGGACAGGGTTCAACAAAAAGTTTACAACGCTCTGGTCGATTCCGGAAACACTGGCCTTGTCCGGGGACGATTCTAAAGCCATCAGATTTGTCCTTGATCAGATCAAAGACCCTGATGATTTCATGTCCCGGGTTGAAGCGATTTACAAGAACCCCGGCCAAAATTCCCATGATCAGATTGTACTAAAGGACGGAAGGATCATTGAACGCTACTCCAATCCCCAGCGGTTTGAAGGCCAAATCGTTGGACGGGTATGGAGTTTCAGGGATGTGACCCAGCAGAAACTGGCTGCGGAGAAATTAAAGGAAAGTGCCGAGTACCACCAGCGCCTCTTCAATGAATCTCCCACAGGCATGTATATCCAGGATTTTTCAAAGGTGGCGGATCATGTGGACCGGCTCAAGGCCGAAGGTGTTCAGGATATCGGTGCATATATGAAGGAAAACCCTGCGATTCTTGATCAACTGACCAAGGAAGTGCGGATAACGGACACAAATACCGCTGCAATAAAGATGTATCGTGCAGATTCCCGGGATTCCCTGGAATCCGGATTCCACCATCTCATTAAATCCAACGATTCCCAGCATTTTATCGATCAGGTGGTAACCTTTACCAGTGGGCATGACCGGTATGAGGGCGAGGCCAGAAATCTTGATTTCACCGGTAAAACCATGGAGATCATTCTTCGCAAAGCAGTCATAAACCGCAAGCAAAACGGACTGTCAAAGGTGCTTGTTTCAGTGGTGGACGTAACGGATCTCCACCGGGCCAACAGGGAAAAGCAGGTCCTGGAAAAACAGCTCCAGCAATCCCAGAAAATGGAGACCATCGGTACACTTGCCGGCGGTATTGCCCATGACTTCAATAATATTCTTTTTCCTATTATTGGTTATACGGACATCCTTCTGGACGAACTGACAGATGACCAGGCCATGCGCAGCAGTATCAGTGAAATCCGGACCGGTGCACTGAGGGCTTCCGAGCTGGTGAAGCAAATACTGACCTTCTCACGGCGGGAGAGTCTTAAGTTGATTCCAATGAAGCTGCAACGCATCGTAAACGAGGCCATGAAACTGATCCGGTCCACGATTCCGGCCACTATTCAAATCAACCAATCCATCGACAGCAATTGCCCTTGCGTAAACGCAGATCCCACCCAGATTCACCAGATTGTCATGAATCTGTGTACCAATGCCTACCATGCCATGGAAGAGACCGGCGGAGAGTTGACCGTCTCGCTGACAACGGTTGACCTGACGGAAAAGACGCTGCAAAATCTTGATATGAAACCCGGCCGTTATGTCTGCCTGTTGGTGAAAGATACCGGTTACGGCATTGCGCAGGATGTGATGGGCAGAATTTATGATCCTTATTTTACCACCAAGGAAAAGGGACGGGGTACGGGAATGGGACTGTCCGTTGTCCAGGGCATTGTGGCGGGAATGCACGGTGTCATCCAAGTTGAAAGTGCGCCTGGCAAGGGGGCGAATTTTCGGGTCTATTTTCCGGCCAATGCGTCTCAAACCGCGCTTCACCCTGACACGCCGCCAACTGAATTGCCGTGTGGAAATGAACATATTTTTCTGGTTGATGATGAACCCGGTGTGATTGCGTTGGAAAAGAAATTATTGTATCGTTTGGGATACAAGATCAGTACCTGGACCAGCAGCCCTGAAGCATTGTCTGATTTCCAACGCCATCCGGACATATATGACCTGGTGATCACAGACGTTGCAATGCCGAAGCTTGGGGGAGACCGGCTGGCAGTCGAGATGCTCAAGATCCGGCCTGACATTCCCATTATCCTGTGCACCGGGTTCAGCGGACGTATGGATGAGATGAAGGCAAAAGAGATCGGGGTTAAAGGATTTTTGACCAAACCGGTATCTGTGAAAGATCTTGCTGAAACCGTCAGGCAGGTGCTTGACAATGAAACGCTTAATGCAACACACATATCGTGACCCGGACCGGGTCCCACATCGTTGCCACAGGAGACAGACCAATGAAAAAAATACCTGAAGGAGCCAGGGCCAAAGGACACCATCCCATGCTTTCCGGGATGTCCCCGGACAGAGTGAAACGGGGAAAGATTGTTTCAGCCCAGGAGGCCCTCCAGCTGATCCAGGACAACGATACCGTGGCAACCGGCGGTTTTGTGGGCATCGGATTCCCCGAACAATTGGCGGTGGAACTTGAAAAATATTTTCTTGAAACCGGGAGCCCAAAAAACCTGACACTGATGTACGCGGCAGGGCAAGGGGACGGTAAGGAAAGAGGACTCAACCACCTGGGCCATGAGGGACTGGTGAAACGGGTGATCGGCGGACATTGGGGCCTGGTTCCCAAGCTGCAGAAGTTGGCCATCGATAATAAGATTGAAGCCTACAACCTGCCCCAGGGCGTCATTTCACACATGTTCCGGGATATTGCCGCAGGGAAACCGCGCACCCTTACCACGGTGGGATTGGAAACCTTTGTGGACCCGAAAAACGGGGGCGGCAAGATTAATACGGCCACCACCAAAGATATCGTGGAGCGCATCCAATTTGACGGCAACGATTATCTGGCCTATAAAACCCGCCCCGTGCAGGTGGCATTGCTTAGGGGCACCACCGCGGATACGGACGGCAATATCACCATGGAAAAAGAGGCACTGGTCCTTGAGGCCCTGGCCATTGCCACGGCAGCCAGGAATTCCGGCGGTTATGTCATCGTCCAGGTGGAGCGTATCGCTGAAAAAGGCAGCCTGAATGCCAGGCAGGTGAAAATCCCGGGGATACTGGTGGACTGTGTGGTGGTTTCCCGGCCCGAATATCACTGGCAGACCTTTGCCCAGCAGTATAACCCCGCCTTTAGCAGTGAAGTAAAGGTACCTGTGCAGTCCCTTGAGGCCATGGCCATGGACGAGCGGAAAATCATCGCGCGTCGGGCTGCTATGGAGCTGACCCCAAATTCCGTGGTCAACCTGGGGATCGGGATGCCCGAAGGGGTAGCCAACGTGGCCAACGAGGAAAAAATCCTGGACCTTATGACCCTTACTGCAGAACCCGGGGTTATCGGCGGCATACCGGCCGGCGGACTTAATTTCGGTGCAGCCGTGAATACCGAGGCATTGATCAACCAGCCCTCCCAGTTTGATTTTTATGACGGGGGCGGCCTGGACATTGCCTTTCTGGGACTTGCCCAGTCCGACCGTTTCGGCAATCTGAACGTCAGTAAATTCGGCACCCGCCTGGCCGGTGCCGGCGGCTTTATCAATATCAGCCAGAATGCCAAGAAGGTGGTGTTTGTGGGGACATTTACAGCCGGCGGTCTATCGGTGGCCGTAAAAGACAACGCCTTGAAGATCCTCACCGAAGGCAAATTCCGAAAATTTTTGGATCAGGTTGAACATGTGACCTTCAGTGGAAAATATGCGGCCAAAAAACGTCAGGAGGTGCTTTATATCACTGAAAGATGTGTCTTTTCCCTGACCCGGAACGGCATGGAACTCATTGAAGTGGCCCCGGGAATTGATATACAAAAGGACATCCTGGCCCACATGGACTTTACGCCGGTGATCATCGGGGAACCCGCTGTCATGGATGCACGGATTTTTGCAGACTCCCCCATGGGACTCAAAGAGGATCTTCTGGTCCGCCCCCTTACGGAACGGTTTTCCTATGATGCCGAAGAAAACATTTTCTTTATTGATTTTGAAGGTTTTGAGGTGAAATCCCACCAGGACATCGTTGATATCGAATCCATCGTATCGGATCGCCTTCGCCCCCTGAACAAAAAGGTATATACCATCGTTAACTACGATAATTTTACCATCTATCCAGAACTGATGGATGACTATGTGGATATGGTTCAGTTTCTTGTGAATACCTTTTATTCAGGTGTGACGCGGTACACCACCAATGCATTTTACCGGATGAAGCTTAAAGATGCGCTCCAGCGGCGTAACATTGATCCCCAGATTTACGAAAGTTCCAAAGAGGCGGGGAAGGCGCTCAAGGATCTGTCCTCCTGACCTGGGTTATCCGGTTTGGGGGATGGCTGTGATCCGATACTAGAACAGGACGCCACCAGGAAAGGATCGTTATGATTCGTATCGTTGAAGTGGGCCCCAGGGACGGGCTCCAGAATGAGCGTGCAGATATACCTGCACCGGCAAAAATCGCATTTGTGGATGCCTTGTCCCGTACAGGTGTCGCAGAGATTGAGGTCAGCGCCTTTGTCTCTGCGAAGATGATTCCAAGGCTTCGGGATGCCGCAACTGTGTTTAAAGGCATACGCCGTAAGAAAGATGTGATCTATTCGGCCCTGGTGCCCAACATGAAAGGGCTTGATCAGGCAGTTGCAGCAGGTGCGGATAAGATATCGGTATTTACTGCGGCCAGCGAGACGTTCAACCACAAAAATATCAATACGGGTATTGAAGGCTCACTTACCCGGTTTCGACCCGTTGTCAGGCAGGCAATCAAATTAGGTCTTCCGGTGCGCGGATACGTTTCCACAGCCTTCTGGTGCGCCTATGAAGGCCGGATTTCCCCTGGGATTGTCCTCGATCTATCCCTTAAGCTGCTGGACATGGGAATGCAAGAAGTATCCATTTCCGACACCATTGGCAAGGCAACACCCGATGAAGTGGCTGAACTGCTGGACTGCCTGCTGCCCAAAATACCTGCGGCACAACTTGCCGTGCACTTTCACGATACCTACGGCCAAGGGATTGCGAATGTGTTGAAGTCGGTGTCCTGCGGCATAGAAGTGGTGGATGCAAGTGCCGGTGGGTTGGGCGGGTGCCCTTTTGCACCGGGGGCAACGGGCAATGTGGCCACCCAGGCGGTGGTCACCGCCCTGAAAGACGCAGGATTTCCCATCGATGTTGATGTGAAGGGATTGACGGACGCCGGCAAAGTCCTTTCTCCGTATCTTACTGCGGCACCCCCCGCATCTCCAGATTTGACATCCCTTGCCTGCGCCACCTGCGAATTTTTTGACGGCCGACACTGCTGCGGCAGGCAGACCCGTTTATCCTGAACCGGGGCGGGGGCACTTTTCTTTACGTTTTTTCTGATTTTTCCAGGCGGTATCTCAGGGTGGCCCGGGAGATCCCCAGGATCCTGGCGGCCTTAGAAACGTTGTTGCCGGCCTGCTCCATGGCAAAGGCGATACACCGGTTCTCAAGGGCTTCCAGGCCATCCCCGATCATCATGGGAATGAGTTTGTCCAAGGGCAGGGTATCGATGGCCTTTTCCTGATAAGGGTTTAAAATCAGGTGATCCGGCATGATCACATCGGTGGTGCAAAGGATCATGGCGCGCTCAAGCACATTTTTAAGTTCCCTGATGTTGCCTTTCCAGGGGTATGCCAGCAGCTTTTTAAGTCCGCTGTCCGAAAGAGACGGCGGCTTCTTTCCAAAGGCCTTGGAGAATTCCCGGATAAAATGCTGGCTTAAGGGGTAGATATCCTCTTTTCTTTCCCTTAAGGGGGGAATCTGGATGGGAAAGACGTTGATACGGTAAAACAGGTCTTCCCTGAAGGTCTTGTCCTGGACCATCTGCCACAGGTCCTTGTTGGTGGCGGCGATGATTCTTACATCGGCGGTAATGGTTTTGCTTCCCCCTAAGCGTTCGAACTGCTGGGTCTCAAGGATGCGCAGGAATTTGGCCTGGACATCCAGCTCCATATCCCCGATTTCATCCAGAAAGAGCGTGCCCCCCGAGGCCATTTCAAACTTGCCCTTCACCTGTTTATGGGCCCCTGTAAAGGCGCCCTTTTCATAGCCGAAAAGCTCGGCTTCCAGAAGAGAAGAGGGAATGGCGGCGCAATTGACGGTGGAAAAGGGACCGGAGGACCTGGGGCTGTTCATATGGGTGGCACGGCTGAGCAGTTCTTTGCCGGTGCCGCTCTCCCCTGTGATTAATACGCTGGTATCCGTGTGGGACACGGATCCTGCCAGTTCCAACACCTCGCAGATCTTAGGAGAGTCGCCGACGATGTTTTTAAAGGTAAACTTATCCTCGATCTCCTGGCGCAGATAACGTACCTCATGGGCCAGGCGGCTGACTTTGAGCGCTTTTTTCACACTTTCGCGCAGGGTTTCTTCCTTGAAGGGTTTGGTCACGTAGTCAAAGGCGCCTTCCCGGATGGCCTGTACCGCATTTTCAATGGATCCGTAGGCTGTAATGACGATCACCGGGATGTCCGGGTTCCGTTCCTTGACGTGGGCCAGGATCTCCATTCCGCTGACTTTGGGTAATTTGATATCCGTGATTACCAGATGGATGGTCTGGTTGTCGAAAATATCAAGGGCCTGGGCACCGTCGCTGGCCTCATGGATCAAAAGGTCCAGATCGGAGATCTGCATGGCAATGACCTGGCGCATCCGGTCTTCATCTTCAATCAGTAGTATTTGCGGCGGCATGGCCGTCCTCCTCCATGGCGGTTTCAAACAACAGGGTAAACCTTGTGCCCCGTCCTTCCCGGCTCCATACATCGATGCTGGCACCGTGGGCTTTGACGATCTGGGACACCACGGACAGTCCCAATCCCACCCCGTCATCCCGGTAGGAGACAAAGGGATCGAAGATCCGCTGGAGCCTTTCAGTGCAGATACCCGTCCCTTTATCCGTAATGTGCAGGGCAAGCACGGGCTGCCCGGTGTCTGTGACGTGTTCCTGGCCAACGAAGAACGGACCGGTATCAGTCTCCGCCAGTGTATCATAATTGGGTGCCGGTGACAGGTGGATATCTATGGGGCCGCCGGCCGGCATGGCCTGCACCGCGTTGAGAACCAGGTTGAGCACCACCTGGTGAAGCTGGTCCCGGTCACCGTGTATGGACGGCACCTGTTCGGGTGCAGTGACACGGAACGTGTGATCCGTGTATTGTTGTTCCACCGAGGTGGCAATTTCTTCTACCAGAAGCCGAAGATCCGTGGGTTTCATGCGGGGAGACGGGGGTTTTGCAAAGTTAAGAAAGGCCGTGAGGGTGTGGTTCAGGCGGTCCACTTCTTCAATGATGAAGTCTGCAGCTTTTTCCCGCATCACCATGGGGCGCTCGGGGTTGGCCACCACCTGTGCTGACCCCCGGATAATCCCTAAAGGATTTTTAATCTCATGGGCGATGCCGGCGGTCATCTGGCCGACGGCGGCAAGCTTTTCATTTTGTGCCAATTCGGCGTAAGTCCGCTTCAACTCGATGTTACTCCGGTTCAAGGAGGCCGCCATCTGGTTGAAGGATCGTGCCAAGGAGGCGGCGATGTCCGGGTCCCGGATGTCCACCTTATAATCCAAATCCCCCGAGGATATCCGCTCGATACCCTGGCGCAGCCGCGTCAGGGGCCGGGCAATCGTCATGGCGATGAGGTAGGACAAAAGGCTGGCCAGAAGAATGCCGCCCACCACCAGGGAGATGATGGCCCGGCGGATGGACATCACGTTTTCAAACATGTCGGATACGGGCAGGGTGACGCCGACGGTCCAGTCATTTCCCGGATATGCCGTATAGGCGGTAACATACTGGAACCCCTTGAACTGGGACACGCCAAAGTCTTTCTCCCCTGTTTTCAGATCCTTGTGAATGGATCTAAGAAGGTCGGTGTGAAACGACTGCCAGGGTTGTTGTACCAGGGCGGGGTGGGCGATAATCCGTCCGTCCTTATTGTCAAAGATATATGCCACGCCACGGTTGCCGATTTTAATTCCTTTGAGAAATTCGGAAAAAGAGGAAATATCGATATCAATACCGCACACTGCCTGGAGTTTTTCCGTGGTATCGTAAATGGGAACCGACACTGTGATACCCGGTTTTCTGGCTGAGGCAAAGAGATAGACGTCGGTCCAGTGGATATCCAGAGTGGTCAGCGCCCCCTGGTACCATGGGCGGACCCTGGGATCAAAGGTTTTATGAACTTCAGGGACCTGGGCCGGAGACATGAGAAACCGTCCGGTTTCATCCCCGAAAATAATATTAAAGAACTCCGGATGTTCTTTCTGGAAAAGGTTGAAGTATCGCAGGATCTGCTTATCGTCGGTCATATCGATCAACCCGTTTTCAAACAGGCCTTTGATCAGCTTGACGTTAAAGGTGTGGTGGGAGAGAAAAGACTCCACCCGTTTGGAAATCTGGTTGGCAGACCCCAATGCAAATTCCTGCATCTGCTCTTCGATGACCACCGCTGCCTGGCGGTAGCAGAAATATGCGGTTCCCGGGATAACAAAGCTGATGATCAGGGTCAGGGCCATAAAAATTCTGATCCTGAAAGAATGCCGGAACCGGGATAGCTGGGGAAAAAAACTCATGGGGTTTCACCGGCGGCCAGCAACCGGATCTCCCGGGCAAGATACGGGTTGGCTTTGTGTTTTTGCAGATAGCCGGAAACCTGGGGCCGGGCATGATCCGCCAGTACCGGATTTTCAAGCATGGCCTTTAGGGCAAACCCGGCGGCAGGCCCTGTGAAATACTTTCGAAAAAGGATATCAAAGGCACGGATGGCAAGGGATTTATCCGTTGTGTTCCGGATGATTTCTAAAAGCGCCACCTCTGCCCAGAATTTTTTAGGGACAGATGGTGGGGCGGTAGATGTTTTGGATGCAGGCGGTGAAACCAGGTTAACCCAGGGAACGGCCGGACTCAGATTCATGGGAATATCCGGGTAAGACCGGACCACCTGCCAATAGTGGGGCAACCCCTTGGACGGCAGTGCCATCAGGTCCGTATAAATCCATCCAAGGGTCCAGTGGGTTTTGGCCATTACATCCGGCAGGTCGGCATAAGTCCCACGTATCTTCAACAATGCATCCAATGCCAGCCGGATCTGTCCGGTGCCGGCAAACCGGTAGTCCGGTTCCAAATGAAGGTAGGCCAGGCCGATGGCCGCATGGCCACATTCCAGCCTGTCTTCGGGGAAAAATGAAAGCACGGCTTTCAGGGCGGCGCGTTTACGGGCGCCGTCGCTGAACCCGGACCGGGAGTACCTCAACTGTCCGGCGGCTGTGTGGAAGACGGGCAGCGTTACGCCATCCACCACCCTGGTTGGCGGATCGGTCCTGTATATGTCCGCAGGCGGAAGGGGCCTGTCACATCCTCCGGCCAGAATTAAAATGGAAACCAGTCCGGCAAGAAACAACCGGAGATGCCATTTAGATCCGGGCAAGGATGTTGGCGAACAGGATACTGCGTTCCCAGAGACTGGCCTTTTCAATAAATTCATCCTCACTGTGGTCTTTTGCCCCGACTGGCCCCAGGCCATCGATAACCGGGACGCCTTCGGAAGCGATAATATTGGCGTCTGAGACCCCCTGGCGCAACTCCTGGGAGACAGGCATGCCCAAATCCCGGGCAAGGGCCTCGATGCGTTTGAACATGCCGGATACCTCAGGGGTGCAGGGCATGGGGGGACGGCCGGATTCGATGTCCAGAACGGTGGTGGTTCCTGCGACGGTGGTTTTGCCCGAAATTACGTCCAGCTGCCGGTGCACATGGGCTGCCGTATCAGGGTCCGGAAACCTGAAATCCAGATTGGCCTGCGCGTGCTCCGCCACGGTGTTGGGTCCGATACCGCCGCTGACGGTGCCGACATTGGCAGACACCCCTTTGTCCGGCGCATTCATCTCTTCAATGGCCAGGGTTTTATGTGCCAGTTCAAGAATGGCGCTGGCCTTGTCATTTCCGGCGAAAGCGGCATGGCCTGCTTTGCCTTTAACTGTCAGCCTGGCCCTCAGATTTCCCTTGCGACCCGTCACAATGCTGTTGGCCAATCCGCCTGCTTCAAGCACATAGGCCATCCTGGCGGTTCGTGCTTCTTCACGGATGAGTTGCCGGGAACCGGGTGATCCGATTTCTTCATCACTGTTAAAGATAAATGTGACGGGCAGCTTCCGGATCTCTCCTGTGTGGATCAGGGCTTTCAAGGCATAGATGCCCACCACAAGCCCTCCTTTCATGTCGGCCACACCGGGTCCGAAGCATTTGTTCTCGGATTCCTTGTACCAGTTGAAGGAACTGTTTTCGGGAAATACCGTATCCATGTGGCCGGTAATGAGAATCTGTCTGTCTCCATCCTTTACGGCCGGAGATCTGGCAATCACATGGTGGCCCAGGTCGGATTCTTCCTTTTGTTCACAGGAGAATCCCATACCGGCCATTTCACTTGAGATGCGTTCTCCCACCCGGTCCACCCCTTTTTTGTTCCGGGAAAAACTCTGGATCAGCACCAGCTCTTCCAAAAAAGAGAGCATGGACGCGCGGTTTGTGGATATAAATTGTTCTATCTCAGGATTCATTGCTGCCTCTGGTTATACTTTCAGGTGGGTCATGTTATCGGTTCCGTACTCGTCACTGTGCAAATATGTGAAAATGCAGGTTCTGTCAAGTTCAATTGAACCGTGTAATGACCCACTTATTGGTTTACAAACCGGGCCGGAAAGGCTAAGTTTCAATGGTCCGGAAAACACCCGCATGTCAATTGTTCGTCATAAATTAAGATCATAATAATTGATGATACCATCAATTTTGACGAAATGATCAATTTTTTTAGTTCCCATCTCTTCCGGGCCGGTGGGGGCGGTTTTCGGCCGCTGAGACACAAGTTTTGATGATATCATCAAAACCGCCGGAAGCATAACCCCTTGAATTCATGAAATCCTAACAATGGCATGTATTTTGCTGTTATCACCTTAATTAATCAAGCACGCCGGACCAGGCATAGCGGGCCGGCGGGAAATAACTTTTCAAGACAAAACACCTTAGCAAATGAGGTAAAGATCCTAAGAAAGGAGGGCAAACGCAAGTTCGGCTTTTAGCGGCAGATCGACCGCTTGATTGACAACTTTTTAGTTCATTTAATTTAAAATCCAAATTTGGAGGTCACGATGAAAAAACTTTTGGTTCTTGGTATTGCAGCATTTTTCGGTATGGTTCTTTTTCTGGGTACTGCGCCTGTACAGGCCGCTGACCAGACCTTTGTCACCATCGGCACCGGTGGCGTGACAGGTGTTTACTACCCCACTGGCGGCGCCATTGCCCGTCTTGTAAACAAAGGCAGAAAAGAACATGGTATCCGCTGCTCAGTAGAATCCACCGGCGGTTCCGTATACAACCTGAACACCATTGCAGCCGGTGAGCTTGACATGGGTGTTGCCCAGTCTGACTGGCAGTATCATGCCTATCACGGCACCAGCAAGTTTGAAGACCAGGGTCCTAACAAAGACCTGAGAGCCGTATTCTCAGTTCATCCCGAACCGTTTACCGTTGTGGCCCGTGCCGACTCCGGTATCAAAAACTTCATGGATCTTAAAGGCAAACGCGTGAACATCGGTAACCCCGGTTCCGGTCAGCGTGGCACCATGGAAGTTGTAATGGAAGCTCTGGGATGGACCAAGGCCGACTTCAAACTGGCCTCCGAGCTGAAACCTGCCGAGCAGTCCAAAGCCCTTTGCGACAACAAAATCGACGCCATCATCTACACTGTTGGTCATCCTTCCGGATCCATCAAGGAAGCCACCACTTCCTGCGATTCCGTTCTCGTAACTGTTGACGGCCCTGCCATCGACGGTCTGGTTAAAAAGTTTGACTATTACAGAACCGCCACCATCCCCGGCGGCATGTACCGCGGTACTGATGTTGACACCAAAACCTTTGGTGTGGGCGCCACCTTTGTTTCTTCCGCCAAAGTGCCTGAAAATGTCATCTACAATGTGGTTAAGGCAGTTTTTGAGAACTTTGACCAGTTCAAAAAACTCCATCCCGCCTTTGCCAACCTGAAAAAAGAAGAGATGATCAAAGACGGTCTGTCCGCACCCCTCCATGACGGTGCTGTAAAATACTACAAAGAAGCCGGCCTGATGTAAGTTGCACGCCTAAGCTTACGCAGACCTGATGTTTGTGCGGTCCTGACTGTTTCAGGTCAGGACCGCACCTTTTCTTTTATACCCTAAAGTATTTCACACCAGCGGGTTTTTCCGCCGCAACTTGCGTTTACGCCCTTCACAATAATTCCATGGAGGAATCGTTACAATGACCGAAGCAAAAGAGACTGCAGCATCCAAGCACGCCCTGCAGGAAATGATTGCCGAGGCAGATACAGGTGCTCGAAATCCAGTCGGCGCGATTCCGAAAAAGATCCTGTTTTATGTCCCCCTGATCTGGACCTTGTTTCAGCTCTGGTATGCATCACCCCTGCCGTTTTTATTGAACTTTTTCGTACTCAACGACACCGAAGCCAGGGCAATTCACCTGGCATTCGCCATGTTCCTGGCCTACACGGCCTATCCAACCTTTAAATCGTCCCCCAGGGATCATATACCGATCCAGGACTGGTTCGTGGCGCTGGTGGCCGCCTTCTGTGCGGCGTACCTCTTTATTTTTTATGTCCAGCTGTCCGACAGGCCGGGCAATCCCACTGATCTGGACCTTGCGGTATCTGTGGTGGGCCTGATTATGTTGCTTGAGGCCACCCGCCGGGCGCTTGGACCGCCTTTGATGGTGGTGGCAACGGTGTTTCTGGGTTACACCTTTTTAGGCCCTCATATGCCTGATGTCATCGCCCACAAGGGGGCTTCCCTGTCAAAGGGGATGTCCCACTATTGGCTGTCCACCGAAGGGGTCTACGGTGTGGCTCTTGGGGTATCCACAGGTATGGTGTTCATGTTCGTTCTTTTCGGTTCCCTTTTGGAATCGGCCGGTGCTGGCAACTATTTTATCCGTACAGCCTTTGCGGGGTTAGGCCACATGCGCGGCGGGCCTGCAAAAGCGGCGGTCGTGTCTTCGGGTATGACCGGTCTTGTGTCCGGTTCTTCCATTGCCAACGTGGTAACCACCGGTACCTTTACCATTCCCTTGATGAAAAAGGTGGGGTTCCCGGCTGAGAAAGCAGGTGCCGTAGAGGTTGCCGCTTCCACCAACGGCCAGCTCACCCCGCCGGTAATGGGGGCTGCGGCCTTTCTCATGGTGGAATATGTGGGGATCTCCTATGTGGAGGTTATCAAACATGCATTTTTGCCCGCCATTATCTCATACATAGCTCTGGTGTATATTGTCCACCTTGAGGCGTGCAAGCTGGGCCTCGAAGGTATGGAAAAGAGGGTTACCAAAACCATCGCCCAGAAACTGCTCTCCTTTGTGATGACCATCCTGTTCATCATCATCATCGGCGGTGCCACCTATTACGGGCTTGGCTGGATCAAAACCGTTGCAGGTGCCGCAACCATTTACATTGTGGGGCTTTTGCTGGCCGTTTCCTATCTGGGCCTGATCTGGTTTGCATGCCGGGTACCTGAACTGGAAACCACCCATGAGATCAACGAACTGCCGGATCTGGCTTCAACTGCCCAGGCCGGATATTACTTTCTGCTGCCCATCGTGGTGCTGATGTGGTGCCTGACCGTAGAACGCCTGTCGCCGTCCTTGTCCGCATATTGGGCAACGGTCCTGCTGATTTTTATCGTGCTGACCCAACGGCCGCTGAAAGGCTTTATCCGCAAACAGGAAGCTGAAGAGTTTTCTTTCAAGCGGGGATGGGCCGACCTGATTATCGGTATGGTCTCCGGTGCCAGAAACATGATCGGTATCGGCGTGGCCACGGCTGCCGCAGGTATTGTTGTGGGCACAGTTACCCTCACCGGTATCGGCCTTGTCATGACCGAGTTCGTTGAGTTTATTTCCGGCGGCAACCTGATGCTGATCCTGCTCTTTACCGCAGGCATCTCCCTGCTGCTGGGCATGGGACTGCCCACTACGGCCAACTATATCGTCGTCTCCACTCTGATGGCACCGGTTATCGTTGAGCTGGGGGCGCAGAACGGGCTCATCGTTCCTTTGGTGGCGGTGCATCTTTTTGTGTTCTACTTCGGTATTCTGGCCACCCTGGTGTCCGCCGTCCCCCTCCTGTGGGGCTGGACCAGCCCCGGCCTCTCCACCCTGCCCTGGCTTGCCGCGATCGGCCTGACCGGCACCCTGGGACAACTGCTGATGACCAAAGCCTACCAGGTTGCCAAACCCGGACAGGTGGGGCCGTTCACCTACACTGCGGTCCTCTATGCCGCCCTGTTCGGTTGGATGTTTTGGGATGAAGTGGTGATCATAACCACCCTCATCGGCAGCGCCCTGATCATCAGCGCCGGCATTCTGAATATGAAATCCAGCCAAAAATAGGCTTGTTGGGCGCTGCACTGGCCCCAGCAGCCAGGCCCGTGCCGATTTTTACACTCGGTTCAGACGGCCATCGGGATAATAGGAGGCCTGACGGGCGAAAAACGGTTACAGATTGACTGATCTGCCGACTCACCGACGTTACAATGCCAATGCTTTAC
>CAJWHT010000075.1 GCA_913041495.1 uncultured Desulfobacteraceae bacterium | reverse complement strand
ACCCAAAGATCGCTTATGCTGCATAACGGTCACGTATTAAATTGCCGGAGTAATATACGTATCCGGCGCTGTTCATCTTCCGGCAAAGAAAGCTTTAAAAAAGGTGTTTCAGCGGGTCTGGCAGGTGCCAGTTTCCGGGCGCCTGAAACATCAAACCCGATGCCGCCGGGCGCGTCAACCTTTAAAAAAACGGATGCGCCAATAAGCGTTCCGGGAACGCGATTGAGCCAGCTCATATCGACGGAGAAGCCCCTCCCCTTTCTCTGGATCTTTGACATGGTCTTGTGGAGATACTGGGTAAAGGCAGACTCCGAGTCCCTGGCCAGCAGCCCTCCGGTTTTTTCGATAGTTTCATTGATGTACCGGACCCACCGGTCCACGACCAGGAGGTTCTTCCGGGGATCCGGGTGGAGGATATTGGCCCAGTGCAGCGCCATGACAGGGCGGTCAAACAGAAAGTGAGGTTCGGCAGCCACGGTATCCCATTTAACATCTGCTTCCCCCCGTTCCACCAGAAGGACGTCATTTTCCCAGGCGACGCCGGCGGCCTGGGGCCTGGAAAAGAGCTTTGCCCGGTTGAATACGAGAGTGACATATTTGATGCCGAACCGGTTCATTATCTTCTGGAATCCCTTATCTCCGTTGCCGAAGCTGTGGTACAGGGCAGGCGGGATAAAGGTGCGGGGAGCAACGTCAAAGCCGTGCTGTTCCATGATTCTGAAAAAAGCGTCCAGGTGCCTTATGATTTCCTCCCTGTCCCTCATCTGGCAGGCCGTGTTGTGAAACTCGCTTCTTTCCATCCGGCCGTTGGACCAGAATTCATGGCCCAGGGCGTGGAATCCGAACTCGATGAAGTCCTGTTCCGCCTTTATAATTGCTGCGGCCTGCGCCTGGTGTTCCCGGTTTTTCATGGGATTTACCCATTTGTCTCCCATCCAGGTGGCGGACGGCAGGTGCCGCAGGCTGTCCGTCTTGTCCCACTCGCAGAGGACAAAACCTGCCAGAATCCTTGTACCCAAACCCTTTCCAAGGGCGGCTAACGCAGTATAGTCTGCCGGCACATGATCCCTGGGCATCCCGGTCCTGAAGGGCTGGTTCACACCGGAGCCGTTCCAGCCCGACCACCACCCCACATCTTCAATGCTGACCACAAGGGGCATGGGAATACTGATGTCGATCTCTTGTGTCATGGCAATACTCTCACAGAGGAATATGTCCTCTGACCATCGGGCCGATCAGGTTGGCCACCCCCACAGGGATCCTTTTCCAGGGGTCTATGGAGAGGCTTTCACCTGACGGTTTCCTGGTCTTGTCCGTTCCTGCCCACCGGTACCAGAAAAGCTGGGTTTCTTTGGGGCACCATTGTTTTTTGAACCGGTAGGTGGCCGCCCCCTTGGAAGACCGCCCCATATCAAAGGTGTCCATACCTGTATTGCATGCAAACCGGATCATCTGCCAATAGAGAAACATATTGGTATTCAGATGCCGAAACGCCCTGATGGAAGACGCCCAGGGGTTGGAAAGGGTTCTTTTAAACCGGAACATAAAGGATGCCGCCACAGGCTGTGACCGGTAAAAAACGATGCAGATAAAGGCATGGTGGTAAAAATGAGTAAAAATGGCATCAAAAAAGCGTTTGGCATGTACCGGCGATCCAAGATCCCGCATATTCCTGGAAAAAACCGTATAAAAGGGTGCCAGAAGTTCCCGCTTCCCGATCTTCCAGGTCAGGCCGTTTTTCCCGCCTTTGCGGATCTGGCTTCGCAGCTTTGATTTGAAGCCTGCCATTACCGCCTGCTGCGGCCCCGCCAGATCAAGATGCAGCCCGACCTTCTCCTTGTATATGTCGGGCAGAACACCTGCCATCGCTTTCTCCGGTTCCGTCAGTTCAGCCTGTTGCCGCAGTTCCACAGCCACGCCTTGCCCGCTCACTATACCGGCACACCCCTTGAGAAGGGACAGCTCAATTGCTTCATCGTCCCCAAGGATGCCGCAGGTGTCAAAAAACGGAATGGAAATCAGCGACGGACGATGGAAAAGCCCTTTAAAACAGCAGAGGGGAAGGACACCGCAGATCTTGCCCGAATCCTTTTTTATCGCGGCGATATATACGCTCTCATGACGGTAGGCATCCCGGATCACCCGGCGCCAGTTGTAAAGATGGCAATATCCGGACCGCTCATGGGCAAACACGTACCTGTCCCATTCATCCCGTTCGTTTATTTCTCTTACCCAAATCGTGTCCATTGAAAACTTCCGGTGCCCTGACGGCCATGATACCCGATGTCAGTGCCCCCCGGGCATGCCCTTTCTTTGGTATGTTAAAGGGTTGGGTATAAAAAAGTATTCTTATTGGCAGGGGAAGTCAAGCCGGCCCTGATCCGCCCCATTGAATTCCACCCAACCATGACTTATCTTTTGCACTGACGTTTTTTTTCTTTAATCTTTACGGGAGTTGATTCGGGAGCCGGTGTTGAAACTCATTCTTCCCTTTTTCAAACAAAACCTTGGTAAAATTCTGCTGGGGATACTCTGCATGATCGTTGTGGATATGGCCCAGCTCATCGTTCCCCAGATCATCAAGAAGGCTGTTGACGCCCTTGCCGCAGCAACACCCGACCGGCAGACCCTGATGTACCAATGCCTGTTTATCGTGGGGTTGGGGCTGTTCATGGCCCTGTTGCGCTACGGCTGGCGGGTGCTTCTCATGGGGGCGGCAAGGGATCTGGAACGGGGCATCCGGGACAAACTGTACACCCACGTGCTCTCCTTGGACATGGGATATTACGACCGGACCAAAACCGGGGATATCATGGCCCATGCTACCTCGGACATCAACCATGTACGGATGGCCTTCGGATTCGGCCTTGTGGTGATGGTGGACACCATTTTGCTGGGCGGTACCTGCATCGCCATCATGGCGTGGACCAACCCGACACTCACCGCCCTGACCCTGATCCCAATGCCGTTTCTGGTCCTGGCCACGAAAATCCTGGGCAAAAAGATGCATCTTTTTCACCGGACGGCCCAGGAGGCATTTTCAACCCTCACCGAGCAGATCCGGGAGGGCTTTTTCGGCATCCGGGTCATCAAGGTGTTCAACTTTGAACCGGTGATCCGGGAGAAGGTGGAAACCGCGGCCACCGATTATTTTAAGAAAAACCTGAAACGGGCCTTTGTGAACGCCCTGCTCCGCCCCCTGCTCGGTTTTTTCTTCAATATCTCCACCCTGATCATCATTTTTTACGGCGGCTGGCTGGTGATGCAGAACACCCTGAGCCCCGGGGAGCTGGTGGCCTTTCTCCAGTATCTTGGCATCCTTGCCTGGCCCATCATCGCCATCGGATGGATCACTAACCTGTTCCAGCGGGGGCTGGCCTCTTTGAAACGGATCCAGGCGCTGCTGGATGCCCGGCCCGAAATCAACACCCCGGATAAGCCGGCCGCTTTGGCACAGGTAACAGGCGGTATCGAATTTGCCCGTGTGAACTTTGCCTACAACAGGGAGGTGCCGGTTCTCAAAGATATTTCCATGACGATTTCTCCGGGTATGAAAATTGGCATCACAGGCCCTCCGGGATCTGGCAAAACCAGCCTGATCCAACTGATCCCGAGACTTTACGATCCGGTTAAAGGCCGGGTTTTTCTGGACGGTCACGATCTCACCGGCCTGGACCCGGAATTTTTGCGGCGGCAGATCGCATTGATGTCCCAGGAGCCCTTCCTCTTTTCCGGCACCCTCAGCGAAAATATCCGTATGGGCCGCAGGGTTGAAGATCACAAACTGGAGAAGATCATCAGCGTTTGCGACCTTGATGCCACCATCGCAGAGATGCCCCAGGGCCTTTCCACCATCGTCGGGGAACGGGGAGTGACTCTTTCCGGCGGCCAGAAGCAGCGGGTGGCCCTGGCAAGAACCCTGATCGCAGAGACCCCGGTGCTACTTCTGGACGACCCGGTCAGCCAGTTGGACACCCAGACCGCTCAGAACGTCATTGACCGGATCAACCGGCTGAATCCCGACGCCACGACGATAATGGTGTCCCACCGGTTGTCGGCCCTGGCCGGCTGCGACCGGATCTATATTCTGGACAAGGGAAAAATTTGTGACCAGGGCACCCATGACCGGTTAAAGGAAACCAACGCCTTTTACCGGGAATCCTACCGGGTGCAGCAATTTGAGGAGGTGGCCCATGCCTGAAACCCTGCTCGCCGCAGAGGAAAAAAAGATCCGCCTGGCCGACCTTGCCCTTGCCAAAGCCCTGATGCCCTATATCCGGCCCTATCTTTGGATGCTCGGGCTCACCACCCTTCTGGTGGCCCTTGTCACCGGTCTTGACCTGCTGCTCCCTCTGCTCTCCCAGCGGGCCATAGACGGGTTTATCATCCCGGTGGACGGTAATGCAGGTGTCCGTATTCTCGGTGTTGACATCCCGGATTTCACCACCTTCTGCCTCCTGTTCGGCGGGGTGATCCTGGGCGGATTTATCTTGGATTTCTGCCAGACCCTTTTCATGGAGTATACGGGCCAGAAAATCATTTTGAACCTGAGGTGCCGGCTTTTTGCACACATGACCGCCCTGCCGGTCTCCTATTACGACCGGAATGCGTCGGGCCGGCTGGTGGCCCGGGTGGCGGGGGATATCGAGAACATGAATGAAATGTTCACCAGCATCCTGGTGTTCATCTTCAAGGACATTGTGCTTATGGCCGGCATTTTCGTGGTGCTCTTTACCATCAATGCCCGCCTGGCCTTCTACCTGTCCCTGATCATCCCCGTGATTGTCCTGGGTATCGCCTATTTTTCCAATCTACTGCGCCAGATATTCAGAACCATCCGCCAGAAGATGGCCGAGATCAACCACAGGTTTTCAGAAGGCATCACCGGCATAAAGGTGATTCAGACCACCTCTGCCCGGCACAGGTTTATCCGGCAGTTCACAAGGCTCAGCCGGGAGCATTACGACGCCACGATGTCACAGATCCGGATCTTTGCGGTTTTCATGCCCCTGATCGGCTTTCTAGGGGTGCTTTCCACGGCCATCATTATATGGGCAGGCTCCGCGTCCGTTGCGGAAAACCAGCTTACCCTGGGGGAACTTGTGGCCTTTCTCACTTATATGAAGCTCTTTTTCCGGCCCCTGAGGGATCTGTCCGAAAAATTCAACATGCTGCAGAATGCCCTGGCCTCCGCAGAGCGGATCATCACCGTGCTTCAGACCTTAAAGGCCCCCGCACGGACAACGAATGCCCGCACAGCGGTCGAACGAATCCGGCACCTTGAATTCAAGGGGGTAAACTTCTCTTATCAACCCGGCGTACAAGTGCTCAAGGATGTGGCATTCAGCCTTGATACCGGCAGATCCTTAGGGATCGTCGGGCAGACAGGTTCGGGAAAAAGCTCCATCATCAACCTGATCACGGGATTCTACAGGCCGGACAACGGCCGGATTCTTGTAAACGGCAAAGGCCACCACACCATGGATATCATTGACATCCGCAAGCGGACCGCGCTGGTGATGCAGGACCCGGTCCTCTTTTCCGGCACGGTTCAGGAGAATATATCGCCGGATGCTGGCACCTCCAAAGCGGATCTTGAAGCGGCCCTGAAAAAGGCCAACTGCGATTTCCTGACGGAAAAATTCAAAGGGCTTGATACCCTTTTGCGCGAGGGCGGCCGCCCCCTGTCATCCGGGGAGAAACAGCTGGTATGTATTGCAAGGGCCTTTGCATTTGACCCGGATCTGATCATCTTTGACGAGGCCACCTCCTACATGGATTCAAGGTCGGAACTCCGGGTCCACGACGCCATGAAAAAACTGATGCGGGGTCGGCTCTCCATTATCATTGCCCACAGGCTCTCCACGGTGAGGGAGTGCGATACTATTCTGGTGCTCAAAGACGGACGGGTGGTTGAACAGGGCAGCCACAATGAACTGGCTGCCCGGGGCGGGGAGTATGCCATGCTCCTGAAAAGGGAAAAAATCCGCTGATCAGGAAATTTAATTCACTGATAGGTCGGCCTGGTCGCAGACCGTAAAGCCCTCGGATCGTTTGGCAAGGTACATGGCCTGGTCCGCAGCCTTTACCAGTGCATCCGCGTCCAGGGGGCTTTGGGGAGTGGAGGCGGCGATACCGATGCTGCAGCTGACCCCGGAGCCCTCCAGGGCTTTTTCCAGCACCTCAAATACCCGGCCGGCAACGTTTCTCCCATCATTTTCAATGCTTTCGGGAAGAATAATGCAAAACTCGTCCCCGCCGTAGCGTGCGGTGATCTCATTCCGCCGGGTGATGCCGGTGACGGCGTCGGCCACCTTTTTGAGCACCTCATCCCCGGCCTGGTGGCCCTGGGTATCGTTGAGGGCCTTGAACCCGTCCAGATCAAAGTAAAGGAGGGTGACACTGCTGTCCAGACGGTTGCTGCGGATAAGTTCCCGCTTGAGTTCCTGGTAAAAGGCGTGCTGGTTTAAAAGTCCCGTGAGCCCGTCATGGCGGGCCTGTTCCGCCAAACTTTTTGTCCGCTCGGCCACGGTTTCTTCCAGAGACTGGATATATTCGGCCAGTTTATGGCGGCTGTGGCGGGCATCCTCCATCAGGCTGTCAATGTAGGTATCCACAATAAGCGTCAAATCAAACATGATGATCTTGTCCAGGGAAGCCATGGAATGACCGCAGTTCACACAGTTTTTCCCCGCCCCCTGTATCACCACCTCCTGGAGGATGGCCTTAAGGTGATGAACCGCAGCGATATAGTACTGGGGATCCAGTCCGATGCGGCGGTGGACCATGCCCACCCGCAACCGGGAATGGACGTACTCTTCACCGTATTCGCCGTCAAACAGGGTCAGGATATAGTTACGCTGATAATTTTTCAGCCGGGACAGGCTGCCGGCATCACCGATGAGGCGGTCCATTTCGTCAAAGTTAAGAATTTTTTCGTAAAAGTTGGCGACAATCACCTCAATGGTGTCGGTCACCTTTTTTTTCAGGGATTTAAGCGCCTCAACATCTTCAGGTCCAAACCCCAGAAGTGCCTTTCTCTGACGGATTTCCCTTCCTGAAATTTTCATCTGTTCCATGAGGGTCTTATCTGTTCTATGCATATCAGGCTTCCATAAAGAGGGTCAATGATTCTGTCCGGGCCGGGCCAGACCCGGAACAGGGTCTGGCATCGGGCCACCGGTCCGGGCGCTTTTGAGTTCCCGGTATAATGTGATGGTGAATCGGGTACCCTTACCGGGGTCGGAATCCACATACAGGGTACCGCCGTGTTCCTTGATGATACCATATACCACGGAAAGCCCGAGGCCAACCCCTTTTCCCTTTTTCTTCGTGGTAAAAAAGGGCTCGAAGATTTTGGGGATGGTTTCTTCGGGGATCCCGGTACCCGTATCCCCCACCACCATGCAGACGGCCTTGTCCTCCTCTTTTGCAAAAGTTCGTATGGTCAGACGGCGCTCCGCACTGGCCGTCATGCTTTCCACGGCGTTGGAGATCAGGTTCATGCACACCTGTTTAATCTGGTCCTCGGAGCCGCTGATCAGGGGCAGGTTATGCTCCAGCTCCTCAACCACCCTCACCCGGTTGATCTTGAGCAGGTTGGAGTTGAGGATGAGGATCTGGTCGATGAGGTCGTTCAGGTCAAACTTGACCACCTCGATCTTGGACTGCCGGGAAAAGACCAGGAGATTGCTGACGATGCGGCTGATCCGCCGGGTTTCCGTCTCCATCAGGTCCAGGTACTGCTTGAACACGGCAATGCTCTCCGCCCCGATGCCGTCCTCTTCAAGAATCCGTTTGGAAAGCATCACCAGGTTTAAGATCCCTGCCACGGGATTGTTTATTTCATGAACCACGGAAGAGGACAACTTACCCAGTGAGGCCATCTTGTCCTGGTGCAGGAGGCGCTCGTTGGTCTCCTTGAGCTGTCGGCTGCGCTGTTCCACCATTTTTACCAGGCGGTTCTGGATCTCCTTTTCATCTTTGCGCCGTTTGGTGATGTCCCGGCTGATCTCAATGAACTTGGAAATCTTTCCCTTTTTTTCCCATACGGGAAAGATGGTCAGCTCCGTATACCTGGGTTTGCCGTCCGCTCCCAGCCGGGTCAGCTCCACCTGGCAGTGGCGCTGGTTGCGCACCACCTCATCCAGGGGGCACTTCTTATGGCAGTTGCTGCTCTTTCTTGTCACCTCCTGGAAGACGTCGAAGCATTTACGCCCGATAACATCTTCACGGCGGTAATTCATGTGTTTTAAAAAGGCATCATTGACCACCAGGATCTCCCGATCCGGTGAGATGATGAGGATAAAATCCCGGATACCGTTGAGGATGGTATCCATTTCTTCTTTTGGAATGTCCATGGCAGCATCCTTCGCTTGGCAGGTAAATGACAGGAAATATTCATTAATTTTTAACATAACTGCCGGCAGTTTGTCCAAATAAACCTCCGCCCCCCCCGGAGGTGTCGCAGGTGTTGGAATTAAAGACAGCCCTGTTGTGTTTTTCCACACCGGCCGTATCGCCTTGCCCGATGCCTGATCCCACCCGGATGTCCAACATTTATCTCCATTACTGTTGGAAAAAACCACAGACCGTGGGCATGGGAGGGACGGCGCATTCTTCCCAGGCCGCGTCCGAATCCCCTTGATACGGGGGGTATTCTACCCGTTACCCGGGGGCTGGTATCCTTTTTGCTCTCTTATCAGGGCGAGCAGACGCAAATAACAACCCCAAAAAGGAGGCAAGCAATGGAAACCCGGACAAAGACACCCCAGGCAAACGTCAAAAGAGAAGAGACCGCCACCCCCTGCATCTGGATGGGTGCAGGCGTCGTTCGAAAAAAAAGCTGCAACAACTACTTTGACTGTAACGCATGCAAGTTCGACTCAGCCATGGCAAAGGCTGCAGCCGCAGGCAAGCATCCCACCTGGCAGGAGGCGCTGCGCAGGTTCGACTCAACGGACAGGACCTGCCGCCACACCCTCACCGGCCGCACCGGCCACAGGATCTGCCCCATGAACTATAACTGCGACCACTGCGATTTTGACCAGACCTTCGAGGATGCCATGGGACCTGCCACAGCGGTTCCGGTGACAGAGGTTTTTGATATCCACGGATTCAAACTGCCGGCCGGCCACTTCTTCCACACCGGCCACACCTGGGCCCGCATCGAAGCCGGCGGCATTATCCGGGTGGGCATGGATGATTTCTCCTTCAAGGTGCTTGGCAGTCCGGACCGGATGGAGCTTCCGCTCATGGGCCAGGAACTGAATCACGGAAAAACCGGCTGGGGCATCTCCCGTAGAGACAACACCGCAGATGTCCGCTCCCCGGTCAACGGCGTAATCACGGCCGTGAATCCCGAAGCCCGCAAAGGCGGCAGCCGCATGGGTGAGCATCCCTATGAGTCAAACTGGCTGTTCACAGTACATAATTCCAGCCTAAAAGGCGCGGTCCGCCCCCTGATGGACGATGACAAGGCCACAAAATGGCTGGGCCAGGAAATCACGGAACTCGAAGAGATGATCGAACGTGTTGCAGGTCCCCTGGCCACCGACGGCGGCACCCTGACCCGTGACGTATACGGCAACCTGCCCGGCCTTGGATGGGAAAGACTCACCGCCCGGTTTCTGGGCGCCTGAATCTTTACCGCATAACGCCGGAGATACCATTTTCGAACCTAAGGAGACCCCCATGGAACTTCGTACCGAACAGACCGCCTCAGCCTGCATCTGGATGCAGGCGGGGGTGGTCCCCAACAAACCCTGTGCCCGGGATTTCCAGTGCACCGGCTGCCGGTTCAACCGGGCCATGGAAAGGGTCTGCCGGGAAAACCGGGCCGCACGGGACCGTAACCGCCCATTGACCAAAAAATCAGGCCGGTTTGTGTTTTGGCAGGATAAATTGAACCAGCTTCCTCCCTCCCGGCGTCCCTGCATCCATCATATGAAAGGAAGAATCGACTTTAAACCCTGCCCGAAATCCTACCATTGCACGGATTGTGAATTTGACCAGTTCTTCCAGGACCAATTCAAGGTATACGCCAAAGTGGAGCCGGTGGATTTCAATCATGTCAGGGGATTCTCACTGCCGGCCGGGTATTATTTAACCCGGGACCACACCTGGATCAAACTGGAAGGAAACGGTATGGTGAGCATCGGCATTGATGATTTTGCCGCAAGGCTTCTTGGGACCTTTGACCGCTTTTCCGCCCCCCTGATGGGAAAACAGCTCCAGCGGGGAGAGCCGGGCTTTACCCTGGAAAGAAAAGGGAAAACCGTCACCTTCAAAGCCCCGGTGACCGGTGTGGTAACGGACACAAATCCCAGGGTCCGCAAACGCCCGGCGTCCATAGCCGACGCCCCGTATACCGATGGCTGGTTGCTGACACTTTTCTGCAAGGATCTGAAGACCGAACTCAAACACCTGATGTTTCTGGATTCCGCCACCCGTTTCCTGGACGGTGCGGCCAAGGACCTGTACGATTTTCTGGAAGCCGAAACCGGACTTGCCGCTGCCGACGGCGGGAAATTGGTACAGGATATCTGCGGCAGCCTGCCGGAAAACCCCTGGGACACACTGGTTGAGCGTTTCCTGTCCGGCAAGCAGACCTGAACGCGGCGCGGCGCACTGCCGGTGTATATGAAGGCCGGTCCTTTAGCTTATTCATGCATAAGACTTGACTCTGTTCAGGATTCATTTAAAACTGGGCAACAGGCTCAGCGGATTCCGCCACACACCGGTGATACCCAGACACTGTGTTTACCGGAACGCTGACTTTTTACAGGCAGACCACCGGAGGCCCGTGTGACCGACATCCAGCAGATCCTACAGACCGTTGTTCAACACCTTTCGGGCGGCAATCTTCATGAGGCGGAAAAAGGCTGCCGTAAGGTGCTCACCGTCCAGCCAGAGAACCCGGACGCCCTTCATATTCTTGGGGTTATCGCATTCAAGGTGGGCCGCCTTGATGCGGCAAGAGAGCTGATCTCAAAGGCCATTTCCCTGTTTCCCAACAACCCCTCCTTCTACACCAACCTGGGAAACGTGCATCAGGCATGCAACGAGACGCCCGAAGCCATCGCCCAGTACCAGAAGGCTCTGGCACTGAATCCGGAAAACCCGCATGCCCACAGCAACCTCGGGGTGGCCTACAAGGCCTTGGGCCTCACCCAAAAGGCCATGGAAAATTTTGATGCCGCCCTGTCAAGGTATGAGAAACACCCGGACTTTCACACCGATCCGGGATATGCGGACTGCCGTCTGAACAGGGCCTTGATTTTTCTGGTGAAAGGGAATTTTGCAGCAGGCTGGCCGGAATTTGAATGGCGGTTTAGCAGCTCACATACACCCCCTACATTTCCCGGTGGGAAAATCTGGGACGGCACCCCCTTCCCCGGGAAAACCCTGCTGGTATACGAGGAACAGGGCCACGGGGATACCTTCCAGTGTATCCGTTTTCTTCCCATGTTAAAGGAACTGGGCGGCCACGTGATCCTTGAAATTTCCCCTGCCTTGGCCCGTCTGGTCAGCAGCTTTGACGGTTTTGACCGCCTCTGGATAAAAAATGATGCCAAAGACACCCGGGATCTGGACCAGTTCGACCTGAAAATCCCCATGATGTCTCTGCCCCGGCTGCTCAACACCACCCTGGACACCATCCCCTCCAAAGTCCCCTACCTTAAGGCGGATGACACCCTGACCCGGATCTGGGGGGAGCGTCTTTCCGGTGGCAGGGGAATGAAGGTGGGGGTCTGCTGGGCCGGCAGCCCGGCCAACAAAAACGACAGAAACCGGTCGATCCCCTTAAGCGCATTCTCAGAACTTGTGTCGGTTCCCGGCGTCAGGCTGTTCAGTCTCCAACTGGAAAAATACGATCGCTGGACCGACACGGATCCGGCCAACATTTTTGAACTGGATTTAGGAGAAGAGATTTCGGACTTTGCAGACACGGCTGCCATCCTTGCCAATCTCGATCTTTTGATATCCGTGGATACCTCCGTGGTGCACCTGGCAGGTGCCCTGGGAGCCAAGGTGTGGACGCTGATTCCCTTTGTCCCGGACTGGCGCTGGCTCCTTGACCGGGAAGATTCCCCCTGGTATCCGGGAATGCGTCTTTTCCGGCAAAAAGGACGGGGGGAATGGAAACAGGTGTTCAGACAGATCCGGGCAGCCCTGACCCAGGCTTCAAATCAAGGGTAAAAAGACAAGGATGGGAAATTGGCGCAGGGTGCTGGGCTATCCGTGTCAGGTCAAGGACTGGATCTCCATTTCGTAATACATATTGCCGTTTCTTTGAAAGCTGATTTCTGCGATCTTTACCGGCCCTTTATCGCTGTCCAGAACCAGATGGGAATACCTGGCCTGGATACGCGTCCCCTGGATGATGCTCCGGTAGGCTGAGACCGAAGGATCCGGTTCACCTTTTCCGGCGTATTCCTTCAGGTAGCGTTTTTCATCCATCAACCGGATATTTTCTTCTTCACACAGGTTGATCTCCCGGGTCATCCGCCTGATATCCCTGCGGCACTTATCCTGGGCGGTGAATAGGTCCTGAAGTTCCTCAGCCGCTTTTTTGGTGAGGTCCAGGCTGGTTTTCAAATTCCCGGTCAGACGGGTAAGGGCATCGGTGTCCCCCCGCTCTTTTGCCTCAACGTACCGCCGTTTGAGTATCTCAATCTGTTCCTGGTACCCGTCCTGGATTCGCGTCTTTTCGGCTGCCCGGCCTTCAAACAGCTGGTCCTCCAGTTTCAGTTCCTCGATCTGTGCCTTGAGGTCCAAAATCCGTTCAAGGGAAGAGGAAAGCTTGTCCTTATTTTTACGTAGCATGGCCACGATATGCTTTTCCGTCCCCACTTTCAACAGGGGCGGAGCGCTTGAGGGCGTTCCGATTTTGCCGGCATGGACCCCCTGCTTGGCACTGATGCTGGAGGCAATAACATGGCCGGTGCGCACATCGCAGCACCCGCTGAGAAGGATGTTCGAATCAATGATCTCTTTTAGAATGTAAAAATCCCCGAATCCAAGAACGGTGGAGTTATGAATGAATTTTGCCCGGATATTGCCGACGGTTTTTATATCTGCATTGGTAATGCCGGATGAAACGTTCAAGTCACCGGTCAGGGAAATCGATGCCCCTTCCACTTCATCGGCGGTGAGATTGACACCGGTAACGGTAAACCCCTGTTTGATGGTGCCCCGGACAACGATATTTCCCTTGAAATCAATGTTGCCGGTAGTAAAATCCACATCACCTTTGACCACAAACTCCGGATTCACCGTAATGGTTCCCAGGGTATCCACATGGGGCTGTCCGTCGTCCGTGGCATAGATGGAAAGACCGTCCTCAGACAGGTTAGTTCCGTGCCCTGCGACAAATGCAGGATCCAGGGGTTCTTCCGTATAAATTTCCTCCCCCAGCACGTTGACGCCCATTTCCCCGGGTTTTGGTGCCTGTTTTTCAGCAAGCAGTGCCCCGGATTCAACATAGGGCACCTCCCCGCGGTCCCGAAAGTCAATAGAACCGTCTTCCCTCACGGTGCCGGGGTGCTCATGCCGGGTGGGGAAATGATAGGTCACGCAGCCGTCCGTTCCCGGTACAGGCATCCGCGCCTGTGCCACCAGGAGTTCGCCTTCCCCCTCATCTTCCCCGGCAAGCCACCGGGCGATGGTTTCCGAGTCCACACGGCCGTAGTTGATCTCACGTTCGGTCATGAACTCAAGAATATCCCCCACAGTAATGCCGGCCCCGGCTGCCGGCCGGCGCCGCGTCACCCATGCCCGGACGCCGTTCTCTTCAACGATCAGATCATAGTAATAGGCCACCGTATCCTCGCAAGCCTTGTCCTCATGGTCCTCTATATCCAGGTGCATATTGACAAGGGCGGGGGGTACAGGGTCCTGGGGGGTATCCAGAACCAGTTGACAGGCATGGGTTATCAGTTCCTCGGTCACTTTCGGATGCCTGGTGTCCCCATGGGTTTCCCTGTGCAGGATCTGTCCCACCCCTTCGGGCTGCCAGTCAATGCGGCAGGTTCGTGAAATCCTTTGGATCGCACCACGGATCTGTTCAACCACCTCCCCGAAAAGGCCTGATAAAAGGTCCGGCTCATCTTCGACGGAAAGGGCGCTTGCCAGTTTTTCCAGGGACAGCCCGGACTGATCTTCCGCTTCCCGTAAACGTCTCCTCAACTCATATTCAAGACGGTACCGTTCCGCTTTTTTCTCGTCCAGCAACAGCCGGTCGGTACGCCCTTTCTTCTTGAGGTTCTTGGCCAGAAGAAACATTTTTTTATTGTGCCGGGCCACCATTTTCCGGAACCTGGCCTGTTCAAGATCCCTGTGGAACCGCTCCAGACATTCTTTGACCTGTGCCTTTAGTTCCGCTTCTCCGAAGGGGTAAGTCAGACAGGCATGGATGCTTGCGGTGTTTACGGCTTCAATTAAAAGTTCGGGCTGATCAGGGGGAAGCCACAGCATTCGCTGGGTCAGTGGAGACGAGGATGCCACCGCGGCCAGCAGATCAATACAGGCCCTGGCATCGGTGAAGGCCCCGCTGACCACCAGGGCAAAAGGCGTATGGCCTGCGGACCTGAGCTGTTCCCGGGCGTCATCTAAAGACGCTGCCCGGACGACTTTCCAGCCGGCCCGGGCAAACACCCTGCCGGCAAGCTCGGAAACGTCCGGGTCCGGTTCAAGCATGAGCAGCTTTGGCAGTTCAGTCGCTGTCATGGGATTCAGGCTCCCCGGGTTTCGGCATTTTAACCCCTTTGCGTTTGGCGATTTCCCGGAACCGGGAAAACACCTCGATAACCGCATCGCTGTAAATCCTGGAGAACGCCTCCCCGGTAACCCCCTCACGCCCGCCAAGTTGGGAGACGGTAAACTCGGTCAATTGTTCTTCTGTCATTGGGCTGCCGGCAGATACGGCCCGGATCTCCTCCTGCAGCCTGGCGATCTCGGTGTCGATTTCCTTGTGAGCCTGATCCAGGGTCTTCTTGGAGTCAATCAGTTCCTGATCCAGCTGGTACAATTGCCGGCCCACCGACTTTGCCTTGACCAGGTCCGCCACAGTATCCTGCTGCATCTCATATTGGTTGACAGCCATGCGCAGTTCTTCCGTGATCCCGTCATCCTGTCCGGTCTTCATAAGATACCGGTGGACCACACCTTGGTTCACCGACGCTTTAATGACCTCAATGTCGGAATATCTTGTAATAAGCAGGCGGACCGAATCCGGTGACAGGGTCATGATCTGACGGAGGAATTCCGTGCCTGTCATGTAAGTCAGCCGTTGGTCCGAGAGAATCAAAGGAAAGGGCGTATCAGTGTTACGGACGGTTTCCAGGGCGATTTCACCATTTTCTGCAAACCTCAGTTTCAGCGGGAGCCGGGACAGCCCCTTGCCCAGAAAACGCATGACTTTGGTCTGGTCTCCGACAACCAGGCAGTCATGGGTCGGGCGTGTTGTATGCGCATCCCCTGTTTTCACGTTCCTCCGTTTCCTAAGGCGTCCTGTCCGCCCTACTTTTATAGCATTGGAAAACCGGCCTTACAAGGAGGGCGACAGGCGCTTGATATCGTCCTTGAGCATGATCCGGCAGTATCTGCAAAAGTCCTGGGACTTTTTGTCCACATCGGCCAGCATACGGCAATAATGCATAATACAGCGGTCATCTTCACAGTGACGCAGATCAAAGCAATGTCCCAGTTCGTGTACCGCCTCCTTGACAATCCGTCCGTCTCCGGCATCCACGCCTCCCATATCCGGTCCGCTCACCAGCCGGGAAATGGATACAATGGCCGCCCTGCCCCCCAGCTGAGCCTCTCCGTAAACATGGGTGAGAATGGGAATGAAAAGATCCTCGCAGGTGACACCCAAAATTTTGAGACCGTCATCCGGGCAACGCGCCGCCAACACCTCCAGTACGGCGGTGGAATGGTATTGGTTCCGCTCCCTGTCATGGGCAAAGGAAAGATCCGAAAGCAGCGGCACCACCCGGGTGTCGAACCCGAAAATCCCGGGCAGGCGGTCCTGAAGAATATCCATCACCCGGGTTTCGATCTCTCCCACGGGTGAGAGGATGAGGTAAGGTGCGGCCATGGGCTACTCGGTATCTTTTGAAGAAACCAGTTCGTAACGCTTGATTTTATTGTAAAGGGTGGAACGGTCAATGCCGAGAATGGCTGCGGCTTTGGAGATATTCCATCCGGTCTGTGACAAGGTCTGGTCGATGTGATTTTTTTCCATATCGCTCAGGGAGAAATACCGCTGCTTCAGCGTCTCCTCCAGAGAGGTGGAGATGGGCAGGTCACCCGGGGTGATGGTCCGGGTCTTACAGACCACCACGGCCCGCTCAATGGCATTGGACAGCTCCCTGACGTTCCCCGGCCATTCGTAAAGCATGAGTTCATCCATGGCGTCCCTGGAGATGCGTTCCACCCCGCGGTTGACCTCACGGGTGAACTTTTCCAGGAAATGGTCCGCCAGGAGGGGAATGTCTTCTTTTCGCTCCCTTAAGGGCGGCATGGTCAGGCTGATGACGTTGAGCCTGTAATAGAGGTCCTCTCTAAACGCCCGGTCCTGGATGGCCCCAACCAGGTCGGCGTTGGTGGCGGCAATGACCCTGAAATCCGCGGACAGCGGCTGGGTGCCCCCGACCTTGTAAAAGATCTTGTCCTCCAGCACCTGGAGCAAATCGATCTGCATGCGCATGGGGATCTCACCGATCTCATCTAAGAACAAGGTGCCGCCGCAGGCAAGCTCCAGCCGCCCTTTGCGGTTTTCCTTGGCATCGGTAAAGGCCCCCTTCCGGTGGCCGAACAATTCGCTTTCCATGATGTGGGGAGGGATGGCCCCGCAGTTCACCGCCACAAACGGCCCGTCCTTCTGCCGGGAGTTGGAATGGATGGCTTTGGCGGCAAGGCCTTTGCCGGAACCTGTTTCCCCGGTAATCAACACGGTGGCATCGGAATCCCGGATATCCCGGATCAGGGTGAAAACCTCCTGCATGGCAGAAGACTGACCGATCATGCTCTCGAACCGTGTCTGCTCTTCAAAGGTCTCCTTAAGATAAGTGTTTTCCCGTTTCCTGGCCCGGTGGTCCAAAAGCTTTTTGATCAGCACGCCCAGTTCATCCGGGTCAAAGGGTTTTAACAGGTAGTCAAAGGCATGGGACTTCATGGCCTGGACGGCAGAGGGCACAGACCCGAAGGCCGTGATCATGATAACATCGATATCCGGATATTCCTCTTTGACGTGGTCCAGTACATCCATGCCGGACATCCCGTCCATCTGGATATCCAGGAGGATCACATCGAAACTTGCGGTTTTCAGGGCTTCAACCGTAAGTTCCCCGCTCTCCAGGGTGTCCACCCGGTATCCGTCCCGGCGCAGCCAGCCGGCCAGGGACTCCCGGATGACCAGTTCGTCGTCCACCACAAGAATCCTGGGTGCTTCCATCTTTCCCCCTTATATTTGGTTCCAGTCAATCTTCAGGGCACATCTAATAGTGAAGTGGCCGTTATCCGGAGGGCGTGGCTGCGACCGGTCTGCCGGTCTGTCTGTGCTATTTACCTGATTTCCACCAGCCGCTCCCGGTCGTGCCGGCGCCTGGGGGTCTGTTCACCTTTCCGGTATCCCAGTGCCACCAGCACCGCCACTTCAAACTCATCCGTATCTATGTCAAGCACCTCTTCCACCCGGTCCTTTTCAAAGCCTTCCATGGGACAGGTGTCAATTCCCAGGGAAGCCGCAGCCGTCATGATGTTGGCCAGCCCGATATAGCATTGCTTGGCGCACCAGGCATAGGTGGACATCCTGGGATACACTTCGGTTTCAAAATACCATTTGTACCGTTCCACATAGGCTTTGGTGGCATCCTCGGGCAGTTCCCGCCGCAAGAAGCTTTTAAGGACGTAGTCATTTTCAGGTGCAATCAGTTCCGGCCTTGCCAGGATCACAATCACATGGCTGGCGTCGGTCACCTGGGCCTGGTCCCAGCAGGCGGGTCTTAATTTCTCTCTGATTTCCCGTGACGCCAGCACAAGAAACTTCCAGGCTTCCATGCCAAAGGAAGTGGGTGAAAGGCAGGCCGCCTCAAGAATGGTATCCAGATCCGCATCGGAGATCTTTTTTTCAGAATCGAATTTTTTACAGGCGTGGCGGAATTTCAGTGCATCAATTACAGGGTTCATCAGTATATCCTTAAAAATAAGTGGTTAAAGGTATCTTCCTTGTCCGGCCAGAGACCGGAAGGTTTGTTGCCGGGTATCGGAAAAGGATTCAGCGATGGAAAATTTAAAGGGGCCGGCAACCGGTTTCAAGTATAGTCAAAAATAGCTATGACCTCAACCCGGACTCCAATAAATCCGCAGAGGAATGAAGTTAGGGGGCCATTATCTTAGATTCAGCCGGAAAAGGTGCCGAATGCCTTATACAGCGCCCAACCCCTCGGATATGTCGGTATCGGCAAACCCGAGCACCGCAATATTCAAGGATACCAGCCTAGCCCATATCCCATTCAAGCCGTGTGATAAGCCAGCGCCCTGCCCTTTTCCTGCATTGGAAAAACACTGTGGTCCGCCATCGTGACCTGCGGGTGACAAAGGAGACAATCACCCGGGCATGATCGCCTTCTATCTTAAACCTGGGATCATAGTATTCTCCGTCCAGGATATCGCCGTTTAGGCTTTCACGGCTGGAGACCCGGATGAGCGTTCCGCGGTCCAGGTCTGCCCAGAAAGCCGGGAGTTCTTTTTTCAGCGCATCGCGTGTGCGCATTTCGGTTCCGGCTGCCATGAAACGCCCGCCGGGGCTCAAGCAGGCCAGGTAGGCACCAAGATCACGTGAAGCGGACGCTTTTTCAAGCCTGAAAATCAAATTTTGTATATCTGCTTCATCCGGGTTGTCCGGCCTGTACCTGCGCAGAGGAGTGCCCATGTACAATCCGGCAAGAAGCACACCGATACACGTCAGAATACCCCCCAGGACAATGATGCGCTCTTTTGTCATGACCTTCCTTTATAATTGTAGTCCGGCAGAGCGGGCGAAAGAATATGAACGAGCTTACCTTTGTTTTGATTCCCCCGTCAAACCATCCGGCCATGCAGGGGAAAGCCCCCTGATGGAGCCCCGCTAATATTCTCCTAATATTTCAAAGAAATACAATACATTCGCCTTGACAAGTTGACTTATTAATGAAATCCAAGCGGTTAATTAAACAAAATATATCAATTCGGCGATAGAAAATGGAACTTGATACATTTTAACCCCAACTGCCCCAAAAAGGTAAACTGCCGGGAATATAATGCAGAAAGCAGAACAAACCAGCAAAGGCTCTTTGGCCATCAGAATCGCCCTGCTTTTAAACTATCTGACCAAGGAAGATTTTCATAAATTCTGTGCGGACATCAAGTCCGGAAAAGATACGGATCTGGGCATATCCAAGACCGAATTGCTCAAAAAATATATGGGGCAGGACGGGTTCAGCCGGCTGCGGCGCGACTGCACCATATTTGGTTGTGAAAAACCGGACAAACGGTTTGGGGAACTCTGCATTGCCTTCGGCTTTCTCACCCCCTCAAATCTGGAATTGGCCCTTGAAGAACAGCGGCGGCTTTCGAATCTGGGGCAGAACACCCCCCTGGGAACCATCCTGATGGATGCGGGCATGCTGGCCAAAGGCCAGCGGGACCTGATCATCCATAAGCAAAAAGGATTTGACGCCAAGATCGACGGACAGGATGGCAAAGGCGCTGCCACACAGGACAAAACAGGTAAAAATGAGACCGGGAATGACAATGAACCCAACAACGCCACCCGGTTCAGGGAAATTGCCGAAGCCGGTCTTTTAATCCTGATTCAGCACGACGGCCTCCGGGCCTGTCTTCTTAAATCCAGGGATTTTGATCCCGGCATCGGGGTGACCGGCATACGCGCCCTTTTGGAAAGAAACGGCATCATATACGGCACAGCCGATGATAAAGACCTTATCGACTTCATTCAAAATCCTAAGCATACAACCATTCCCTTTGACGTGGCCAAAGGGATTCCGCCGGTGGATGATACGGACGGCCTGCTCGTCTACACCTTTGAACGGGACTATCTGAAACCGGGCCTTCTTTCCGGCGACGGGACCATCGATTTCAGGGAGCGCGGAGATATTCCCTTTGTACACAGAGGGGACATTCTGGCGGAAAAAATCCCCCCCAAACCCGGGAAAAACGGAATTAACGTATACGGAGACACCATCCATTGCCGGCAGGGGGATGACCCCAGTTTCAGGGCCGGTGCCGGGGTAAGACTGTCCGGCGACCATCTCAAGGCCATCGCAGATACCGACGGAAATCCCAAAGTGAATGATCTGAATGAAATCTCGGTGAACGATGCCTATATCATTAAAGGCGATGTGGATTTCACCACCGGCCATGTCAAATTCGATAAGAATATCTTTATTACCGGCACCATCAAAAACGGATTCCGGGTGGAAGGCATTGACGTGGTGGTCATGCAGGTGGACGGGGGCAGTATCAAGGCCCGTGGAGATGTATTTGTCCAGGGAGGGATGACGGAATCAACGGTTCAGGCCGAAGGCCGGGTAAAAGCCGGCTATGTCCACAGATCCAAAATTTCCTGCATGGGAGACGTTATCATCTCCAAGGAGATGGTTGATTCGGAAGCCGCCCTTGAAGGCAAATTCGACATGCCCCGGGGCAGGCTTTTTTCATCCGCCATTGCTGCCAAGGGGGGGGCCAGGATACTCAAGGTCGGTACGGAGAAAACACGGCCGTCTTCTATTTCCGTAGGCGTCTCCGCCTGCCTTGAAGCCGAGCGAAAACGCATAGAGGCAAGAGTCAAAAAACATATGGCCCTGTTCGAAGACTTTTCCGTAAAAATGCGCCGCACACAGACGGAACTTGCCCCGCTTAAGCAAAAGCTTGAAGCCTTTCAAAAAGCCCGGCAACGAACCCTGTCGTTTATGAAGCAGATGAAAAAAAATCCGAAACAAGACCCGTCCCTTCTCCAGGACAATCTGGATGAAACAGAGCATAAAATCGACACCCTCAAAATAGAAATTGACCGTCTCGAAGCCCTTTCGGAACGTTATAAAAGGGATGCGGCCTTCTGCTCCGACACCCTGAAAAAAAGCGTGCAGGCCAAGCTGAAACTCAAACGGATCAGCCAGCGGCACAACACCAAACCCGTGCTTGAGATCCTTGGCACCATCATGGCGCGCACCAAGATATTCGGCCCGGATAGCCATATGATTCTTGAAAAGACCATTGGCCGGTCAAGAATGGTGGAACTGCAGGCCGAAGGACGTGCCGCTGACAGGAAGATGGTGGTCACACCCTTCTGATACGGTCAAATGACCGCCTGCCCCTCAACATTGCTTTGCACTTTTTTTGCGGATACGTAAACAATCCGGGTTGTTTTCCCGCTTCCAGGATGCCCAAGACTCTGAGCTGGTGATATCTGTTTGGATGTTGTCATTTCGGTTGAATAATATTATAACGTTTCAACTTTTCATATAAAGTACTTCTACTGATACCCAGTTGGGTCGCCGTAGCGGTTTTATTCCAATTGCATGCCTCTAAAACGTCTCGAATGGCTTCTTCTTCGTTCGCTTTTAGTATTTTAGACCGGTTTTTTTTTTGTTGTTCCGTGTTATCAAGGATTGGATTTGGCAGGTCAAAAATATAGATTTTATCTGATTTGGCCAATGTTACAGCGTGCTCGATACTGTTTTCCAATTCTCTGATATTCCCTGGCCAACTGTAATTTAACAGCAACCTCATGGCCTCTGAATCTATTTCTATGATTGACTTACCCTGTTCCAAAGCATATTTCTTTAAAAAATGATTTGCCAATAAGGGGATATCTACCTTTCGCTCTCTAAGGGGGGGCAAGTTAATGGGAATAACATTCAAACGGTAATATAAATCTTCTCGGAAATGTCCGTTTTTCACTTCATTTAAAAGGTTTTTATTTGTAGCGGCAAGAACCCGGGTATTTATTTGGATGGAGCCTTGTCCACCGATTCTTTCTATTTTCTGGCTTTGTAAGACCCTGAGAAGCATGGTTTGAGCGGATAGAGATATCTCTCCTATCTCATCCAAAAAAACTGTCCCGCCGCTCGCTTGTTCAAATCGTCCTATTTTTCTTTGTACTGCTCCTGTGAAAGCGCCCTTTTCATGCCCGAAAAGCTCACTTTCCAGCAGCGTTGCCGGATATGCAGAGCAATTAATTACGATAAATGGTTTACCAGAACGGGGGCTGACATCATGAACCGCTTTTGCAACCATCTCTTTGCCGGTCCCACTTTCGCCCTGTATTAAAACGGTCGTGTCTGTTGGCGCAACATCCTCTATTAACTTATAAATATTTTGGATTTTCGGATCCTTACCCACCATTTTCATATAGCCCGAAACCGTTTCAATTTTTCTTTTTAACCCTTTTATTTCTCTGTCATGCTCAAATGCCCTGAAAACAGCACCAGAAACTTGTTTAAGAATCAGTTTGATGACATCCATTTCCGTTTTGATGCATATACAGTCGTCCGGGCAGGAGATTAAAATCGCCCCAAGTGTCTGCTTATGATGACGGAATGGAAAAATCGCCATGCGAGATGTTGTATGGGAAAAATTGGGTAAAGCGAAAGTGAATGTTCTATCTTTAATAAAAATGGGGGACTCAGGTTGGTTTGCCTTTTTAAATAGAATATCAAACTTTTCCTTTTCTAAAAGCTGAAAGTTTTTACCATCTGACAGATAGGGGATTCTCTGATCATTATCGAAAATGACCATGGTTAAATTTTGACAGGCGACAATGTCCTTAATCGTATTTACAATATAATGGCATATTCTCTTTAAATCTGTAAACGCAGCTATTTTCTGAGATACGGAAAAAGTTGTCATCATTTGTTTATGAGCCCGGTCCAGGTCACTATTTTTTTGCTCAAGCTTTTGATTGGATTTTTTAAGCTCATGCATAAATTCAGAAATCCTGACAAACATGCCGTTGTATGCTGAAACGAGTCGATTAATTTCAGTTCGACCTTTGATATCGATTTGGATGTCCAGGTTGTCTGCGTCAAAATTTTTTACAACATTGGTCAACCGGATAAGCGGCTTTAGAAGATAGGTGATAAGAAAATGACCGAGGATCAATGAAACGATCAAAACCATTAATGTCACCATCGTCATTTTTAACCGTAATTTCTTGACTTTTTCTCTCAACCCTTTTTCTGATAGCCCAACCCTTAGAACGCCTGCTTTTCCATCAAAAATAGGCCATTGAATATCTAAGAAGCGGTCACCGGTTTCCGAAGCAAATTTAAAAATATGTGTTTTTGTACTCTCCTTATTTTTGGAAATATCAACTAAATTTACCGGCACACCATCAGAAAACGTATGAACCAACACCTCATGGTTATTCATCACAAATAAATACGATACAGATGTTTCACTCTGAAGCTGATCATCCAAAATTTTTTGAACAGCAACAAGGTCGTTAATAAGAATCCTATCGGTTAAATCCAGCGAGAGCTTGTGGGCTATGCTTTCAGCTCTTGCTATGGCACCGGTTAAAAGGGCCGTACTATAATTTTGGATCATCAGTTGGGATACGACGATTCCTGTCAGGATCACCAATGATGCAACAGATAAAAGCAGCATCGTTTTAAGGCTTTTGAAAAAGTTGAAACTCACCGGACTCCTTCTTGCGATTTTGAATGCACGGCTGAATACATGGATTGAACTTTTTCATACCATTGCGTTTTTGGAGGTTCAAACCGGTCAATAATGAGATTGTTTAAAATCGTTTTTCCCTCAGCAGTGTTATGCATATTTAAAATCACATCCTGAATAGATTTTTTTAAATCAGGCTGCAAATATGAAGACGCGACCAGCGGTGGTGAGCCATAAAACTGTGATTTTTTTATTACGCGCGTTTTCGAAGTAAAGTATGGATTCTTTTCCTGATAAAATTCCCATTTATGCCCATCCACGGCCGCCCCGTCTACAAGTCCTTTAGCGACTGCAAGAATGGAATTGTCATGGCTGTAGGTAAAAGTAATTCGATTAAAAAAGGAAGGCGGGGAAACATTCAGTTCATGGAGCCAGAATCTTGGCACAAGACTGCCGGTATTGGAATCAGGGTCGGTAAAGGCAAATATTTTACCTCTAAGATCCTCAAGTGTATGGAAAGGTGAATCCTTATGGACGATCAAATATGACTGGTAAAAAGGCTTATCTCTTACCACAGGAGTCGCAATACCTTCAAAACGGTATTTTTCTCTGCCGTTTGCATACGGGCCTGAACAGACGAATGCCAAGTCAATTAGCCGCTTGGGGAACAGCTCATTCACTTCCGAATAGGTTTTCCTTTGAATAAGATTTACATCGTAATTTATTTGATTACCGATATATTGTAACAATTCTTCATAATAAATCAGTGTCTCTTTAGGAGAAACCATCGCAGCAACCGCCACTCTGAGCAACCTAGAATTATTGTCGGCGACACTGAGCGTTTGGGGTTCCATTTTTTCTTCAAGATTTATTGTTTGATACTCTGAATTCTTTTCACATCCAAAGGCAAAAAAAATGAGCGCCATTACTACGTAGATCGGTTTTGAATTTTTTCTCATGTCGCCTCACTTCTGAACTTTAGCACTCAAACATCAATAGGCAGGCTGCAAATCACATGCCATTGACAAGTCAGATGTCAGAAATCGACCATTTCGATTTTTTGCATTCAAAAGTATCTTCATAAATTAAATTTCCATTAATGTCTGTTATTTTTACTTTAGACCCTGTATATAATCCCCTTATAGCAACAAGTCCTTTATATGAAGGCCTAACAGGATTGGGGTAAATAAATATATTTTTTTT
>CAJWHT010000074.1 GCA_913041495.1 uncultured Desulfobacteraceae bacterium | reverse complement strand
ACAGTTTTTGGCGTTTGAGCAGGAGTGTTTCTGAGCAGGTTTCCGCCCCGCTTTTGATGTCGCCGTATACCGCCAGGAAGGGGGGGGCGGCTTTTTGAACCGCGTCCACGACTTTTGCATAAAGTCTTTTCTCCTCGGTTACCGAATAGGGGGTGTCCCCGATGGCAATAAATGTAAAGGGATCGTTTGCCTCTGCCTGCAGCGGCAGGGCGGTTGAAAACAGGAAAAACCCCAATAACACCAACATACTGACCTTTTGAAACATACCATCCCCTTTAAATACGGATGAATTCCGGTTTTGATACGGATCGATTTCCTGATGAGTGACGTCCAAGTTTATCCTTTCCTACTATCAGTATCTTATTTTTGTGTAAAGCGTTTAAGGCTGTTGTTTAAGAAACGCAGCCTGAAATTATTGTCCTGTCAGATCTGAATCACGCACGTCTGAACAGCCGGTGGGAATAGCTGCTCAACCGTCTTTCATCCACGGGATCCCCGTCATCGTAGAAGAAGTAGAAGGGGATTTCCTTGTGATGGCGCAGCAGGCTTTCTTCGATCAGGCTGTTGTCGCATCCCCAGCAGGAGGTCATCAGGACGCCGTCGGGATTGAGGGTGTCCCAGTAGTGCAGGACACTGCCCACGGCAAATCCGGAACCGCCTGCGGTCTTAGGATCGATCACCGGTTCGGAGCGCTTCAGGACGGATGCCATATCCGGTGTGGGCAGCCATGAGTGATTATCTTTGGCAATGGTGTAAAGGGTGTTCCGGATCTTATCCATGACAAAGATGTAAATGGCCTGCTGGTTTTTTGATGCCCCTCTGCCGAAAATCATCTCCGGGTGGGAGCGGGTTAAAAAGTCAAAGAAATCGCAGGTGGGCTCGCTGACTATCCTCACCCCCTGTCTTGCCAGCACTTTATAAATACCGCCGTTGGCCACATCGTTGCCTTTGGTCATGATATCGCCGGAGACAAAAATGGTTTTAAGGGGAGTGCCCTTGGGGGCATCTGCGCTGACCCGTGTGAATTCTTCGGATGCCTTGGCCACGATCTGTTTTAATTTTTTCCAGTGCCGGGTGTTGATAAACAGCCCTTTGACGCCTGAGTTGCTTTTTGAACTGATGAGTTCAATTATTTTTTCACTGTACTTCCGGTAGGCGGCCTCGCTTACGCCGGGTAGGGGATCCTGGGCCAGGTGGTAGAGGTAGAGCTGGCGGACGATATCCAGGGCGGTAAGCCCTGCGATAAGGCGCATGGTCATGGCGGCGCCGCCGGCAATCTTCAGGGCGGATACTGTGATGTTCTGTGAGGCAGGGATAATATTCTCCCGCTTCATCCTGTCGATGGACAACCGGTCTTTGATGCCGAACATGCCGGCCCTGCACAACCTTCCTGATATCTGCATCAGCCGGATTTCCTTATTCTCCGTTTGAGATGCTGCAGCGCCGTTGGTCAGGTATTCCTTGAACGCCCCCCAGACAAATTGATAGGAAAGGCACTCTTTGCCCGAGCAGTCATTTTTACCCAGTGCCATGTTGGTTTTTGATGTGGCAGGCGCTGCCACGGCATCGTATCCGTATGATTGATAGACGGAGGCAAAGAGTTCGCCCAGGTATTCAATACTGCTTAAAAAGACGTATTGAACATTTTTATCCATGTAGGGGCCGCCGTATTTGCCCTTGTCAATATAGGTGCGGATATTGGATTCCGGCTGGGCCGTATCGGTTTCCGGGGCCTGTGCCATGTGCTGTTTGACGGATTGCAGGAACGACTGAATCCGGGTGACAAACCCTGCGGTTCCCCCGTGCCCGTCGCTTTCCAGGATGGTGTGGGGATAGCCCTCCAGCAAGGACTGGAAAACCTGTTCGGTAAATGATGCCGGACCGCAGCCGAAAGAGGAGAGCATGAGGGGATATACGGTCCGGGTCTGCATGGCGGCTTCGGCGGTGCGCAGGTAGCGGTTGGCATCTGCCCAGTATATCTTTTCCATGGATTGGATGTGATCCGGGATTGCAAAGCAGTCCATGGGGATGGCCATGGCACCGTTCTGGCGCAATATGGTGGGAATTTTTGAGTTGGCCGCCTTGTCATGGATGACATGCAGTGATCCGCATACCACCACCGGGGGCACCGTGTTCGCATGGGCATAGGCCAGGGCCTTTCGCCCGATGTCCAGCAGGGCTTTTGAATAGTCCTCCTGGGCCTGCTGTGCTGCTGACAGGGCTGTTAGGACCTCTGATTCGCTTGTATCCTTAAACAGGTCGTATTTTTTTAAGGATGCCGTAAGTTGATTCAGCAGGTTTTTGCCCGTAACATCTTTGTTGAGAAACAACTTGGGCCGGATGACCTGGGTTGAATTTCCCCGGGCCTTCAATCCCTGGTCAACGAGCTCCGGCAGGGCCTGTTCGGTCACACAGGGCAGCCCGCCCAGGCCTTCCATATCCGGGATATCCATGATTTTTGGCATAAACAGGAACCGGACATTGTCATCGTCGCACACCGCATGGGCAATTTTAACAGGGCCGCAGGAATCAAAACTGTTGCAGAGCTGCTCCCCCCGGGCCAGGGACTTGCCGTCCGATTTGAGCAGTTTGACGGAAAGCCCGAGGGTTTTGATAAAGGCGGCCATCCAGGGAATATGGCCGGAGAGCGCGCCCACAACCGGTATGCCCACAACCGGTTTACTGCTGTCGGCATCTGCTTGGTCCGCATCTTCAACGGCTTCAATCAACGCCTGCCTTTGTTTGAAAGGATCCGGTGCCTCTTTTTCCAACTGCCCGGATCTGGAGGTGGAGATTTCATATTTGGGGCAGGCACCGCCGGACAGGGCGATTTTCTCCTGGCCGTTAAAGGAGATCTTCACTTTTTCTATGGGGCAGTGGGTACCGCAGGTGGAATCGTTGCAGGTGAATTCGGACCGCTCGGTGATGGCGGCTTCAAGCATCCGGTTCAAATCCAGGGATGAGGCGTCCAGAAGGGGTTGTGTACCGGTCTGCCGTATGGCACAAAGGCCGATTCCCCAGGCGCCCATGGACCCGGGATTCGGGGGGACGATGATCTGCCGGCCGGTGATGGCGGCCAGGGTCCAGGCAAGTGAGGGGTTGGAGGCCGGTTTCCCCTGGAAAAAGATTTTTTCCCCCAGGGTACGCTGCCCCATGACCCGGTTCAGGTAATTGTGAATCACGGAATACTGGAACCCGGAAAAAACATCGGAGAGTGAAAACCCGGCTTTAAGGGCCTTGGCACCGGCGTCGGCGATGTAGACCGTGCACATCTGGCCAAGATCCGGGGGCTGGGCGGCGGCCTGGGCCATATCCACAAATGTGTCAATTTCCCTGATATCATAGACCCGCGCCTGTTCTTCAAGGAACGATCCTGTTCCCGCACTGCAGGCCTTGTTCATATCGCTTTCGATGATTTTACCCTGGTTCACCCGGACATATTTGGCATCCTGTCCGCCGATCTCAATGACGGACATATCCCTGCCCTGATCCGGGTCCAATCTGATGGCGGCCGTGGTATGGGCGATGATTTCGTTGAGGACGCTGATCCGGTTTTCCCCGGTCCCGTTCTCCGGGGCATGGTCCGCATTGTTGAATACGGTCCGGGCCAGGGTGTCCACCGCTTCCCTGCCTGACCCGGTGAGCCCGATCCCCCTGACATCCGGTGAGCTTTTTTTCAGGATGGCTTTGATCAGGCGGCGGGTGGCATCCACAGGATTTCCCTGGGTTCTGTCATAGATATCCAGCAGGGGTTCCCCTGTTTCAATGGAGGTCAGCACCGCTTTTGCCCCGGTGGAGCCCAGATCCAGACCCAGGACAGACGGGGTTGTCTGCCAGTCCGGGGTATTGCTATTCTTTTCCATCACGGTCACCTGATCCCGGAAGTCCATGGCCGAGGGCAGTACGGTGAACTTCTGCTGTTTTTCAACGATCAGATCCCCTGCGTTTGGGGGAAGGGTCACCGGTTGTCCTGCCAGGACCTTATCGGCGGCAATGCGCAGTCCGCCCAGTACCTCAACGGCCCCGGCATTTTTCGGTACGATCACATCCGTATCGCAAACCGCTTTAAAGGCCCGGACAAATGATTCCAGGCGGGTGCAGCCCCCGATGAGGTATACCGGTCCCGGGGTTTGGTTCCGCTTGACCAGGGCAAAGGCGTTCTTGGCAATGGCGCCGAAATAGCCTTTGAACAGGCCTGCCCGGGATTTGCCCTGGTTGGCGTAGTGGGTCATCTCGCTTTTTGCAAATACCGAACACCGGGCGGTAATGGATATTTCCTGATCGGTCTCAAGGGCCATGGCATCCGCTTCTTCCAGGGAATACCCGAACCGGCCGGCCAGTTTCTGCAGGGTTTCCCCGGTGCTGGATGAACACTTATCATTTTCCAGGAACTGATAGATGTACTGCGGTGTATTGCCATCATTGCCAGACGTACTCCGGGAAAGAACGCTGTATCCCCCCGCACCCACACTGACAAGATTCATGGCCTCCGGAAAGCCTGCGGGTTTGTCCGACATATCCTCCAGCCAGGCTTCCTGGCAGGTATCCTCGGGCAGGATGAGTACGTTATCCGAAAACTTCTCAGCGTTTACGCCTGTGGCGCAAAGAAAGGCGCAGGTGCTTATGTCCTGTTCATCGTACCAGTTTGCAAACACCTCCGTTACCTTACCCAGGTGTTCCATTGTCCGAATATCTTCTATCCGAATGGTACCGTCTTCCGTTACCATGGCTGTGGAAAAAGATGCAGTGGCTTTTCCCAGGTCACATGCGGCAATTCTCATATCCGTCTCCCCTTACCCTTTGGATTGGCTGTAAAATTAGAGATTTTCATAAACGTATCATACGTTATGCCCCTTGACACGATAAGGGAAAAGGGACATAAATGACTTTAAACATGCCAAAAAGGACATTTGCCATGATTCATTTTACATTTCTGGCTGAAAACGACTGCCTTTCCTCAGGCATCACCGGCACCATTGATGCCTTTTCCGTGGCCAATCTTTACTGGCAGGCCATTATGAAAAATACAACGCCGCTGTTCACCACGGAAATTGTCACCCCCGACGGGAAGATGGTGAAAACAAACGGCGGCATCATGATCATGCCGGACAGGGCCATGGCGGATATCACCGAGACCGACCTTGTGGTTATTCCAGGGTTGTTCAAGCCCTTTGATATCCAGGGGAAGCGATTTGCCCAGATCAGCGAATGGATTACCTCTCACTACGACAGCGGCACCCGGCTGGCGTCCACATGCACGGGGACATTTCTGCTGGGCAGAACGGGTCTTCTGGACGGTAAAATTGCCACCACAAACTGGCAGTATGCCGCCTTGTTTAAAAAGAGCTTCCCGTTGGTGGATCTGAGAATAAACCGGATATTCACCGAGGATTCGGGGATATACTGCGCCGGTGCCGCCACCGCCTTTATGGATCTTTGCCTTTACTTCATAAAAAAATACGGGACCTCGGAACTTGCTAAAAATTGTGCCAAATCCATGCTGGTGGACCATGACCGGGAGGAGCAGACCCCCTATATGGTGCAGGATTTCTGGAAAAATCACTCGGATGAGATCGTGCTGAACTCACAGCTTTATATGGAAGATAATTTTTCGAAAAAGATCTCCATAAACTCATTGTCCCAGGATCTGGGGCTGAGCCCCCGTCACTTCAAGCGCCGGTTCAAAAAAGCCACCGGTGAAAACCCGCTGTCCTATCTTCAACTGCTGCGGGTGGAGCAGGCTAAAAAGCAATTGGAAACCACCCAGAAATCCTTTAACGAGATCACCTGGGATGTGGGGTACGAAGACATCAATTCCTTTAGGAAACTGTTCAGAAAGCATACCGGCATGTCACCCAAGGAATATCGGAAGCGGTTTTCCTGGAGTTGAAAACAAACCAGGGTATCGGATATTTCCCGGGACTTTCCGGGGAGCGCAGGGTATACTGCCTTTTTTACACCATGTAAGGAGTCTGAAATGAAGCATATTGTAGCAGTTGTTGTGGCGGGTTTGATTGTGATCGGGGGGGGCGGCGCAGTCCTTGCCGCATCCGGTGATGCGGTGTTGGCAACGGTCGGGGATCTTGAGATTACGGCACAGGAGGTGACGGACAGAATCCAGCAGATGCCGCCCCAGTATAAGCAGGCATATGCCACGGAAGCGGGCAGGGCGCAGCTTCTGGCACAGATGGTCAAGGAAAAGCTGGTGTATTTCCAGGCGAAAAAAGACGCCTATGATACCAACGCCGATGTGCTGGCGGAGCTTGAAAGGATCAAGACGAATCTCATGGTCAGGCAGTATATCCGGGATACTTTTTCAAAACTGACCGTTGAGGAGTCGGAACTGACAGCCTACTACGACAACAATAAGGCGCAGTTCACAGCCGAGGAAGAAGTCGGGGCAAAGCATATTCTCTGCAAAACCCAAGAAGAGGCAGAAGCCGCCCGGCAGCGGGTGCTGGACGGAGAAGCCTTTGCAGATGTGGCAAAGGATGTGTCGGCCTGTCCCAGCAAGGAAAAGGGCGGCGATCTGGGCATGTTCAAACGGGGGCAGATGGTGCAGCCCTTTGAGACCGCGGCCTTCGGCCTGGAAAAAGGCGGCATGAGCGACCCCGTCCAGACAAAGTTCGGGTTTCATATCATCACTGTGTACGAGAAAACAGGGGGCGGAACCAAATCCTTTGAAGAGGTCCGGGAGGATCTGGAGCAAAAGGTGGCTGAAAAGAAACAGCAGCAGTATATGGATGACCTGATTGAAAAACTTAAGACCGAGTATCCCGTCACTGTTAATTAGGCGCTTTTAAGATCGAGCAACTCGTGGTGTCCCGGCGGCAGTAACAGGCTGCCGGGCCCCCTTTTTTATGCCTGTTGCAGTTTTGCATCACTCTTCCTGCATCAATTTTCCTGCTCTAGGCCAAACCGCTCCAGTTTTCTGTAAAGGGTGGGGCGGCTGACCCCCAGCATCCGGGCTGCCTTGGCCTTGTTCCAGTCCGTTTTTTCCAGGATGGAGATCAATTCGTGTTTTTCTTCGGTTTCGGTGCGCGGGCCATTGCCCGGGACACTACCGGCAGGCCGGTTGAACCCGATGATCTCCGACGGGATATGGGGAATGTCGATGATGTCCTCCCGGCAGAGGACAAAGCCGTGTTCGATGGCGTGTTCCAGTTCCCGGACGTTGCCGGGCCAGGGGTATGAGGTAAACAGCTTTATCACCTCGGCGGAGACGGCCTGGATGGATTTATTATACTTTTTCTGGAAGTGGTTCAGGAAGTGTGCCACCAGCAGGGGGATGTCACCGTGGCGTTCCCTTAAGGGCGGCATCTTGATCTCCACTACGTTGAGGCGGTAGTAAAGGTCTTCCCTGAAGTTGCCATTGCTCACCTCCTCTTTCAGCTGCCGGTTGGTGGCGGCGATGATCCGGGTATCCACCTTGACGGGCCGGCTGTCCCCCACCCGCTCAAACTCCCTGTCCTGGATGACGCTGAGCAGCTTGAGCTGGAGTACCGGGGAGATTTCCCCGATTTCATCCAGGAAGATACTGCCCTTGTTACACATTTCAAACCGCCCCACCTTGTCGCTGATGGCACCGGTGAAGGCGCCTTTGACATGGCCGAACAGTTCGCTTTCCAGCAGTTGTTCGGCCAGGGCCGAGCAGCGCACCGTGACCATGTTGTGGCCGGAGCGGCCGGACAGGGCATGGATCTCACGGGCCACCAGGCTTTTGCCGGTGCCGCTTTCCCCGGTGATCAGCACGGTGGCGTCGGTGTCGGCAAGGGCGCGGACCAGGTCAAACACCTTGTCCATCCTGTAGGAGTTGCCGATGATCTGCTTGAACTCCCCGGCTTCCCTCAGGCGGTTTTCCAGGAAATGAATCCGGGTGGTGTCCTTGACCACCAGGGCGGCCCCAATGGATTTTTTGTGCCTGCTGAGCAGGGGGGAGCAACTCACGGAGATGACGCAGTTGTTCCCCCTGGCATCGGTGAATGTCTTTTTCCGGTGCTTTACGGTTTCTTTGGTATCCAGCACCCGTTCAATGGTTTCCCGGCAGGCGGACAACAGCGGGTTGCGGCTTTCGCTGATGCGCAGCCCGGTGAGGGCTGCGGCGTCCTGATTCTTGGTGTATGGGTCCTTGACTTCTGGGTCACCCGCATCCTTGGCCCGGCAGATGTTCAGGGCGGCATTGTTGCAGGCGATGATCTTCCGGGCGTTGTCGATGGTGATGATGGCGTCGTCCACACTGGCAAAAACGGCTTCCAGGTGGTTCCTGTAATGATTTTTTTCCGCCCGGATCTGTTCGCGCTCATCCATGAGCTGCTTGGCTTTCAGGGCCGTGCGGCAGACCCGCAGCAAACTCTCCTTTACGATGGGTTTGACCATATAGTCGTAGGCCCCCAGGCGGACCGCCTCCGCCGCCGTGTCGATACTTGGCTGGCCGGTAATCATGATGACCGGGGAGAATAGCCCCAGTTCGTTGACCTTTTCCAGGAGCTTGAGCCCGTTGTCGTCCTTGAGGATGATGTCAGAGAATATCAGATCCGGCACCTGGGAGGCCACAAGTGACAGGCCGGCATCCAGATCCGGGGCGCAGGCCACCTCGTAACCCTCGTTTTTCAAGAAGGTCTCAAAGGAATAACGGATGCTTTCCTCATCATCCACCACCAGGATTTTTGCACGCATTGTTTCGTTCCTTGTTTAAAGTCCTTATGGGGTGTCTATGGCGTTTGTCAGGACCGCCACACGGGCAGATCCACCGTCACCTCGGTCCAGAAACCGTGGACGCTTTGAATATCCAGTTCGCCGTCGTGTTCTTCAATAATACCGTAACTGATGGAAAGCCCAAGGCCCGTACCCTGGTCCGCCGGTTTGGTACTGAAGAAGGGGTTGCATATTTTATCCATCAGCTTTTTCGGGATGCCCGTGCCCTGGTCCCGGAACACCGTTCTGACCATGGTCCCCTCTTCGGCCGGGGTACAGGAAATGATCAGTTTTTTGTCCGGGTCTATTCCGGGGTATTTTTCGTTCAGGGCATACCTGGCATTGGAAACGATATTAAGGAAGATCTGCCGGATCTGGTGCACCACGGCCCTGGCCGCCGGCAGGGTGTCCGGGATGTCCATCTCGATAATGATATGTTCCTTTTTGAGCATGGCAGCGGTAAGATCCAGCACATCCTTAATCGTCTCCCGGATGATCAAAGGCTCTTTTTTTTCAGCGCCTGCCCGGGCAAAGGAGAGCAGCTTGCTGACGATAATGGCGATCCGCTCCCCTTCTTTTTTTATACGCTGGGGCAGTTCCGCATGGGGGCTGTCTGCCGCGTTTCCACTGCCTGCGCTTAAATCCTCGATGATCTGGGCGTAATTGATAATACCGTTGATGGGGTTGTTTATTTCGTGGGCAATACCGGCGGCCAGTTCCCCCAGGGCTGCCAGCTGGGCGTTCCGGAGGACTTCGGCCCGGAGCCGTTTTTTCTCGGTGAGGTTCCGGCAGACCACCACCACCCGGGCCACCCGGCCGTCCCGGTGCCGCTGCACCACGGAACAGGTGCACCAGAAATCCTGGAACCTGCCGTTGTCCAGGAGTTTCAGCTCGGTATCGTTTTCTTCGCCCGTGTTAAAACAGTCCCGGACGATGCAGTCCTCCGGTACCACCGCCTGATGGTAGAGCACCTCATGGTAGGGACTTTCCTCGGCTTTGGGACCGAAAAGGCTGCGTCCCTTGTCGTTGACCCACCGGATCATACCGGTGTCATCCACCATGAGCATGGCATCGTTGACCGCATTGATGATCCCGGAAATTTTTTCTTCACTTTTTGCCAGGGCACGTCTGGCCTTTTCAAGATCCTCCAGTCTCCGGTTGAGGTTGGTGAAGGAGGCCTGGGTTGCCCTGGCCATGGAGTTGAACTGCCGGGTAAGCAGGTCAATCTCGTCCCCGGTTGGGGTGACGGGGATTTCAATGAATTTTCCGTTTGCGATTTCCTCAGCCCCCCGGGTCAGTTCCCGGACCGGCCGCATCAGCCGCTGGATGAGGAAAAAGATCAGCAGTCCGGACAGGGTGCCCCCGGCCCAGAGGATAATGAGAAAGAGCCTCGTATAAAAGCGTATCAGGTCCTTGATCATACTCCAGTTGCCCTGGGTGACGATCCCCCAGTCCGTCCCCGGCACCGGGGCAAAGCCGGAAATAACCCGCTCTCCGGACGGGTTGGCCGTGACCATGGCGCCGGTTTCTCCCGTCAATACCCTTTCCACGGGGGCACGGGCCGTCATCTTAGAGCCGATAAGGGAGGAATGGCGGTGGTACAGGGCCCGGCCGTGGCCGTCCACCAGGTATGCGTAGGATCTCTGGCCGGACTTGTATTCCAGTACCCGGGTGTAGGTGGCGCCCAGAGCGGAGGTGTTCACCGACGAGATCCCTGCCACAGCGCCGCTGCACTCCCCGTCGTTATCCACGATTGGGACGCCGATCACGATGATACGTAGGTCTGATTCCCCGGTGGTGATAATGTTGGAAAAGAAGGGGCGCAGCCGGTCTTTGATGGCGGACAATCCTTCGGGGTCGGGAAATACCGGGTGGGCCGCCAGGCTGTCCCCAGGATAGGACCAGGTGGCGTTGCCGTCGCGGTCGTAGATAAAGATCCCCCCGTCAAAGATGTGGAGCCAGTTCCGGGTGCGCATATCCTTGGCACTGGTTTTTGGGAGGACGGCATCCATCCTCGCTTCTTCGGCCAGTTCCCGGAGCAGTCGCGGGTACTTCTGCAGATTTTCAGACAGGCGGTTGGCGGCAATCTCCGCCAGTTCCGCATCCCGTTTGATAACCACCTCAAGCGCCGTGTTTTCAATGGTGACCAGGGCAAGCAGGGTGATGATCCCCATGACCAGCAGAACGGGGAGCAGGGCGCCGAAGATAATCTTGGTATGGATGCGTTTAAAAAAGGGACCCACCTTAGTTGCCCTTGTTTTCCCGGATTCTGGCCAATGCGGTTTTGATCCGATCTCCGGCAGCCGCAGTGACCCATCCTTCCCACAGATCCGGATAGGTGCTAAAAAACCGCAGGGCCATATGGCGAAAATCCTCAGACGACAGGCCTTTCCGGGTGTCCGTAAAGAGAATCTCGTTAAAGACCCGGGTTTCTATCTGCATTCTTTCCAGCATGCGGGCCGCATCCGGCGCCTTTTCCAGAAGGTTGCGGTTGGCCAGTTTGTGGACCCCGATTTCCTTGAAGGCACATGCCTTGTCCGGCAGCGGTGCATGGGGATCCGTGGCGGCCTGGATAATGGATTCCCAGATGTCCCGGGAATGGGGCGGCTCTTCCAGGGCGACCCAGTCCCGGCTGGCGATCAGGGCGTTGGGTTCCCAATAATACCCGAATACGGGCAACTGCCGGTCCCTGGCATTTTCATAGATGGCCTCCAGGGCCTCGGGAGAGGCGGGGGATACCATGTTGAAATACCGGTCCAGGCCGTAGGCCGTAAGTTTGACCCGGTTGATGTCCCGGCAGCTCCAGCCGAAGATGCAGTTGAAAAAGATGCCCTTTGAAGGGTCTTCGGGATTGGCAAAGTCCCGCCAGTGCTGCTTCATCTGGAAGACACCGGTGATGTTCTTTTCCCTGGCGTACCATCTGGGGATGATCCAGTACTGCCGGCCCCCGGTGTAGATGGGTCCCAGGTCAACGACTTCCCCCTTTTCACTTACCAGGTCGTACCAGGCAAGGTTGTTGTCCTTCCACATCTCCAGGGTGACGTCTATGTCTCCTTCGGTGAGGCGTTCATGAACCTCCTTGATGGTGCTTTCCACCATGACCACCCTGTACCCGTACCCTTCTTCCAGGATAAACCGGGCAATGGCGTTGGAGAGCCGTTGGATGTCGATCTGGTCATCATGGAGGCGGATGGCGACATCCCGGGTGTGCAGATATACAAAGTGGAAGACCTGTGTCCCAAGCAAAATAAGCAGTGTGATTACGACTATCCTGCGGGTGGACGGGGGGGCGGTCTTTTCCATGTGCGTATCCTTTTCGGGCAGGTGACTCGTTGAGGCAGACCCGTCATCCGGCCTGCGTGTGGGCATCCATGTGCATGATCAGAAAATAGATCAAGATCTGTGCCACGGCCGGGGCACGGTCCGACATGTCTAAGGGTGCAGGATAACAGGTGTGTTGCCATGGTACCCCAGTGTAACGGGATTGTAAATGTGTAAAACGAATGACGAAAGTGTAATGGCAGGATGTGTAACGCGTTACACATTGGGGGGGGCGGACCGGGGCGTGCGGGACGCCCCGGTATGGAATGTTTAAACGTATTTGTGGGGATCTGTTTAGGCTTTCAGTGCGGCTGTAATGGCCGGAACCACTTCAAAGAGATCGTCCACAATGCAGTAATCGGACACCCGGAAGATCAGGGCGTCGGGATCATTGTTGATGCCGACGATGATGTCGGAGGTGGACATGCCGGCCACATGCTGCATGGCACCGGAGATGCCGCAGGCAATGTAAAGCTTGGGTGAGACCACCTTGCCGGTCTGGCCCACCTGGTCGGACTGGGGCCGCCAGCCCAGGTCCACCGCGTTTCTGGAAGCGCCCACAGCGCCCCCGAGGACGGCTGCCAGTTCTTCCAGGACGGAGAAATCTTCGCCTTCCATTCCGCGGCCTCCGGAAACGATGTAGTCGGCTTCGGTGAGTTCGGCTTTGGTGGAGACTTCGATTTTTTCTTCGAGTACGGTTACGTTGGATTTGCCCGGGTCTACGGAAAGGCGTTCCAGCTTGCCGTTACCTGGAACTTTGGCAACTTCGAAGACGTTGGGACGGATGGATGCCATCTGGATGTCGCCGTCGATGTCCACGGTGGCAATGACCTTGCCGCCGTACATGGCACGGGTGGCCACAAGCCGGTTCTCTTCCAGGGTGAATCCGGCGCATTCTACGGCCAGACCTGCGGAAAGCCTGGCCGCCACGCGGGCGGACAGTTCACGGCCCCGGCGGGTGGCCCCGAAGAGGACGATGCCGGGGGCACGATCACCGATGATACCGGCCACCACATTGGTGTATTCACATGCCCTGAAGGTGGCAAGCCCAGGGTCGTCCGCCATGAGGATGGTGTCCGCACCAAAGGCGGCCAGTGTTTTTGCCTGGTCTTCTACCGAGGCGCCCAAAACCACTGCCGTAAGGGATGCGCCCAGTTGGGTGGCCAGGCGTTTGCCTTCGCTCAGCGCTTCCAGGGAGATCTTCCGGAAACTGCCGTTCCACAATTCGGTAACGATTAATATTTCTTTTGTCATGGGTTCTTCTCCTTTTCAGCGCTAAATAACGTTGGCTTCTTCCCTGAGCAGACGGACCAGTTCTTTGGCCTTATCCACGGGGGAAGCCCCTTGGATGTGCATGCCTTCGGCCCGTTCCGGCGGGAATTCCAGGGTGCGGATTTTTACCTTGGCCCCTGTGGTACCAAGGGTTTTCGCATCCAGGCCGATCTCTTCTGGTTCCCGCTCATCCACCGCTTTTTTCTTGGCCTTCATGATGGCCCTGAAGGCGGGATAGCGGGGTTCGTTCAGTCCCTTGTTGGCGGTGATGAGGGCGGGAAGGGAAGCCTTAACGGTGGCGGTGCCGCCGTCAATGGCCTGTTCACAGACGATCTCACTGCCTTCGATCTTCTGGCTGTTCACCAGCGTGATCATGGGGATGTCCAGCATGCCGGAGACAAACGCGGGCACCTGGTAGTTGTCGTCATCCACACCGCGGTTACCTGCAATGATCAGGTCGTAAGGGGTCTCTTCTAAAACCTTGGCAATGATTTTGGCGGTGGTCCATGCGTCAGCGGCAGCAAACGTCTCGTCATCATATTCGTCGTTGATGTGGATGGCGTTGTCCACGCCCATGGCGTAGGCCACCCGGATGGCTTCAGCCACACGATCAGGCCCGACGGTAACCACGGTGACGGTGACGTCATCCCGGTTTTCCTTGATCAGCAGCGCCTCTTCCAGGGCAAATTCGTCATAGGGGTTAATGGCCCACTTGAGGTCCTCGGCGTCCAGGCTATTGCCTTGTTCGGCGATTTCCACGGGTGCTTCTGTATCCGGCACCTGCTTCATGAGTACGATGATATCCATGTGTTGTTTCCTTATATTACATTTTAGTGCGCAGGTTTTTGGGATCGTAGGGAGAAGACAGATGCAGCTTGGCAGGGCGCAGTTCGCCTTCCACCATGATCTCGTATTTTCCTTCTTCCATCCATGCGTTGGTCACGCCTTCGGGGTTTTTCAGATACCCCATGGCCACCGCAGCACCCACCTCAAACCCGTAGCCGCCGGAAGTGGCAATGCCGTTGTACTCGCCGTTGCGGTAGATGGGCTCGTTGCCGTAGAGCATGATGTCGGGATCTTCCAGGGTGAACATGGCGATCTTGCGGGTCACGCCTTTTTGTTTTTGTGTCATCAGTGCTTCCTTGCCGATGAAGTCATCCTTGGTAAGCTTTACGCCGAAGCCCAGGCCTGCCTCATAGGGGGTGTCGTCCGGGGTGATGTCGGATTCCCAGTGGCGGTAGCCGGTTTCCAGGCGCAGGGAGTTGACGGCCTGCATGCCCACCAGTTTGAGGCCGTGTTTTTTGCCGGCTTCCATGATGGTATCAAAGGCGGCCAGGGTATGGTTGGTGGGGATGTAGAGTTCCCAGCCCAGTTCACCCACGTAGGACATGCGGACGGCCAGGCAGCGGGTATAGGCCAGGTCGATTTCCTGGGCGGTGGAAAAGGGGAAAGCCTCGTTGGAAAGGTTTGCATCTGTGAGGTCTGCCATGAGGTCCCGGGTTTTGGGGCCCATGATGGCGAGCATGGCGTAACCGTGGGTCACGTCGATGATGGTGCAGATGGCATCTTTGGGGATACGGCGTTTGATGTAGTCCAGATCCCGGATGGGGGTGCCGGCTGCGGTAACGATGAAGAAGGTCTCGTCATCCACCTTGGTCACGGTGATGTCTGTTTCAAAACCGCCGCGTTCGTTGACCACCGGGGTGTAGGACACGCTGCCCACGGCACCGCCGATCTCGTTGGTGCACAGGTGCTGGAGAACGGCCTCAGCGTCTTTGCCCTGAACCATGAATTTACCCATGGAGGTCAGATCGTAGAGCCCTGTGCCGTGGCGGACGGCCAGGTGTTCTTCCTTCTGGTAGGGCAGCCAGTTGGGGCGTCTCCAGTCGTACTTGTGAACAGCCTTCTCACCTTCGGGGGCGAAAAAGTCGGCTCTTTCCCAGCCGGCGATCATGGAGAAAGCCGCGCCGTTTTCTTTGAGGCGGTCATGTATGGGAGAACAGATAACGGGTCTTGCGGTTTCACGCTGGCGGTTGGGATAGTGGTGTTCGTAGAGGATGCCGACGGATTCCACCACCCGGTCGTGGAGGTAGCGGCTGTTTTGCTGCCAGGGGAACCAGCGGCGGACATCGACGGGCCAGAGCTGCTCTTCGGGGTATCCTTGGGATACCCACTGGGCAATGGCGCGGCCGACACCGGCGGAACCTGCGATACCCACGGAGTTCATGCCGCAGCCAACGAAGAAGTTTTTTACATGGGGGACTTCACCCACCATGAAGGCGTTGTCCGGGGTGAAGGATTCCGCACTGATCTGCAGGTGACGGATCTGGGCTTCCTCCAGGGCGGGGAAACGGTCGAAACCGCAATCCATGAAAGGCTCCAAAAGATCCCAGTCTTCGGCAAGTTCGGTGAATTTCCAGTTTTCGGGGATACCTTTCATGCCCCAGGGCTTGGCCACTTTTTCAAAGCCACCTAAGAGGATGCCGCCGGACTCTTCTTTAAAGTAGGTTTCCCCGTCAAAGTCGCGGACGGTGGGGAAGTGTTTTTTCAGGCCCTTGATGGGCACGGTGATGGCATGGAGATGTTCGGCCGCATGCAGGGGCAGGCTGACATTCACCTTTTTGCCGATGGCGCGGCTCCACATGCCGGCACAGTTGATCAGGTATTCACAGGCAATGTCTCCGTTTTCAGTCTTTACCCCCTGAACCACGCCGTCTTTGGTAACGATGTCGGTCACCTTGCAGTTTTCGATGATGGTGGCGCCCCCGTTCCGGGCACCTTTGGCCAGGGCCTGGGTGGCGCCGATGGGGTCCACCTGGCCGTCGTTGGGCAGGTAGAAGGCGGCTTTAAGGCCTTTGGCACTCATGCCTGGCACCATGTCTTCGGCTTCCTTCAGGCTGATTTCATGCATATCGATGCCGAAAGCCTTGGCCATGGCAGCGCCCCGCAGCCATTCCAGCCGGCGGTCTTCGGTCTGGCAGACGCCGATGGCCCCGGTCCTGACAAAGCCGGTGTTCACGCCTGTTTCCTCCCCGAGAACGGCGTAGAGTTCGGTGGCGTATTTGGCCAGGTTGGTCATTTCCTGGTTCTGCCGGAGCTGGGCCAGGAGGCCGGCTGCGGCAAAGGTGGTGCCGGACCCAAGTTCCTTTCTTTCCAGCAGTAGGACATCTTTAAAACCGACTTTTGTCAGATGGTAGGCAGTGGAGCATCCGACGATGCCGCCGCCGATGATGACGACTTGGGCCTGTGTGGGCAGTTTTGCGGTCATGGTTTCCTCCGTAATGTGTTTGGGCCGGGGTGCCGGCCGGTATGTGGGGTGGGGCTCAAATCTTCGTATGTTTGCCCTGTTCCTAAGAGCAACAGGTGTACCAGACCGGTGGATGATTTTGTTGGACTCGCGGTTTTGCTTTAATTTTCAACGGGTTTCTTTGGGTGATGTGATCGTTTGGGCCTGGTGCGTGAAAGCGCTTGCAAAATCGTTGATGCATTTCGGCATCATTCTCGCATAGGGAATGCACCGGATATGCCAAATTGCATCACTCATTGAGAAAGGGAGTGCCGGACCATGTTCAGGCAGAATTTAAGTTTAAGCGAGAGTCTCACGGCGGGGGATTTTGAACTGATCTTCGGGGCCATTATGACCCATTCAAAAGACGGGCTTTTTGTGGTGGATGCCAGAGGGATAGTGGTTATGGTCAACCATGCCACCGAGGAGATGTTCGATTTCGACGGCAGTGCCGTACTGGGCAGAAACGTCAAGGACCTGGTGGCCGAGGGCTTTTATCAGCCCTCTGTCTCCCTGCTGGTGATCCGGGAAAAAAAGGCCATTACGCTGATCCAGACCACCCACAAGGGCAAACGGATATTGTCCACCGGTATTCCTATTTTTGATGATGGGGGGAAGGTTAGGTTCGTGCTGGTCAACGACAGGGATGTCTCCCACATTAACCGCCTGGCAGATACCCTGGTGGTGAAGGACGGCCGGGAGGAGAACCTGCGCATGGACTTTTCGGATCTGGGCCTTGCCGCCAATCTTCTGGAAGGCATGGTGATCCGCAGCCCGGCCATGGAAAAGGTGATCCGGACGGCGGTGCGGGCCGCAAGGTTCGATGTTCCCCTCATCATCACCGGGGATTCCGGGGTGGGAAAAACCATGATTGCCAAGTTGATCCACCATCTTTCCGACAGGCGGAATCAGCCCTTTGCGGATCTCAACTGCGGTGCCATCACCGAGAGCCTCATCGAATCCGAGCTGTTCGGCCACGAGGCCGGTGCCTTCACAGGGGCGGCACCAGGCGGTAAGAAAGGATTGTTCGAGATCGCCCACCGGGGCACCCTTTTTCTGGATGAGATCGGGGAAATCCCCCTGGCCGTCCAGGCCAAGCTGCTCAAGTTTATTGAAAGCATGGAACTGATCCGGGTAGGGGGTACCCGCCCTGTAAAGATCAACACCCGGATAATCGTGGCCACCAACCGGGATCTGGAAAAGATGGTGGCGCAGGGCAAATTCAGAAGCGATCTTTACTTCCGGCTCAACGTGGTGCCCATTGAAATCCCGAACCTCTCCAACCGGAGGGAGGAAATTGTGCCCCTGGCAACCCTCTTTCTGGACCAGCTTAACCGGGAGTTCAAAACACAGAAGATGTTGTCCAGGCCCGCCCGGAACGCCATGACGGCCTATGCCTTTCCCGGGAACGTCCGGGAGCTGGAGAACCTTATGAAACGCCTGGTGGCCATGACCGAGGGCGATATTATCGAATTGCACCATCTGCCGCCCGCGTTCCGGTCACAGGGAGAAACGGCGATCCCCTGTGACGACAGTTTTCAGCAAAAGGTGGCGGACTATGAATACCGGCTGATCACAGATGCGGTCCAGCGCTACGGCAGCCAGCGGCAGGCGGCGAAGATGCTGGGGATCAACCAATCCACCCTGTCCCGAAAACTCAAGCGGCAGCCGTCCTGTATTATTCACTGAGAAACAGGCCGATGATTTTAACCGGTGTCTCCAGTATGGGCTTGCCTTGGAAAGGCATGGCTGGTAAACCATATAGGATATCCGTTGAACCGGACCGGGAGACCCTATGGAACAGACACTACCCAAATTTTGCGGCCTTGCCCACGACTGCGTTGATGAAATCGCCGGCAGTGACGCCTTGCACCGCCTGATGGACAAGCGCATGGTTTTTATCGTTGGCAAAGGCGGGACGGGTAAAACGTCCATCACCGCCGCACTGGGGATTCTGGCCGAAGGCCGGGGCAAAAGGGTTTTGCTTGTGGAGGCGGGGGATGCGGATCATTTAGGTGCGCTGTTTGACGGGGATACATTGCCGGAAACACCCACCCCTCTTCAAAACAACATCTGGGGTGTCCGGATTAATCCCAGGGCCGTGATCGACGAATATGTCCGCACCTTTATCCCAAACGGTTTTCTGGCCGGCACCATTTCCAATTCATCGCTGTTTGAACACCTGACCGCTGCCACACCCGGGCTGAAAGAGGTGATGACCCTGGGGCAGATCTGGCGCTGGGAACAGGAAATGATCGCTGACAGTGATGGGGTGCCACGCTTTGATTTGATTCTTGTGGACGCACCGGCCACAGGCCACGGCTTAAGCTTGTTGCGGGTGCCGGCCACCCTTTTGAAAATGATTCAGATCGGCCCCATTGCCAGCCAGACCCGGACTGTTTTAGAAGCCCTGCAGGACCCTGTTAAAACCGGTATTGTCCAGGTGACGCTGCCCGAGGAGCTTCCCATCAGCGAAACCCTGGAATTTGAAGCCAGTGCCCGGAATGAGTTGAAAATGGCCCATGACCTGATTTTCATCAATTGTATTTACCCGGATGTGTTTGACCGGGATGAACAAGCCCGGATTCAGTCCTTAGCACACCGGTCTTCAAATGAGATCGGCGACGGGATTTCAGCTATGCTGGCGGTTGCCGTGCGAAAGATCCCCCGCCGCAATTTGCAACAGACATACATTGACAAACTCTGCCGTAACACAGATTCGCCTTTGGTGGGAATCCCCTTTTATTTCACCGGTGAATTCGGCCCGGGGGAGATCAACGATATGGCCACACGGTTTCGTGTGTGTATGCAGATGACCACCGCAAACGAAAAAGAGCGTGTCAATGTTTGAACCAATCTGTACCCCGGACGGCCCGAAAGTTATTGCCTGCTGCGGCAGCGGCGGTGTGGGCAAAACAACAATTTCAGCGGCCCTGGGACTTCAGGCCGCCATCAGCGGCAAAAAAACCCTGGTGCTGACCATTGATCCGGCCCGGCGTCTGGCCGATGCCCTGGGACTTGCGGCCTTTTCCCATGAGGCCAGGCGTGTGCCCCTGGAAAACCTGACCCAAAACGGTGTCCGGCCGGAAGGTGAGCTGTACGCCATGATGCTGGACACCAAACACACCTTTGACCGGATTATCTCCCATTACGCATCGGCGGATCTGCAGCAATCAATTTTTAAAAACCGCTATTACAAACATATTTCCGCCACCCTGGCAGGCTCCCATGAGTACATGGCCATGGAAAAAGTATACGAACTTTACGTGGACGATCAATATGATTTAATCCTGCTGGATACCCCGCCCAGCCGCCGTGCATTGGATTTTCTTGATGCCCCCAACCGGGTGACCGATCTGCTGCAGCATAATTTTTTCTGGAAGATGTTCCGGCCGTATATCAGTGCCGGGCGATGGGGGGTTAAGCTTTTTTCCTACATGGCATCCCCCTTTTTCAAGGCTGCCAGGCAGATCATGGGAAGCCGCATGTTAGAGGACATCATCGATTTTTTAAGATTGTGGAACGATGTCCTGTTTGAGGGGTTTCAAAAACGGGCCGAGGACTTTAAGACGCTGCTGTCCGGGCCGGAAACCCTGTTTTTTGCAATCGCAAGTCCCATGGGGGCGCCCATGAATGAGGCCCTTTTCATGTATGACCGGCTTGAGGATTACGAGATCAGTTTTGGCGGATTCATCATCAACCGGGTGCATCCGCGATTCAATCAAAGGGTTCCCAAACGTCCGCCTGCAAATGTTTTGGATGATATCCCAAGCGCGTTGTGGACAAAGCTGCACAGCAATTTTACGGACTTTAAGCATCTTGGTGAAAGCGACCATAGGGCTGTTGAATCTTTGAAACGCCAGGTCAAAAAGGAAACGCCGGTGCGTTGTGTGACCTTATTCGAAGATGATATACACCAGCTCAACGGCCTGTTAAACATAAGGGATCAACTTTTTGGAAATGGGAATTCAGGAGGGCTTTAGAGCCGTTGTTACCCCATAAAGAGAGCAGAAGTTATGACACACCTGGAAGAACTTAACACGATCATTTTAAATATTATAAAGGCAGAGTCATATGAAGCCCAGCTTGAGGCGGGCAAAGAACTGTTTGCCTTTACCGTTCGCAAAGATGTGGATGATGAGATCAGGGAACTGGCTGAAAACATTGCCATGCTGATGATCCAAAAAGAGGGCAGGGAACTCCACCTTGAATTTTTGTTCCAGGATTTGAAGGCCGCTGATGAGGATCTTTATAACGCCAAGCACGACCCGTTGACCGGGCTGCCCAACCGGGCGCTTTTTTATGAGACACTGGCCCGGCATTTTGATGAGTGTAAAAAACGGGATAAAAAAGCGGCTCTGATTATCATTGATCTGGATAAATTCAAGCCTGTCAACGACACCTACGGGCACGATGCCGGGGATCGCCTGCTCAAGGCGGTGGCGGAACGCTTGCAGATAGCCGTCGGAAAGCGAGGGTATGCCGCCCGGCTGGGAGGGGATGAATTCGTGGTCCTGTTTCCGGAGCCGGAAAATGAAAATGAAGTGCATACCATTGTGCGCAACATCCTGCTCAGCATAAAAAAACCTTTTGATCTGAAAGAAGGACTCACCTTTATTGATTCATCCATAGGGATCAGCTTCCTTGAATCATCAATGGCGGATCCCGGTGCCTGGCTCAAGCGGGCGGACCATGCCATGTACGGGGCCAAAAAGGCGGGACGGGGAAGATACGTCGTTTATTCCAAATCGTGATCTGCCTGTTTTAAGGACTCTTTGATCGAAACAACAGGTCCTGTACCCGAGAGGGGCACAGGACCTGTTGTTGTTTGATTCCTGTGGTCACCGGGAGCTATCTCCCGGTTAGTTATCCAGGATTCATCCGGGATTTATCCGAAGGTTTTCTGAATCGCAGTTTCCACCGCATCCACAATCCGGTCCACCTCTTCTCTGGTGATGACCAGGCTGGGGGCGAAGTTCATGATCGTGTTCAGGCCGTGGAAGCTGGAGTTGGTTCGGCCCACGATGACATTCTCTGCCAGGACGTTGCCCATTAGCTGTGCCATCTGGGCTTCGGTGACCGGTTCCTTGGTATTACGGTCGTTGACGAACTCAAGGCCGCAGAACAGCCCCTGGCCGCGGACATCCCCCACGGCGTCGTATTTGGTCAGCGCCTGGAGGCGTTCCAAAAGATAGGCGCCCATTTCAACGGTGTTGTCCAGAAGATTCTCATCTTCGATGATCCGGGTGCTTTCCAGGGCGGCGGTCATGGCCGAGGTGCAGCCGCCGTAGGTGGAGATGTCGCGGAAGTAGTTCAGGCGGTCGTCCGGGTCTGCGGGGTCACAGAGGAATACATCGTATACATGCTGTTTTACCACAGTGGCGGACAGGGCCTCGTAGGAAGAGGCCAGGCCTTTGGCCATGGTGATGATATCCGGATCCACGTCAAAGTGCTCGTGGCCCCAGAACTTGCCGGTTCTGCCGAAACCGCAGACCACCTCGTCCATGATCATCCAGATGTCATATTTCTTGCAGATTTCCTGGATGATGGGAAAGTATTCGGGTACGGGTTTCAGGATACCGCCACCGGCTGTGATGGGTTCTACGATCAGGCCGCCGATGGTGTTAGCGCCTTCTTTCAGGATGATGTCTTCCACCTTACGGGCACATTCGATATCACAGTTGCCGTAGGTTTTGTCGTAGGGGCAGCGGTAGCAGCAGCAGTGGGGGAATTCCACAAACCCCTCCAGGAAGGGGCCGTAACCTTCTTTTCGCTGGGCCTGGCCGGTGGCGCTCATGGCGCCGAAGGTGGTGCCGTGGTAGTCGCGGTCCCTGTACATGATCTTGTATTTGCCACGGCGCTCCGGGCTGATGCAGGAGGCCTGGCGGACAATCTTGAAGGCCTTTTCATTGGCTTCGGACCCGGAGTTGGAGAAGTATACCTTGTCGTGGTTGGGCAGTTTCTCCAGCAGTTTTTTTGCAAATTTGATGGCCGGCACATTTCCGAACACCCCTGCGAAATAGGGCATCTTCTTGAGTTGTTCGCATACGGCTTCTGCGATGGAATCCCGTCCGTATCCCACCATGACGCTCCATACCCCACCCGAGGTGGCGTCCAGGTATTCACGGCCGCGGATATCTTTGACCATCAACCCCTTGCCTTCGACAATAATCATCTGCTCTGCGGTCTGGAATAATTTGTGGGGCTTCAGGTGATGCCAGAGGGTGTTTTTGTCGGCGTCCACCATCTCTTCCACATCGTATTCCAGCCAGTCGGTTTTATTTTCCATGGGTTCTTCCTTAATTATTGATATAGACTAGCAGCCTTTCTGGGGCCGCATGTCGTCCTTGCTGATGCCGGCAACGGGGACCGGTTTTTTCATGGCATCGCGGCGGAACGGTTCACCCAGTTCCATGTTGGTCATAACTTCGATGAAGGTGGTCTTGCCCTCTTCCATCTGGCGTTTGATGGCAAGATCAAGCTGCTCGGTCAGTTCGTCCATGGTCCATGCTTTTACACCTTCGGTGCCGCAGGCCTTCGCAATTTCGGAGTAGTGAACGTCGCGGTCCAGTTCTGTGCCCACGAAGTTGTCATCGTACCAGAGGGTGGTGTTTCTCTTTTCCGCGCCCCAGTGGTAGTTGCGGAAAACGATCATGGTTATGGCGGGCCAGTCGTCGCGGCCGCAGGCGGTCATTTCGTTCATGGAGATACCGAAGGCGCCGTCACCGGCAAACCCCACAACCGGTACGTCGGGCTGGGCAATCTTGGCGCCGAGGATGGCGGGAAAACCATATCCGCAGGGGCCGAACATACCCGGTGCCAGGTATTTGCGGCCGGCTTCGAAAGTCGGATACGCATTGCCGATGGCGCAGGAGTTTCCGATATCAGAAGAGATGATGGCGTCTTTGGGCAGGGCCTTTTTGATGGCGCGCCATGCCATGCGGGAGGTGATCTTTTCGGGATCAGCTTTCTGGGCGCGTTCGTTCCAGGTGGTGCCGGGATCATCCTGCTCGTGGTCCATGGTTGCAAGTTCTTTGTCCCAGGCGGCCTTGTGTTCCTGGATGGCTGCTTTGCGGGCGTCCCTGTCGGTGTTACCGGCGGTTTCGGACAGCTTGGCCAGGATGCCGTTGGCCACCTTCTTTGCATCTCCGACGATACCCACGGTAACGGGTTTGGTCAGGCCGATGCGGTCCGGGTTGATGTCCACCTGGATGATGGCGGCATCTTTGGGCCAGTAGTCAATGCCATAGCCGGGCAGGGTGGAGAAGGGATTCAGACGGGTGCCCAGTGCCAGGACGACGTCCGCCTTGGCGATCAGTTCCATACCTGCTTTGGACCCGTTGTAGCCCAGGGGGCCTGCGAACAGGGGATGGGAGCCGGGGAAGGCGTCGTTGTGCTGGTAGCCGCAGCATACCGGTGCGTCCAGGCGTTCTGCCAGGGCGATGGAATCTTCGATGGCGCCGCCGATGACCACGCCGCCGCCGTTCAAGATCACAGGGAACTTAGCGTTGGACAGCAGTTCCGCGGCTTTGGCAACAGCCGCTTCACCGCCTGCGGGCCGTTCGAACTCAACGATGGCAGGCAGCTCAATATCGATGACCTGGGTCCAGAAGTCACGGGGAATGTTGATCTGTGCCGGGGCGGACGCCCGTTTGGCCTGGAGGATAACACGGTTGAGGACTTCAGCCACGCGGGAAGGATGCAGTACCTCTTCCTGATAGGCCACCATGTCTTCGAAAACCGCCATCTGGGGGACTTCCTGGAATCCGCCCTGGCCCATGGTCATGTTGGCGGCCTGGGGGGTCACCAGAAGAAGGGGGGTGTGGTTCCAGTATGCGGTTTTAACCGGGGTGATGAAGTTGGTGATGCCCGGGCCGTTCTGGGCGATCATCATGGACATTTTACCGGAGGCACGGGTAAACCCGTCCGCCATCATGCCGGCGTTGCCTTCATGGCCGCAGTCCCAAAAGGTCACGCCTGCTTTGGGAAAAAGATCGGATACGGGCATCATGGCAGAGCCGATGATGCCGAAAGCATGTTCGATGCCGTGCATCTGGAGTACTTTTACAAACGCTTCTTCGGTGGTCATTTTCATGGTGGTTTCTCCTTGTTGGTTTATTTGGGGTGCCCGGTGGGCTTGATGTCTGATATCTGATATATCACACATCAGTGGGCTGTCAAGTAAATTTTTTATTGGCCTTTGAAAAATGTGATACCAGGTGAGGCGACGCCGTTGATCTGGCGCTGGGATATATCATTGATGCGCTTATTATGATTTTTTGATCTGGAGAATGACCCATCAATGACCCGTGCGGTTGACAGCCGTAACACGGCTTATAATGATTTTGACGGGGAACGCTTTGCCGTCAGTCTGGACTCTGTAATTGTGAGGCCGGACAGGCTGTATGCCAGAAATTGCCAATAACGGCCATACCCATAGGGCAGAAACCGGGCCGCCCGGTTTCTGCCCTATGGGTATGAATGTTATTCGGTGTGCTCACAACAAACTATGCAAGATTCCAACTGG
>CAJWHT010000073.1 GCA_913041495.1 uncultured Desulfobacteraceae bacterium | reverse complement strand
TGATATCGAATCTCCTGTTGTGCATCTGTGCTAAGCTTGCGTGCGTCAAATTTTTTCATGACAGGAGTAAAGCATTTTACTATAGTTTTGTCATCTATTTTATTGCCGGATTAATAAGGCCTTACGCAAGATAGAAATGTTCTTTACCCGGCCCCTGAGGCTCTGCTATGAGTCTTATCGATTACCATACGGTTCAGTACCGGATATAGCCTTTGTCCGGATGCTGTTGCGGAAACCAAGGAGAATCCATTGTGAACCGGGGAAAAAAGATTGTATTCCTGTCCCATTGTATCCTGAACGCCAATGCCAAGGTCGAGGGGCTGGCAGCCTATCCCGGCGCCGCCGGGGAGTTGATCACCTATCTGATGGACCAGGGGGTGGGAATGCTTCAACTGCCCTGTCCCGAGGTGGATGTACTCGGGGTTCAGCGATGGGGGCATGTGAAAAATCAATTGTCCCATCCGTTTTTCATTGAGTGCTGTGAAAAGATGCTGGCACCTGTTGTCCGCCAGGTTGAGATGTACCGGAACGGCGGGTATCAGCTTATTGGTGTGGTCGGTATCGACGGCAGTCCCTGCTGCGGCGTGAAGAAAACCTGTGCATCGGAAAAGTGGGCCGGTGATTTTCTGGACCCTGAACTGACCTGGAAAAAGGTGGCGGATCTGGCATGGGTTAAGAAGCCCGGCATTTTTATGGAGACTTTTCAGAAGATGCTGGCCGGAAAACACGCGGATCTTGATTTTTTCAGCCTGGATGAATCCGATCCCACCGCCTCGGTTCCTCGGTTGATCGCTGCATTGTCGCAGCGCATCCACCGGCCCTGACCTCTCAGGCTATTTAAATTTTCTATATTTCTCAACCGTTTTCATTCCCATAAACGATTTGACCATAACCCACGGGCTTCCTAAACTGTTACGCTTTGAAAGGAAAACTGTGGCAGATGGCCTATACGGATAAAAAAAATGAAGCTGAGAGCCGGCGCCGGCACCGTGCCTTCTGGAACAATAGTTCCGAGGGCATCCCCCTTGTTTTCGCCGTGGCTGACAAACCTGGATTTACCCTACGACCCTGGATGTCCAAAAGACCCAGAAAAGAATGGGACCTTGATCCGGCGTGGCATCTGTCCATGGTGCAAAACTACCTTGACGGTACCTGCTTTCTGGCAGATGCAATGCCTGTGGCCAGCCTGATGGTGGGCTTGGATATCACCAATACGGCGGTATTGGCCGGAGGGGATTACGATTACAGCCGGACCGGGGATTTCATCGATTTCAAACCCGGGCGATTTGCCCTGGACAGGCCTGTGCCGCCCTTCACCCCGGGCCATTCCCTGGTCAGGGATCTGAAAGCCTGCTATGGGGCGGTGATCAACCAGGTGGGCCGGCGGGCCGCGGTCAATCCCCCCATGACACTGGATGCGCTTTCCACCCTTTACGGCCTGTGCGGAAGTCATACCCTGCTCACTGCCCTCATCAACCGCAAAGAAGATGTCAAACAGCGTGTAAAAGAGATGACCCGCGCCTATCTTGGGTTTTACGACTATTTCTATGCGTACCTGGCAGAAAGGGGATACGGGGAATCGTCGTCATGGTTCCAGGTGTTTTGCGAAGGAACGTTTGAAAGCGTACGATGCGATTTTAGCCTGATGCTTTCCCCTGATATGTTCCGGGAGTTTGTCATCCCCGAAATCACACAGGTCTGCAATCACATGGACCATACGCTGTTCAACATGTGTTCGGTGAAACATGCCCGTTTCATAGATGCGCTTGCCGGCATTGATTCCCTGGACGGCATCTTCTGGAACCCGGAGCCTTACCTCGACGGTATCAAGGACTTTCTACCGGCGCTTCGGCGGATCAAGGAGAGGGGAATGCTGCTGGAAATCGTCTGCCAAAAAATCGAGGATGCGGTCCTGGCCGTCCGGGAACTTGGGCCGGACGGCCTCTATCTCATGATTGAGCCAAGGTTTCCTTCCCCGGACCATGCCCGGCGCGCCCTGGAAAAAATATACAACGCCTGCCCGTGACGGCCGGCAAAAGAACCCCATAAAAAAGGAAATGAAACGATGAAAAAAACACCGGTTATTGTAATGCTTCTGACTATAGTGGCCCTGTGCGCGGCACAGGCATGGGCCGGCCAGTCCAAATGGGATCAGATTGTGGCATCCCAGGCCCTTGTGGTGGGCAACTGCCCGGAATATCCGCCCTTTTCTTTCAGGAATACCGACAGTCAGGTGGAAGGATTTGATTCGGATTTCGCCCGTGCCCTGGCCAAAGCCATGGGACTTGAGGTGGTCATGAAAGATACGGCCTGGGAGGGCCTTGTGGCCGGTATGAAAAAAGGCGACCACGATATTGTGATTTCCTGCATGTCCCCGGAGGAGGCCACCCAGGCCTCTAAAAGTGTTGTCATGAGCAAACCCTACTACCGGCTCAGTGAAATTATTGTCACCCGCACCGATGGTAATGACATCGCATCCAAGGAAGACCTGGCGGGCAAAAAGGTCGGCGTTCAGGCCAACTGCACCAGTGAAGTGGCCGTTGACAGCCTTGCCGGGATGGGTATTGAACCGTCGGAAATCCGTCGTTACAATAGAAATTCAGAGGCCCTGATCGACTTGAAAAACGGCAGGACAGATGCCGTGGTCGTGGGATTTGCCTATGCCGCCACCAAGGTAAAGGGCAATACGGACCTCAAGATCGTCAATGATCCGGTCCGTTCCGTGGACATTGTCGTTGTCATGGACCACGGGGACGACATCCTGGTTCAGAAGATCAACCAGGCCATTGACACCGTGAAAAAGGACGGTTCTTTTGACGCGGTATACCAGAAATGGCTGGCCCTGTAAGCAAGGAATGATCCCGTGAACCTGGATTTTTCTTTCCTAGTTCCCTATATTCCCCAGCTGGTTTCAGCATCCAAGGTCACCCTGTTTATCGGGGTGGCCTCGTTTGTTCTGGCCCTTGCCGTCTCAATTGTCACAGGCGTGCTTCGGTCCGGATCACTGCCGTGGTCGGTGAGTGTGCCATTAGGAATTTATATAGAGGTGTTCCGGGGCACCCCGCTGCTGATCCAGCTCTTTTTTATTTATTACGGCCTGCCCACCTTCGGTATCGTCCTAGCGCCCGTGACGGCCGCAGTCCTGGGGCTGTCTCTTAACTCGGGGGCGTATATGTCCGAGGTGGTGAGGGCATCGATCCTGGCCGTGGACAGGGGCCAATATGAGGCGGCGTACTGCCTGGGGTACGGCCGTGTCCAGGTGTTTGTCCATATTGTGTTGCCCCAGGCCTTCCGCATCGCCCTGCCCACGCTGATGAACTATTTTTCCACCATGATCAAGGAAACCTCCCTGGTATCGGTGCTGTCCATCGCGGAAATCACCCGCATCGGCAATCATATCTACGCCCGTACCCTGAGCCCCTTTGAAATCTATATCACCATTGGGGCGATTTACTTTGCCATGACGTATACCCTGGCCCTTGTCACCCGGTGGATTGAGAAGAAAGGCATCAAATGGACCCCTTGATCAGGGTTGAAAATATCAGCAAATCCTTTGGCGGCACCCCGGTGTTAAAGGAGATCCGCCTGGACATCCGCCGGGGGGAAAAACTGGCGGTCATCGGCCCCAGCGGATCGGGGAAAAGCACCTTGATCCGATGCCTCAACGGACTGGAAAACGTGGACAGCGGCACCGTGACCATAGACGGCATCCTCGTTGAATCCACCCGGTCGGTTGCCGGCCGGGTGGGAATGGTTTTCCAGCAGTTCAACCTCTTTCCCCATTACTCGGTGTTAAACAACATTGTCCGGCCCCTTATGACAGTGAAAAAGGTTGGCAGGGACGATGCTGCGGCCATGGCCCGATCCCTTCTGGAGAAGGTCAGGCTGGCAGAACAAAAGGATCAGTATCCCGGCACCCTGTCCGGCGGACAGCAGCAGCGGCTTGCCATTGCAAGGTCCCTGTCAATGGCCCCGGACATTATGCTGTTTGACGAGCCCACCTCCTCCCTGGATCCCGAACTGGCCTTTGAGGTGTTCGAAACCATCCAGCATCTGGCCTCCAGCCGCATGACCATGGTTCTGGTCTCCCATCAGATGAACATGGTCAAAGGGTTTGCCACCCGTGTTCTCTTTCTGGAAAAGGGTATCATTTCTTTTGACGGCAGTTTTGATGCCCTGATCGGATCTTCTGACGATCGGATCCAAAGATTCTTAAGGAAAATCTATCAATAAGGCACAAAAGCATAAATAAATCTTCCATTGAAGTGGATGCTTTTTCCCAGCCCGGAGGCCTATTGGCAATCCCGATGGAAATTTAAAGACCAATCAGGACAATCAATTTGCCCTCCTGGTGCTCCCCACTCTATGTAGTGACTGGATATCCTGAAAATTTTGGTAGGAAATCAAAAAACGCATGGAGGTGCTATGAAAAAACAGGAGTTCTACAAACGCCTGGAAAAAAAAGGGGTCTCACGAAGAGATTTTCTCAAGTATTGTTCGGCGCTCACGGTGAGCATGGGACTGTCCCACAGTTTTGTGGGGCAGGTGGCGGCAAAGATAGAAAAGGCGGCAGCCCTGCGGCCTGCCGTGGTCTGGCTCCACTTCGGGGAGTGTACGGGCTGCTCGGAAGCCTTTTTGAGGACCCCGGATGTGGGGGCTCTGATCCTGGAAACTATTTCCGTTGAATACCACGAAACCCTGATGGTGGCGTCGGGCCACAAGGCAGAGGAAAATCTTCACCATGCCGTAAAGGCCTATGATAAAAAATTTGTCTGCGTGGTGGAAGGTGCCATTGCAACGGCCTATAACGGTGCATACGGCAAGGTGGGGGGCCGGACCTTCCTGGAAATTGCCAAAGAGGTGATTCCCCACGCTGCCGCCACCATTGCCATCGGTACCTGTGCGGCATACGGCGGGGTGGCCGCCGCAGCTCCCAACCCCGGCGGATACAAGGGGGTGAACGATGCCTTAGGCGTTTCCGCCATCAACCTGCCGGGCTGTCCCATGAACCCCTTAAACCTTCTGGGAACCATCGTTAAATACCTGAACGGAGACAAAATGGAATTGGACGATTATGCCCGCCCCATGTTTGCATACGGGGAAACCGTCCATGACAACTGCCCGCGGCTGGCCCAGTATGAAGAGGGGAATCTTGCCTCCGAACTGGGTTCCAAAGAGGTTGAAATGGGGTATTGCCTCTACGAACTGGGCTGCAAAGGCCCGGAAACCTATAATAATTGTCCGACTCTCAAGTTCAATGACGGCACAAGTTTCCCCATCCAGGCCGGCCATCCCTGCATCGGATGCAGCGAACCGGATTTCTGGGACAGTATGACGCCGTTTTATGAAGAATCTTAAAGACCACTTGGAAAGGAAATTATTATGGGCAAAAAAATAGTGATTGATCCCATTACACGGATAGAGGGCCACCTGAGAATCGAGGTGGAAGTTGAAAACGGCAAAGTCAAGGATGCCTGGAGTTCCGGCCAGATGTTTCGGGGCATTGAAATGATGCTCAAAGGAAGGGACCCGAGGGACGCCCACCACTTTGTCCAAAGGTCCTGCGGGGTCTGCACCTATATCCACGCCCTGTCTTCGGTGCGTGCGGTGGAGGCGGCCTGCAACATCACCATACCGGAAAACGCCCGGCTGATAAGAAATCTGCTCCACGGCGCCCAGTACCAGCATGACCATATTGTCCACTTTTACCATCTTCATGCCCTGGACTGGGTGGATATCGTCTCGGCCCTTTCCGCAGACCCTTTGAAAACAGCCAAACTCTCCGAAAACGTCAGCGGCCGCCCCGGCACCGCCGCGCAATTTAAAACCGTGAAAGAGAAGCTGTCCACCTTTGTAAATTCCGGGCAGCTGGGGCCGTTTAACAATGCCTATTGGGGGCATCCGGCATATAAACTGACACCGGAAGCCAACCTCATGGCAGCCGCCCACTACCTGGATGCCATCAAGCTCCAGGCCAAAGCCGCACGGATGCACGCCATTTTCGGCGGAAAGAATCCCCACCCCCAGTCCCTTGCGGTGGGCGGCGTCACTTCCGTTGGAGATTTGACCCCGGAGCGGATTGATGAGTTTGTGGGCATCTGGAAAGAAACCAAGGCCTTTGTGGACGAGGTTTATATTCCCGATCTTCTGGCCGTGGCTTCCTTTTACAAGGACTGGGCTGGTATCGGCGGCAACAACAAGACATACCTGTGCTACGGCGACTTTCCGGGCGCCGGTGTGGATGATGACCTGCTTTACCCGTCAGGGGTGCTGGAAGGCGATTTGACCCCCAAACCCGTTGATGTGGACCAGATCACCGAAGACGTTACCCGTGCCTGGTATGAAAAAGGCCCGGCCCTGAAGCCTGCCGTCGGCGAGACCAATCCCATCCAGGGTGAGGTCACCTACAATACGGATGACAAATATTCCTGGATGAAGGCCCCCAGATATCGGGGGCAGTCCGCGGAAGTCGGGCCCCTGGCCCGTAACCTTGTGGCCTACACCCAAGGCCAGCCCCAGGTGAAAAAACTGGTGGACCATGTCTTGGGCACACTGGGCGTGGGCACCGACGCCCTGTTCTCCACCCTGGGCCGGACTGCCGCCAGGGGCATTGAAACCGTCGTGGTGGGAGATGCCATGGAAGGCTGGATTGACGAGCTGAAATCCAACATCGCCAAGGGAGACAAGAAGACCTTTCAGCCCTGGACCATGCCGGACAAGGGCGAAGGCTACGGCCTCAACGATGTGCCCCGGGGCGCCCTGGGCCACTGGATCAACATAGAAGGCGGTAAAATTAAAAATTACCAATACGTGGTTCCCTCCACATGGAACCTCGGGCCTTCCGATGGCAAAAACCAGAAAGGCCCCGTGGAAAATTCCCTGATCGGCACCCCCATCGCCGATCCCAAACAGCCCCTTGAGGTGCTGAGAACCGTTCACTCCTATGACCCCTGCATTGCCTGCGCCGTTCATGTGATCGATCCGCACACCAATGAGACCTATAAGGTTCGGGTTATCTAACCTGCAGTCACCCAAAGCTGTGCCGCTGCCGGTTCCAAAAGCCGGCAGCGGCATATACGGAAAAAAGTTTATGACAAAACAGCAAAACACCCCCGATAATATCACCGTTCTGGGCGTCGGTAACATCCTTTACCGGGACGATGGCGTCGGCATCCGCGTGGTCCAGCGCCTGGAAGCGGAATATGAATTTTCCGACAACGTGATTCTCGTGGACGGCGGGGTCCTCGGGATCAACCTCCTGGGTATTATTTCCAATGCCGGCCGGCTTCTGGTGGTGGATACCGTACTCAACCACGGCCGGCCGGGCGATATCCACCGTCTGGAGCACGAAGAGATCCCGGACCGCATCCTGGCCAAAAATTCCCTCCACCAGGTGGATATGATTGAGGCGCTGACCCTGTGCAAGGCGTTGGACCATGTGCCAAGGACCACCATTCTCGGTATAGAGCCCAAAGACCTGGACTCCCTGGACGACCGGCTGACGACTGAAATCAGCTCCCGGCTGGACGACCTGATCCGGGAGGTGTTAGAAGAGATCCGCGCCCTGGGCGGCAGCTACCGGCGCAGGGCCGGCACCCGGACCGCCGGGGTCAGTGACAGAACCACTCCAACAGCCCTGCCATGACGGCGGTGATATCCAGGAGACCGATTTTGCTTCGTGCCTGGCAGGCGGACCAAGTTAAAGTCTTCAGTCTGGCGAATTTTTATGTTCTATGATATTTCTTGGGGCTGACCTGAAAGGCGGCCCGGATGGAGGGCCGCAAAAGAAATATCCGGGATAAGCCGGACTGAAAGACGCATATGACCGAAAAAAAGAAACGCGAGGCACGGACCATCCAGTCGGTGGATCGGGCCATGACCGCTTTGATGTTGTTCCTGGGTGAAACGAAAGAGCTGGGCATAACGGATTTTGCAAGCCGGCTGGAACTGCCCAAACCCACAGTGTACAGCCTGGTACACACCCTGACCAAACACCAGATTTTAGAACAGAATCCGGAAAATTCCAAATACCGCCTGGGGCCTTCATCCTTCCGCCTTGGTCTTCAATATGCCCGGCAGTCGGATGTCCTGTCCACCGTGTCCGTGTGGGCCGAACGCCTGTGCTACAAGTTCGGAAAGTCCGTCAATGTCTGCATGCTGGTGGGGGGGCAGGCCGTGGTGGTGTACAAGGCTGATCCTGACCAGGTGGTCATCTCCTATCCCGACGTGGGGGCGGTGGTTCCCTTTCACAGTACCGCCAACGGCAAGATGCTTCTGGCCTATGCCGATGCGGACACCCGGAACAACCTGCTTACGGACTACCCGTTCACAAAAATGACGGCCTCCACCATCGCCGATCGCCATGCGTTCGAGGCGGAACTGGAAAAAATAAGGGCCGAAGGGATCAGCTTCAACCGGGGGGAAAGCGTCTCAGGCATCAATGCCGTGGCCGGCCCCATTTTTAACCACCTGGGACTGATGGTGGCCTCCTTTACCATCTCCGGTAAAGCTGAAGCGTTTACCGAAAATGAAGGACAGCTCGTTGCCGAGGTAAAAAAGACGGCCCAGTCCATATCCAAGCAGATGGGGTACAGCGGCAGGATTTATTTTTAATCCGGTTTTTGGGGGGGCTATAACGCCGGCTATGATTTGATCACGGTCCACGGTCCGCCGGTCTTTTCCGGTGTTTCCCCGTGGCTGTGGCCGCAGGCATCGCCGTGGCCGCCGCAGGTATGGGCCATGGTCATCTCCGAAAGCTTCTTGTCCCGGAACAGCTCGATATTTGCCTTGATGTTCCCATCACCTGCCCTGTAAACCGTTATGCCTTTATTGTTCAGCCCCCGGATGGCGCCGGCCCCGATGCCGCCCACGATCACCGCATCCACCACCTGGCCGTCCAGGGCTTTCATGGGATTGCACTGGCCGTGAATGTGACCCAGGTCCTGGTTGTCGATGGTGAACAGGGAGGTGTCTTCCGTGTTGAATACCACAAAAAACGGGGCTGAACCGAAATGGCCGAAAATATTGCTTTCAAGCCCCTTATCCGTTTTTACGGGAAAGCAGAGTTTCATCTGTGATTCTCCTTGAAGGTTTATCTGGTAAATTTATTGTTTTTCAATGATGGGATGGGGCGGGTGGATTGCCTTTTGCCGCCGGATGTCCTGGGTCAGGATAACTCCTGCAAGGACCACGGAAGAGGCCAGGTATTGAACCGCCGTGAACCGCTCTCCCAGTACCAGGGCACTCAATACAAGACTGATTACCGGGATGAGATTGGCAAAGGCACCGGCCTGGCTGGCCGGAATACGGCTGACCCCGAAGTTGTAAAGCCCGTAGGCCCCCACCGTCACCACCACCCCGAGGTAAACAACGGCGGACAGGGATACCGGATCAACCATCGTGGGCAGTTCGGTTCCCGGCAGAAACAGGAGGGGAAAGTAAAAAATCGCCCCGATAAAGCACTGGGTAAAGGCCAGGAAAAAGGGATTGTAATTCCGGTTGGTCAGGCGCTTGCAGCACAGGCCGTAACCGCTGGCGCAGGCCATGGCAAGAAACTCCAGAAAATTGCCCAGCATGGGGTTGGGGCCGTGGGGCGTGGGGGGAGAGGCCAGGGTCAGCCAGACCGCCCCTGTGGCAGCCACCCCGAACCCGATGCAGATCTTAAAGCTCAGGGTCTCCTTGAGGAAAAACCAGGCGCCGAAAGCCGTCATCAGCGGCATCATGGCTGTAATGATACCGGCCTGGGAGGCAGAGGTATACACCAGGGCCTTGGCCTCGAATATAAAGTAGAGGCAGGGTTCGCAAAAGGCCATCAGCAGGATGAATTTGATGTCCTCTTTGCGCACCTTTTTTATCGCCTTAAAGACAAAGGGAACAAAGAGGGCGCAGAGGCTGGCAATAAGCATTCTGCCGAAGATCACCACCATGGGATCATAGGCCCTGAATGCCAGTTTCAGGGCCACGAAAGTGCTTGCCCAGAGCACCATGGCGATCAGCAAACTGGTATAGGCAGCAGCCTGAAAACGGTTATCTTTCACGTTTCATTTCCATTTCAAAGTAAAAAACGTGCTTTATATCACCTTTTTAAACCTGCCGGAACCCCGAATGTGGTACCCGGATCTGTCGAAACCTAACCGATTAATTTTCCGGCATATTTTCATAGGTGCGCGCCTCTATCAGGTTGCCTTCCGGGTCCCGAAAATAAACCGAAGTGCCGGTCCCCCGGGCACCCCACCGGGGCACGGGGCCCTCTTCAATGGCTGTCCCCGTCGATGCAAGACGTTTCAAAAGATCGTCCCGGCTGTCCTTGTCCATGGCCAGGCAAAAGTGGTTCATATTCCTAAATCCTTCACCGGCGGCGGTGTCCTTTTCCCACAGGCGTTTGGGAAAAAGATCTATGATCGTGTCCGGATTCAGCCGGACGGAGGGAAAGGGCACCTTGCCTTCCCTATAGGCCGTCACCCGTTCGGGCTCAAGGGCCAATACTTTGATGTAAAAGTCAAGCATCTTATCTTCGTGTGTCATGTTGATTACGATATGGTCCATCAGGCATTTCATAGGCGCTCCTTTGCGGTTTGATCCATTCTTTTTCACGGGTTGGAACCCGCCTCAATGCTACAAAAATCATAAGCGTATTACAACTGCCGGTTCATCCGGGCTTGCAGAAACCAAATCCCCCGGTGTACACTGCGGTGCAGCGACTAACATTCTCCAAGCATGCTTTGAAGGAAACAATTCAGACGATGATCAAGGAAATCAGGGCTGTCTGCTTCACCATCAGCGTGATCGCAGGTATTGCGGTCTCGGGAATCAATATTTTCATATGGCCGGTCCAGGCGGAAACCATAAAGATGGCTACGATTGATTTTTGCCCTTTCACATGCAACCCTGCAAATGAGGGCGGAAAAGATGGCTTCATGACCGATGTGCTCCGGTATGCCCTGGAGACTGCCGGCTATGACCTTGAAGTTGAAATGATGCCTTATGTCCGTGCCGTCAAAGAGACCCGGGAAGGGCGCTTTGAGGGAATCGTGGTGGTCGGCAAATTGTATGCCCCTGATCTGGTTTACCCTGAGATCCCTGTGGTCAGCCAGCGGGTGACATTCATCGTCAAAAAAGGCACTGACTGGCAATACAGGGGGGTGAACAGCCTGAAAAATGAGACCATCGGCATCGTAAAGGGGTACCACTACGTTGATGAAGATCTGCAGGCCTATCTGCTGAGCGATGAAAATGCAGACCACGTCTCTGTTCTCCATGGTCATAATCCCACCGAGCGTAATATCAAAAAATTACTGAGAGGACGGACGGATGTTTACCTGGAGGGTGAATTTTCCGCGCTTTATGTCCTGAGGAAAATGAATGCCGAAGATAAGGTGGTTTTCTCAGGGTTTACCCGAAATGCCTTTGACGATTATGTGGCATTCAGCCCCAAGAGCAAACGGGCGGCCGAACTTGCCCTAATCCTGACCCGGACTCTTACGGCCCTGCGGAAAAACGGAAAGCTGAACTCTTTTTTGAGTCCGTATATCGGGCGTTACGATCAGGGTGAATTGGACTGATAAAGATGTGCCTCCGGAAACAAAAGGCAATAAAATGAAAAATCCGTTTCCGGAGAAAATTTTCCGGAAACGGATTGTCCTGATGTGAGAGAAGGATCAGTTTACGATAGCGTTCGCCATCAGCACTTGATCTTTTCGTTTTTGGGATCGTACATGGGGGCAAGGGACACCTGTGCCGGATATACTTTTCCGGCGATGTTGATCTCCCATTTGCCGGATTCCACGTATGCCTTGTCCACGGTCTCTCCGTCACCGGTTTCAATCATGAAAAGGCCTACGGCCCCGCCTAAGGTCCAGCAGTAGGAGCCGGATCTGACGTAGCCTGCATTTTCACCGTTCCGGGTGATGGGCTCGGCGTGGAAGAGCATTGGCTCGGGGTCTTTGACGAGCACCTGGGCAAGTCTGCGTTTCAAGGGGCCTTGGGCCAGTTTCTTTTCGCAGGCCGCTTTGCCGATGAAGCCGCCGGGTTTGTCCATTTTCACGGTGAAGCCCAGGCCCACCTCAAAGGGATCATCGGTGTTGTCCATGTCGTGGCCGTAGTCCCGGTAGCCTTTTTCCATGCGCAGCGACCCTAAAGCTTTGAGGCCGGCGTGTGCCATATCAAAGGCCTTGCCCGCTTCCACAAGCCTGTCGTAGATGTGCAGGGCGTGTTCGCAGGGGATGTAAAGTTCGTAGCCCAGTTCGCCAAGATAGGTGAGGCGGACGCAGATGGCCCGGCCGTATCCGATGGCGATTTCCTCCACGTGGCGGTAGGGAAATGCCGCGTTGGACATGTCCGCATCCGTCACGGCCTGCATCAGTTCCCGGGATTTGGGTCCCTGGATGTTGATCTGGGCATAGGCGCCGGTCATATCCGTGACAAAGGCGTGGGCATCGGAGGGGATGTTGCGTTTCAGCCAGGTTAAGGCATGGCGGTGCATGGTGTCGGTGACCACTACCATGAATTTTTCTTCGGTGAGCTTGGCCACGGTGAGGTCGGCTTCCAGTTTGCCGTTCTCGTTGAGCCAGGGGGTGTAGGTGATCTGGCCCACAGGGCCGTTGACTTCGTTGGCCGCGATGAAGTCCAGCACCTTGCCTGCATCCCGTCCCTGGACCATGAACTTGGACATGAAGGACATGTCCATGAGAATGACGTTCTCCCGGGCAGCCTTGTGCTCGGCCTGCCAGTAGTCGAACCAGCGTTCCCGTCCCCAGGAATGGGTTTCAATCTCGGCTTTTTCCCCGGCCGGGGCAAACCAGTCCGCCCCTTCCCAGCCGCTGACGTCCTTGAAGTAGGCGTTGGCGTCTTTTAAGCGGTCATAGATGGGCGATTTTTTGGCGCCCCTTGCGGTTTCCATGGACTGGAAGGGATAGTGGCACTTGTAGACTTTGCCCAAAGATTCCACGGTACGATGGGCCCGGTACTCCACGTTGTTCTGGTAGGTGTGCAGCCTGTCGATGTTGAAACCGGTGATATCTTCCCCGGGGTCGCCTTCCATGATCCAGCGGGCCATCATCCGTCCCAGGCCCGGACCCATGATGATGCCGATGGAGTTTAGGCCGGCGCAGACAAAGTAATTTTTCAGTTCGGGGGCCTCGCCGATGATAGGACCCAGGTCTGCGGTGAAGGATTCCGGGCCGCAGAAGAACTTTTTGATGCCCAGTTCCGCGGTGATGGGCACCCGGGCCATGGCTTTTTCCAGGAAAGGCCCCATACGGTCCCAGTCCGGTTCTATCTCGCCAAAGGAGAAGTCATCGGGGACGGTCTTCAGGTTCCAGGGGGCGCACTTGGGTTCGAACAGCCCGATCATCAGTCCCCCCACCTCTTCCCGGTAGTAACCGTAGTGGGAGGGGTCTTCCAGAACCGGCATGTTCTTGGGGATATCGTCGATCTCTTCGGTGATGAGGTAATAGTGCTCGGTGGACTGGTTGGGGATGTTGACCCCGATGTCGTTGCCCAGCTGGCGGGCCCACATGCCGGCACAGTTCACCACCACCTCTGCCTGGATGTCGCCCTTGGCGGTTTTGACACCCACGGCCCGGCCGTCTTTTTTAATGATACCGGTAACAGGGGTTTTCTCGAAAATGCTCACGCCCTGCATCCGAGCGCCCTTGGCCAGGGCCATGGTGCCGTCCACCGGGTTCACCCGGCCGTCTTCTTTCACGTAAAAGCCGGCGTGAAGGTCGGCGGTTTCCGCTAAGGGGAAAAGATCTTTGATTTCCCGGGGACCGATTTCATGGACATCCACTCCGCAATACCGGTTGAATGCCGCCACCCTGCGGTATTCCTCCAGCCGGTCCCGGTTGGAGGCAGCTTCGATAAAGCCGATGGGGGTAAAGCCGGAGGTCAGCCCTGTTTCTTCTTCCAGTTTTGCATAGAGGTTGCGGCCGTAGATCCGCATCTGGGTGGAGGTTTCGGACAGAGATCCGAAGGTGACCATAAGGCCTGCCGCATGCCAGGTGGTGCCGGAGGTAAGCTCGTCCCGCTCCAGCAGGACCACGTCCTTGCAGCCCCGGTGGCCCAGGTGGTAGGCGATGGAGCAACCGATAATCCCGCCGCCGATGATGACCACGCGGGCGTGTTTGGGCAGGACAGCGTCTGAGTTTGTCATTTATGTTTTCCTTTACTGCAGGTTTAAATTGTTGGGGGTTCCGGTCAGGAGATGATGCCCATCTCCTTTTCGGTCTCTTCCACGATGGCCCTGATTTTTTTCAATACCTCGTCCGGCAGGGGATCGGGGGTGTGATTTTCAAGGATAAACCGGACCTTGGCAAGCGCCCTGTCGTAGGCGCTGGTGGCCCCGGCCTTTTCCCAGACGGAGCGCATTTTCCGGTCGATGAGTTCCGGTGCGGACTGCCCCCGCATGTGGGTGAACGTATGTTTGTGCATCAGGAAATCTCCGCCGGTGCCCACCTCCTTGATGGGATCCAGTGCGAGGGTTTCGTCAGTCACGGGCACGCCCATGACCGTATGCTTGATCATACGTGCGAATTCGCAGTCGAGTACCAGCTGGCCAAAGTCAAAAGTGATGCCGCTTTCCAGCATCCCCGGACCGTATATCATATTGGCACCTGCCAATGCGGGTATCAGTCCGGTAAGGGTCTTTTCGTGGCCGGTCTGGACGTCGGATATTTTTGAATCGCCCTAGCCACCGGCGACGTAACTGGGCAGGGCATAGTACCTGGCCAGCCTTGCCACGGCACCTGAGATGACGGCGCATTCCGGTGTGCCCACGGAGGCTGAGGCCAGTTTCAGGTCCATGGCCGTGGTGGAACTGCCGTAAATTACGGGTGTCCCCCGCCGGGTGAGCTGGGAAAGCGTTATGCCCGAGAGCACCTCGGCGTTGTGGTTAACCAGCGTCCCTGCCAGGGTGACAGGCGCTGTGCCGCCGGCCATGGCCATGGACAGGATGTTGCAGACCACGTTGTTCCGGGCCGCCGCCATGATGATCTCGCAGCAGTCCGTGATCAGGGTCAGGGGGCTCACCGGGCAGGTGGTAAAAGAGACCAGTTTCCGTTTGTTAAACGCCTTGGCGCCGCCGGCAATGGCCTTGCCCATCTCGATGATTTTTTCCAGGAACTTACCGTTCACAGGCCCGAAGGCGCAGTGCTTGGTGGTGTTGGTGAGATAGGCTTCCGCGTTGTGCAGGGCTGCGGCACCCTGATCGACGTCATGGGCCCCCATGGCCTTTTCACAGAAGTCGATTTCCGGCAGGTAGTCGATGACCCGGGCCGAGTCCATGAGATCCTGCTTGGTGGGTTCCCGTGCTTCTCCGGTGTATGGATCGTTGACCATCACCCCTTCGCTGAAGTTGGTGAAGTGGACCCGGGTGCTTTCCAGCACGATGTCGTGTTTGGGATCCCTTCCGTGGAGAATGACCTTGGACGGGGCCGAGCGGATGGCGTCCTCCACCACATGGGGAGGAATCCGCACAATTTTGCTGTCATGGTTGACGTCTGCGCCGCCCCCCTCAAAGCAGTCCCGGGCATCCCGGTCTTCCACAAAGACCCCGGTTTCGCTCAGGACTTCGAGGGTGCCGTAGTGAATCTCCTGGAGTTCATCCTCGGTGAGAATGTTGAGACTCAGTCCGGCGCTAAGCTGTCTTCCTGCATGCAGGTTACGTCTCATTAGCACTGTCCTCGTTGTTTTATTGATAATTAAACGAAAGGGCCGTATGGCCGGCTTCCGTTGGCCTTTTCCCATTGCCGCTGTTTTGCTGCAATATTAATCGTTGACAATCCTATGGAAACTTATATAGATTTGTCAATCAAAAATTGTCGAACAATATTTGGAGGGGAAATTTGCCAACACCGGCCGGTTTCGGTTCACCATTGAACCTGCATTCGGGCCGGAAATATAAATGCGAGACATAAAAAGCAGGAGGTTAGCATGAAACGATTGTTTGGTCTTTTGGCAGTGATTACAATGGCAGTGCTGATGTCTACCGGTGCCGTTATGGCGTCAAGTTCCGTTCTGGACGAGATCATGGCGAAAAAGACCCTGGTGGTCTCCACGGACGCCAACTACGCCCCCCAGAGTTTCCTGAACGATAAAGGGGAACTGGAAGGCTTTGACATCAGCGTGGCCAAGGAAGTGGCCAAACGCCTGGGTGTCAAGGTCAAGTTCATCACACCGGACTGGGATCTGATCACCGCCGGAAAATGGGGCAAACGCTGGGATCTTTCCATCGGTTCCATGACTCCCACGGCAGAGCGGAAAAATGCCCTCCTGTTTTCGCTTCCCTACTACAGTTCTCCTGCCCAGTTCGCCGTTCATAAAAACAACACCACCATTAAAACCCTCAACGATCTGGCCGGCAAGACCATCGGTATCGCCAGCGAAACCACCAACGAAAGATACCTCCAAAAAGACCTGAAAATCGAGGATGTCAACGTGGTATACCAGCCCTGGGAAGCCGGTGAGCTTAAAAATTATCCCACCGACGCCAACCATATCGAAGACCTCTCCCTGGGGGACGGCCTGAGACTGGACGCCATCTTTACCTCCCGCCAGACCCTGGCAGAAGCCATCCGGTCGGGCTGCGGCAAAGGCTGCCCCATCAAGATGCTGGGTGAACCGCCTTACTACGAACCCCTTTGTTTTGCCCTGGACAAGAGCCGCGCCAACAGCGACTCTTTCCTGGAAAAACTCAACGAGATCGTAAAAGAGATGAATGAAGACGGCACCCTGGTGAAATTGTCTGAAAAGTTTTATGGCACCAACCTGATTCCGAAACTGTAAGCGCAGGCAGAACCAGACCGATGATTTGCAGCTTTCCTTTCGGGGCATGTCCCTTGGGGGAAAGCTGCAAACCAAACCTGTAACCAAGGCATGAACCTAAGGAGCAGTGCATGGGTATTGAGGTGGATGGCGCGCCGGAACAGGGTATTCCGGAAGAGGCGGACAGGGTCCTTCGGCAGATAGAGGGACGCAGGAAAAAGTACAGGCGGAATCTGCTGATTTCATTTGCCGTGCTGATTACCCTTCTGGTAACGGCCATGATCGTTCTCAAGCTGGATTTTTCCTTTATGATGAAGTGGCTGCCGTTTATTCTGGCAGGGTCGGGGTATACCTTCCTGGTGTCCGTACTGGCCATTACCCTGGCATGTATCCTGGCAGTGGTGGGGGCTTTGGGACGGATGTCCAGCAATCCGGTGTTCAATGCCGTGGCCACCTCTTACGTTTCCCTGATCCGGGGCACCCCGCTCCTGGTTCAGGTATACATGTGGTACCTGGCCCTTCCCCAGATCGGCAAAGCCCTTGAGGAACTTGGGCTCCACGGCGTCCAGGCCTGGCTGACCCTGCCGGCGGTACCGGCCGGTATCCTGGCCCTGGGGGTGTGCTACGGGGCCTATATGACCGAGACGGTCCGGGCCGGTATTCAGTCCATCAAGATCGGGCAGACCGAAGCCGCCATGGCCCTGGGGATGACCCGGGGCCAGACCATGAAACGGGTGATTTTTCCCCAGGCCCTGCGGGTGATCATCCCCCCTGTATCCAACGAATTTATCGCCATGATCAAGGACTCCTCCCTGGTATCCCTGATGGGGGTGTGGGAGCTGAGTTACAGGGCCGTAAAAATCGGCCGCCGGCATTTCCAGTCCCTTGAAATGCTGATCATGGTGGCATTGATTTACTGGCTGATGTGTATCCTGCTCCAGTTCGTCCAGGAGCGGATCGAAACGCATATGGCACGGGGCGACAGGAGGGTATGATGAGCGTAAATATATCGGAAAAGAAAGGCCCCGTGGTACAGGCCAAAGGCATTCACAAGATATTCGGCAATATGAACCATGTCCTTCGGGGGCTGGACCTGGACGTGGGCAAGGGAGAAACCGTGGTGATCCTGGGCGCCTCTGGTTCGGGCAAAAGTACCCTGCTGCGGTGTATCAATTTTTTAGAGGCCCCCACCGCCGGTTCCATTGAGGTGGACGGGACCCTGATCCGGGCGGACGCGCCTGCAAACGAACGGGAGGCCAAGGCGCTTGAAATCCGCAGGAAAACCGGCATGTGTTTCCAGTCCTTTAACCTGTTTCCCCATATGACCGTGCTGGAGAACATTATCGAAGGCCCCCGCACCGTGCTCAAGCAGAACCGGAAAGAGGCCGAGGAGTATGCGGATGAACTTCTGGACTGGGTGGGCCTTACGGACAAACGCGGGGAATATCCCTCCTGCCTGTCCGGCGGACAGCAGCAGCGGGTGGCCATTGCCCGCAGCCTTGCCATGAAGCCCAAAGTAATGCTATTTGATGAACCCACCTCCGCCCTGGACCCGGAACTTGTCGGGGAGGTGGTGGAAGTCATGGAGCGGCTTGCCGCAGACGGCATGACCATCATTGCCGTCACCCATGAACTCCACTTTGCAAGGGATGTGGCCGACCGGGTGATGATCATGGACGGCGGCAACTGGGTGGAAGAAGGGACACCGGAAAAGATTTTCAACAACCCGGAACAGGAACGGACCAAGCGGTTTTTGGCCCATATCCTTTAATTTTAAAGATGGAAAGGCAGAACGCGAGGCACGCGCAGGACTATGGCACTATCCCAGGAAGAACAGGCGTACAATAAAATAAAGGTGGCCATCAGCAAGGGCTATATCAAAAAGGGCAGCAAGCTCAAGGAGGTGGCCCTGGCCGGCAGCCTGAACATGAGCCGGGCCACGGTGAAAGGGGCCATCAAACGCCTGGTGTTCGAAGGCCTGGCCGAGCATATCCCCAACAAGGGGGTTTCCGTGGTCAGCCCCACCTTAGAGGAGATCAACCAGACCTTCCAGGTCCGGGCACAACTGGAACAGATGGCGGTTACCCTGGCCCAGCCCCACCTGAAAAAAAGGGATTATTTAGCCTTGCGCAAGCTGGTGGAAAAAGAGCAGGGCCTGTGCCGGGAACGCAAATTTGAAGGGTATTACGAGGTCAATGACGCCTTTCACCTGAGAATCGTGGAAAGATCCTTCAACCAGGTCCTGGTGCACTATGTCAAGGAACTGCTCCAGAAGACCACCATTTATCTGGTGCTCTTTGATCCTTTTTTCCAGCTCATGGACGGCCGTAACGAATCCCCCAATGAGCACCTGGAAATCATCGAGCTGCTGGAAAAAGGCGATGCCATGGCCGCCGGCCAAGCCATGAAACACCACTTGGGCACCACGGTGAGCGGCATCGACCTGGAACGCCTCTACCCCAGCGATTACCTGTCCATAGAGTAACCCAATAACACAAAGGGAGCGAACGATCATGCTGGATGTCCGGCCCAAACTCCGGGTGCTCACCCGGGAGCAGATCGAGAAAGTTCACAGGGACGCCCTGGCTGTCCTGGAAAATACCGGGATTGCCGTTGAAGACCAAAAGGCCCTGGCATTGTTTGAAAAGGCGGTGGGGCAGGGCAAGGGGGACGGCAGGGTCCGGATTCCCGGGGAGCTGGTCCGGCAGGCCATTGATACGGCACCTTCCTCCATCGATATTTTTGACAGATCCGGGGAACCCGGCTTTACACTTGACGGCAACGGGATGTCCGCGCCGGTGTTCGGGGTGGGGGTCACCAACCTCAACTACCAGGACCCTTGGGATGACACCATCACGGCGTTCGGCCGCCGCCACATGGGGGCCGCAGCAGGGCTTGCCCACAATCTTCCCGGATTCAGTTTCCTTTCCACACCGGGGGTGATCCAGGACATGCCGGCGGACCGGGCGGATCTTTACGGTCTTCTGGAAATGACCGCCAACACCACCAAGCCCATTGTCATGCTGATATCCGACTGGGAGGGGTTTGTCCCGGCCCTGGACCTCTGTGAGCACCTTAAGCCCGGGATGGCGGATAAGCCATCGGTGATTCCCTATCTTAACCCCATCACCCCCCTGGTGCTCAATGCCGAAACCACCATGAAAATGGATGCGGCCATTGCCCGTGAATTGCCCCTTATTTTTTCCAACTACGGCATGTCCGGGGCCACCTGCCCCATCACCCCGGCCGGCACCCTGGTGGTGCTGACCGCTGAGTTGCTGGCAGGACTGGTATACAGCCAGCTGGTCCGGGAGGGGGCCCCCATTGTTCTGGGCAGCCTGCCCGCCGCCTTTGACATGAAGCAGGCCGGCAGTTTTTATTCACCCCGCACCCTGCTGCTCAACCTGGCCTGCGCGGAGATGATGACACACTACGGCATCCCCCACTGCGGCACCTCAGGCTCCTCCAACGGCTGGGGCGGGGATCTTTTGTCCGCCACCACCCTGGTCATTAACCATCTGACGTCAGCGGTCGGTTCCGTGGGCATGGTCCCCTTTGTGGGGGGCTGTTTCGACTCCCTGGTTTTTTCCCCGGAGCTTGTGGTCTATGCCGATGACGTGATCTGCCAGGCAGAAAATTTTGCATCGGGTTTTTCACTGGCAGATGGGGAAGTGGGGTTTGATGATGTTGATACGATGGGGCCGGGCGGGAATTACCTGATGTCGAAGCTTACCGCCAGGGATTTCAGAACCTCCCAGTTCTCCAGCCGGATTTGGCCCTACACCTCCCTGGACAACTGGCGGTCCGGCGGGGAAAAGACTTCTGCACAGGCATTGAAGGAAAAAACCTGTGATCTGCTGAACACCCTCACCCTGCCCGAAGACCATGACGATCTTCTGGCAAGGGGAGAGACTTTTTTGTCCGCCAGATTTAATTAAATCAGGTTCAACGGAATCCGGCGTTATTCACCGCCGCCGGCCACAAAGCCGCTGTTGCCGATTCCGGTGGCGGAAGAGGTGCCGGCAAGTTTGGCCAGATAGGTATCTCCCAGACGTTCGATAAGGACTTTTAGTTCCATTCGGGTTTCAAAATCCGAACCATCTCATCCACATCCAGCACCAGGGTGGTATTGCCGTTGATCACGGCGGAGCCCTTGACGGCACGGCCTGTGAGGGTTGCATCATCGATTGTAAGGGCCACGGCTACGGTGTCCACGGGCGGGGTGACCATGAGGCCGATCTCCTTATCCCCGGTTTTCAGCACAAGTACTTCCTGGTCCGCTTTTTGGGGCAGGGGACCCACGTCGGCCACTTGCTCCGGGGTGAACAGGGGCAGGGAGCCGCCCCGGTACTGGATCACCCTGGTATTGCCGATATCCTCAATGTCTGCGGTCCGGATGCGTTCGATACGGGCCACCCGGTCCTGGGGGGCGCAGAGGTGTTCTGTGTCCCCGTTTTTAAAGAGGATCAGTTCTGTGGTGTCCCCGGTGTCTGCTTCGGCGATTTCCCTGTCCAGGGAACGGGTTTCGTCGCTGGTGGCCAGGCTGGCCATGGCGGCCAGGTTGGAGATATCCAGGATCAGGGCGACTTTGCCGTCCCCCATGATGGTGGCCCCGGCATAGGCGGCACATCCTTTCATGTGGCGGCCCATGGGTTTGACAACGATTTCCTCGGCGTCCAGGAAACGGTCCACCACCAGGCCGTATTTGTAGGCACCGGCGGAGACCACGGCAATGTTGGTGGCGCTGCCCTTGCTCTGCCGCCTGTCGGAGGTTAACCGGGCATGCCAGGCGTCCTTATCATCGGGTGTGGTGTCCTCAGTTTTGTCCAGCAATTGCCTGGACCGCCGGTCAGCGATATTTTTCCGGCGTTCGGGAAATTCTTCCCCTGTGGCTTCATCCACATATTGCCGCTGGATGTCCAGAAGACCTGCCAGGTCCAGCAGGGGGAGCAGGGCACCCCGGAGGCGGACCACGGCGGCATCCCCGACCTTTTCGATTTTATCCTTGACCTGGGCGGCAGGAATACGGATCAATTCATTCAGATTGACCTGGGGCAGGGCGTAGCGTTCGTTGCCCACGGCAGCGATCTGGCTGGGAATAATGGCCAGGGTCAGGGGCAGTTTGATCCGGATTGTCGTACCGCTACCGGCAACGGTGCTGATATCCAGGGTGCCGCCAAGGGATTCGATGCCTGAGGCGATGGTGGCATCCGGCGTTTTTTCACTTCCGTCCCTTCCCGGGCAGATACTTTGGAATATCAGTTCCAGTTTCTGCCGGTCGCTGAAACCGCCGGCCTGTTCTTCGGTGGTCAGGCCCATGGACATGGCCCAGGCCAGCACCTTATCCGGATCAAGTCCCCGGCCGTCGTCGGTGAGGGTGATGCTGACCTGGCCGGCGTCGTGCTCTGCCGTAACGGTGATGAGGCCGGTGTGGTCTTTTCCCTGTTCTTGCCTTTTTTCCGGGGGTTCCAGCCCAAGATCCACCAGGTGTCTGAGCACGCCTTCAAGGGGGGACTGGAGGGATTCGAGGATGCTCTTGTCCAGTTCCACTTCATTGCCCCGGATGGAAAGATCCAGTGATTTTCCCTGGGCCTTGGCCCAGTCCCGGGCAAGGTTTGAAAATCCGTTCATAATACTGTCGATGGGCTGCATCCGGGTATGCATGATCGCTTCTTGGAGATCCGAGGTGATCAGGTCGATGCGCTGGCTGGACAGAGCGATGCCCTTTAAGTCTTCTGCTTTTACGCTCTGGAGGAGCTGATTCCGGCTGAGCACAAGCTCGCCGGCAAGGTTCATCAGGGTATCCAGCAGCTTCAGGTTCACCCGAAGTGCGGCATCTGTAATGGTTTCGTCCCTGGGGCCGGTTTGCGAATCGGTCATGTTGGATCTCCGAAAAGAAAAATGGGGCCGGCCCGATGTCATCTAAAGGGGATGATTCGGGCCGGATACGGTTTAATTCAATCTGAAATTACTTACCATACCATTGAGGTTTTCGGCAAGTGCGGATAATTGGGTGGCGCTCTGGTTCACCTCAAGGCTGCCGGAATTGATATCCTCGGATGCCCGGCTTACCTGGTGGATATCTTCGGTGACTTCACCGGCGACCCCGGAGGTCTGGTTTACGTTGATATTCACTTCTTCCAGGCCTGCCGCTGCCTGGCTGACGTTTGATGAAATTTCCCGGGTGGTGGCGGACTGTTCTTCAAGGGCCGTGGCCACACTGGTGACAACGGTGTTGATGTCGTTGATCACCTCCACGATGGACTGGATGGCGGCAACGGATTCCTCCGTGGTTTTCTGGACATCGCCGATGCGGGTGTCGATTTCGTCTGTGGCCCGGGCGGTCTGCTGGGCCAGTTCCTTGATTTCACCGGCTACCACTGCGAATCCTTTACCGGCCTCGCCGGCCCTGGCCGCTTCAATCGTTGCGTTCAGGGCCAAAAGGTTGGTCTGCTCGGAAATATCGGCAATGACGTCCGTGACCTTTGAGATTTCCTGGGCAGCCAGCCCCAGGGCGTTGACTTTATCGGAAACCTCGGCGGCATGCTGAACGGCTTTTGCCGTGGTATCGCTGCCCTTGGTGGTGTTGCTTGCGATTTCGTTGATGGTGGCGGTCATCTCTTCGGCTGCGGTGACGATCATCTGGATGTTGGCCGTGGTCTGCTGTGTGGCGGCGGCAACGCTGCCCATGTTGGTGGCCATCTCTTCGGCGGCCGCAGAGACGCTGTTGGACTTCATGGAAGTCTGCTCCGCATTGGTGGCCATCTGCTGGGAGACGGCGGACAGCTGGGAGGAGGAGGAGGTCAGGGTATGAACGCCGCCGGTGATGCTGGTCAGCATGCCGGACAGGTTCTGCGTCATTTTCATCATGTTGCTGTATACCCCGGTGATGGCCCGGCCGTCCCCGTTGAACCGGATGGTCAGATCCCCTTCGGCAATGCGGTTTGCGATCTCAGCGATTTCAGCGGGGTCTCCGCCAAGCTGGGTCATAATCCACCGGACAAACCAGAGGACGCCGCCGACGGTCAACAGTAGAAACGCAAGCCCCAGGGCCATGATGATATTGCGGATGGTGCGGATCGGTGTTAAGAATTCCGCCTCATCCTGGGTGACGGCGATACTCCAGCCGGTGCCCGTCACAGGGGCGAACCCGGCGATTTTGTCCACGCCTTTGAATAGATAGCCTGCCACACCGGATTGGCCCGCCATCATTTTATTTGTAATCTCCTCCATACCGTCCAGGGTCTTCAGATCCAGTTCAAGGATAAATTCCGCTTTGGGGTGGGCGATGATAATGCCGTCGCTTCCGATCATAAAGGGGTAACCGGTCTCGCCGATTTTTACCTGGGTGATCTTCTGGCTCAGGTTTGACAGTTTGATGACCGAAGCGAAAATTCCTGCAAAGGCACCGCTTTGGGTTTTCAAGGGCACGGCTGCCACCACGATGGGTTTACCGCTGGCCTTGGATATCACAGGGCTGCCAATACCGGTTTTACCGTTTCTGGCGGCTTTGAAATAATCCCTGTCAGCAACGCTTAAACCTTGTTCCCTGAATTTTCCGCCGTGGCTGTCGGCAATGGCCTTCCCCATATCATCTGTGACAAAGAAAAGGTCGTAGCTGCTGCCGATCTCCGTGAAGGCTTTGCCAAGAAACGTGTCCAGAGCGGAAATTTCTTCGGCTGACCCGTCAAGATCATTTTTTAATGCACTTTGGGCCCCCTGAATCACCAGGGGATTCACCGCCATTTCCCGCGCCAGCCTGAGCTCTTGTTCGATCACGGCATCGGCCATGACGGCCAGGTCTGCGGCAACCTGATGGGACTGGCTCTTGGCCAGGTCCGTCAGTGCCGTGGAGGCGGTGTGAACGGACAAAATACCGACCACGGTCAGGGGGAGAACAGAGGCAATAATGCCGCCGACGATGAGTTTGAATTTAAGGGATCTTTTTTTCATGTGTGGGTCCTTTCTTTAGGATGCCTGTGCGTTTTTCATGGCAAAGTGTTTCAGCCCGATCTGGTTGATCACAAGGATTACATCCATGAGGTCTCGTTCCTGGTAACTCACATAGCTTGGGGTCAATTGAAGGCTTTTTGAGAGCAATGGCCTGTCTGCCTGGGGAAGAATCAGGATCAGCTTTTTATCTTCAAACAGATCGTTTATGGCTGTGAGTGTTTTAAGGCTTTCCGTGTCTAATAAAGGGTGTTGAAATCGATGACTCTAATTAAATGAAATATATCAAGTTTTCAGTCGGTTAGAAGTTGAAAAAGCCTCTGTTTAGTTGTAACTTTTAAGTTACCACACAAAAAAGAAAACAACATCGCAGAGGCTTTATGCACGAGAAAAATATCAGACGCATCATCACAAAGCAATTGAAAAAGAGTTTTCCGAACTGGA
>CAJWHT010000072.1 GCA_913041495.1 uncultured Desulfobacteraceae bacterium | reverse complement strand
TTTTGTTGCCATTTTGCAAATCGGTACCACAGCCCCGTTGCTGGTTCTTCTGGCCGGCATATTCAGCCTTTATGCATTTGCAGTGAACGTACGGGTTATCAAATCCGCATTCAGGCTTTCCGCCATACGGATGACACTGGCAACCTCTGTAACACTGGTTTATATCAGCTGCTTTTTATACCTCTGGGTATAGCGTCTCAGCGCTTTTTACGCCTGGCTTTCTTTTTCCGCTTCTTTTCCCATGTTTCGTTGGCCCGGATCATCTCCTGGATGCTTTCCGGGCCGTCAAGCACGTCCACGGTCAGTTCATAGGCCTCTTTTCCAATATCGATACGCTCAATCTCTTTGGTTATAAAGGTTTCAATGTCCTCCAGCAAAGGACGTTCCTCCGTGCTGCAAAATGACACGGCAGTCCCCCGAGATCGCCCACGGCCGGTTCTGCCCACCCGATGCACGTAGACCTCTTTTTGTTCGGGAAGGTCATAATTCACCACATAGTCCACATTGGGGATATCAATCCCCCTGGCAGACACATCCGTTGCAATGAGGATATTGCAGGCACCGGACTTAAAGGCGTCCAGGACTTCAAGCCGCTCGGCCTGATCCTTTTGACCGTAAATGGTCAAGCTGTCCATGTTCGACCGGGCCAGGGCCTTGGCCACACGCTCAGCCCTGACGGTGGTCCTGACAAACACCATGATCTTGGCCTCGGGATTATCACGGACAAACCGTCGCAGGAAAAACCGTTTATCATCCATCTCCACAAAAACCACGTGGTGGGATACATTTTTGGACACCGGGTCGTCCGGTGATATCTGAATGCGGATGGCACTGGACTTCACCTGGGAGAAGGCAAGCTTTTTGATTTCCTTGTTGATGGTGGCTGAGAAAAACAGGGTCTGGTGACGTTGTTTCAAGCGCCGTTTGATATCCTGTATATCCTTGAAAAACCCCCTGTCCAGCATTTGGTCCGCCTCGTCCAGCACGAGGATTTTCACCCGTTTCACATCAATGCTTCCCTGGCTGATCAAATCAAACATCCGGCCGGGAGTGGCAATTAAGACGTCAATACCGTCGGCCAGTTCAGCAATTTGGCGATCCTGCTCAACACCGCCGTAAACGGCAAAGCTTTTCACCTTTGTCTTTTTGCCCAAGGCGGAAAACACATCGTTGATTTGCACCGCCAATTCCCGGGTGGGCACCATGACAATGCAGTGAATACCAAAGCTTTTTTTGGAGGTTTTGACCCTGTGAATCAAATCAATGACCGGAACGGCAAATGCGGCGGTTTTACCGGTACCGGTCTGGGCAATGGCAAGGACATCCTCTCCTTTCAGTATCGAGGGTATGGCCTTGTACTGAATATCTGTGGGACGCACAAGCCCCAGCTTTGACAGGTTCTTTTTAAGGAGATCGCTTATGGGATAGGTATCGAATTTCATGGGTATCTTTCATCAATATTAAAGTTGAGGTTACCATACCGGGCACCTGTAAAAAAAGCAAGATATCCCGGATAGCGCCCCCAAAAGCCAAAACATTCCAAATCAAATAATCCCGAACATCCCATAATATAAGAAGATCTTATTTTCCACCCCCGGGGTTTTTCTTGACACATACCCGGTAAAGGAGTATCGTGGCCGAATGCTAGGTGCTGCGTTACGCAGTTAAAAGGGAATCCTGTGAGAATCTGGAACGGACCCGCCGCTGTAACCGTGGATGACCCCCGCCATTACCACTGATGAAGATATTCATTGGGAAGGGGCGGGCAGTAAAATGATACGGGAGTCAGAAAACCTGCCTTGCAGATCGGTCTTGGAACACTTGGAAGGTGCAGGCCGAAACCATGTACGGAAAAATACGGTTCCCGGTATAGACGCAAGTTTATACCGGTTTTTTTATGGAACAACTGCAGTGGGGTCTTCCCAGGCGACGAACCGGCCTGTTTCACGTGAAACACAACGTAATTTCTGGGACCGCGCATCCAACGGCAGGCATTGCAGAGCCCCCGGGTAAGGGCAGAACAGGGTTAGATGAACAAAAACAACGGCATAAGCTTCAAGAATACCAGATTTGTTGTGGCGTGCTTTACAATCGTTTTGTTGATTGCCGTACTCATATCCCTTACAATGGGATACCTTCACATCCCCATCGGCCAGATACTCCATATTGTTTCAGAACGTTTGGCCGGGTCAGCACCGTCAACACACCAGATGGCCGATACCTTCAGAGCCGTTATATTTGATGTCAGACTTCCCAGAATCCTTACTTGCGTTGCCGTGGGCGGGGCGCTTTCGGTTTCCGGGGTTTTGTTTCAGGGCATATTGCTCAATCCCCTTGCAGACCCTTATACCTTAGGCGTATCGGCAGGTGCTGCATTCGGTGCCAGCGTTGCTATTCTTTTGAATCTGTCCGCCACCTTCGTGTCCATTCCCCTCTTTGCCTTTATCGGGGCCTGCGCCACTTTATTTTTTGTGGTATTTTTAAGCTACTCATCCAAACAGAATGCAGCCGGTTTATCTTCCAACAACCTGATACTATCGGGAATTATCGTTGCCGCCATCTTATCCGCAGGCATTTCTTTTTTAAAATTCGTGGCCAATGAACAGGTTTCTGTCATTATTTTCTGGTTAATGGGCAGTTTTGCATCAAAGACCTGGGGAAACTTCTGGACAGTTCTCATATTCCTGGGACTTGGCACCGGGATTGCCCTTTTTTACGCCAGGGATCTCAATTTGATATCTTTGGGAAACCGGGCCGCATCCAGCTTAGGTGTGAATCTGAAAAGAATCACACTCATCCTGTTAATTACCGGCTCAATGCTTGCCGCCATCAGTGTCTCCATCTCCGGTATCATCGGTTTTGTGGGATTGCTGGTACCTCATATGATCCGGTTTCTAACAGGCCCTGATAACCGAAGACTGATACCCGTGTCATTATTGGCAGGGGCAATCCTGCTGCTTGCCGCGGACACCATCACCCGGGCGGTGCTCCCCCATGAAATCCCCATCGGCATCCTAACCGCATTGACCGGTGGTCCCGTATTCTGCTGGATATTCAAAAAAAGTCGAATGAGGTGATCGTTGAATATCAGGCTTAAAGATATCTGCTTTTCCTACGAGGACGCCCCAATACTTGCGCAAATCAACTGCACATTGAAATCCGGCCTGTTTCATGCGGTCCTTGGGCCAAACGGAAGCGGAAAAACGACCCTTTTGGACATAATTTCGGGGTTTAAACCGCCAACACGGGGCGAAGTATACCTTGATCAAACCAAGTTGTCCGGAATCTCACGGCGAAAGATTTCCCAGGCGGTGTCACTGGTGTCACAGGATTACACGATCAATTTTCCGTTTTCTGTCTACGAAGTCATCCTCATGGGCCGACATCCTTTTATCGATAGGTTTTCACGGCCAAGTTCCGCAGACATGGACTTAGCGGAAAGGGCGCTTGGCCTGACAGGACTTCACGCCCTCAAAGACCGGAAAGTCACCGAATTGTCAGGGGGGGAAAAGCAAAGATGCGTCTTTGCCAGGGCACTTTGCCAGGACAGCCCGGTATTATTACTTGACGAGGCTTTTTCCAATATGGACATCAGCCACACCATTCAATTGCTCAGCTTGATTAAAAATGAAGTGGAAACACGTGGAAAAACGGTGATTGCCGTACTCCATGACCTGAATCTTGCCGCAGCCTGGGCCGATCATATTCTCTTTCTTAAAAGTGGTCATATCACCAAATTAGGCCCCACATCTGAGGTATTTACCAGCGAAAACATCCGGTCGGTTTTCGATATAGATGTCAGGGTCGAATACAACGATTATGTCAAAACGAAACAGGCCTATTTCAGGAAATCTGAACATGCATAAATCTCAATTTTCATATGGATTATGCCTTACGCTGACCCTCTTGATTGTCCAGCTTATTGCGTCCTTAGCATATGCGAAACCGTCCACCATCCTTGACCAGAACGGAACGCCAATACCGGCCAAAAGGCCATACACTAAAATTATCTCTCTTTACGGTGCACATACTGAAAATCTGTTTTATTTGGGAGCAGCCGCACAGGTTATCGGGGTGTCTGTAAATGACGATTACCCCGAAGAGGTATCAACCAAACAACGGTTTTCATATCACGATGACCCGGAGAAGTATCTTGCAGCAATGCCGGATCTTGTGCTTATTCGCCCAATGATTGCAAACGGCTATCCCGGATTTGTAAAACAGCTTCGCTCCTATGGCATTACGGTGGCATCCTTTCAACCCAAAACCATAAAGGATATGTATTCATATTGGTTGACCCTGGGCGTCCTTACCGGAAAAACACGATCCGCTGAAAAACTTGTTTCTCGATTTAAATCATCGGTGAATATGATCCGATCTGTCACTGGAAAAATCCACCCCAAAAAACGGGTGTACTTCCAGGCTATTCACAGAAGAATGCGCACGTTCACCCCGGGGGCCATGCCCATTTTTGCCCTGGAAACCGCAGGGGGCATTAATGTGGCTTCGGATGCAAAGGCATCAAGAAATACAAATGTTGCCGTTTACGGCAAGGAACAGATCCTCTCTAAGGCTGATCGTATTGATGTCTTTCTTGCCCAAAATGGAATTATGAACCCGGTCACCCTGACGGACATCCTGACGGAACCAGGGTTTCACGTCATCAAAGCCATAAAGGAAAGCCGGGTTTTTCTTATCGATGAAAGCATCGTCTCAAGACCGGTGCCAAGGCTTCTTGATGGAATTTTAACCATTGGAACCACCCTGTATCCAGAAATATTTAACTCTATTGACATAAAAAAGGATTTATTATGAAACCAAACGGCAAATTATTCGGCGTCGGTGTCGGCCCCGGAGACCCTGAGCTCATCACCGTTAAAGCGGTAAAAGCCATTGAAGCGGCAGATATTATTTTTACTGCGGCCTCAAGCAAGAACAGCTACAGCCTGGCAGTTGAGATCGCATCCCCATATATATCTGATGCTGCCGTCACTCGTCATTTGGGTTTTCCAATGACTAAAGATGAAAAGACGGTTGAAGCTGCCTGGATTGCCAATGCCAAGGAAATCGCCCAGGAGTTGAAGCAGGGTAAAACCGTAGTCTTTTTGACCTTAGGGGATCCCACAACCTATTCTACCTTTGGGTATATCCTTAAAAAGATGAAATGCATCATGCCCGAGGCCGATATCGAAACCATTCCCGGCATCACTTCTTTCCACGCAGCATCCGCCAGACTCAACCGCATTCTTGTGGAAGGCGAAGAGTCACTGCTGATAACCTCCGGGGCGTTTGGCGGGGAACAGGTAAGAAAGGCCAAAGATGTGGAAAATGTCGCCATTGTTAAAGCGTATAAAAACATAAGGGATATCAACAACACCCTAAAGGATACCGGGCATTTTGAAAAGAGCATAGCCGTTTCAAAATGCGGACGCACACATGAAACAATCATTGAAAACCTCCAGGATCTTGAAACCAGAGATCCGGATTATTGGACACTGATCCTGGCCTCCAGATGAGAACACCTCAGGCAAAATATAAGCAACTCGGGGTTTCCTTATCCCTTTCCATGTTGGCGATAACCGCTTGCCTTTTCGCTTTGGACACCATCACTCCGGGGGTATTGGCCCATAGATTAATACGGCCTTTAATACGGCTAATCGGTTTTATCACAGTGGGGCTTTTCGCCGGCCAGATAATCGAGGCCCTTGGCTGGACAAGGCAGTTCGCTGTTCTTGCCAGACCTTTTTTCCGTTTTTCACGGTTGGGAAACCATTGCAGCGCAGCCTTTACCACGGCCTTTGTGTCAGGCGCTGCTGCCAATGCAATGCTGCTGGACTTTTATCAAGAGGGCAAAATCAGCAAATCCCAGGTATTTTTGTCCAATTACGTCAACCAGTTTCCCGCCTTTTTCCTGCACTTGCCCACGACCATGTTTATCGTACTGCCCCTAACCGGTATGGCAGGGGCGTTGTATTTCATTTTAACGTTCCTGGCCACATTATTTAGAACCTGTCTATTCCTTATTTTCGGCAGGATTTACTACGACACGATAGGCGCATCTGCGTTACCTCACTTTGAAGGGACAAAGGACATCCGCCCCCCTTCACAAATAGCATTTAAAGAAATAATCGACCGGATTAAAAAAAGGCTTTTACCCCGAATTATCAACATACTGGTCTGGGTAATCCCCATTTATACCGCTGTTTTCATTTTTCACATCAACGGGCTGTTCGAGTCCTTGAATATGGCATTGTCCAGGTATCTGAGCATCCACTTTATGCCGGTGGAGTCCCTGTCAGTTGTCATTTTAAGCTTTGCCGCGGAATTTACATCGGGTTTTGCCGCAGCCGGCGCACTTATGGATGCAGGCGTACTCACGACCAAACAAACCGTCATCGCGCTGCTCATGGGAAACGTTCTGGCTTTTCCCATCCGTGCATTGCGCCATCAACTCCCGCGATACATGGGGATATTCAATCCTAAAATGGGGCTGCAACTTCTGCTCTCCGGGCAGTTTTTCAGGATCATCAGCCTGATATTTGTGGGGTTATGTTACTATTGGGGGGCCTAATATGAGTGTTGTACATGTTATCGGGATCGGGCAGAGCCGCACGGATCTCACAGAACATCATCTTTCCTTGATTTATGATTGTGATCTCCTGGTGGGAGGTGAACGGCAGCTTAATATGTTTCCTGATTTCACGGGAAACACCCTGGCCATAAAGGGGAAGTTGGATCCGATTTTAGATCAGATTTCATCTGATATGCGATCAAACAAAATCGTAGTACTGGCCTCTGGAGATCCTTTGTTTTATGGTATCGGCACGACACTTTCCAAACGAATCAGCGCCACTGACTTGAAAATTCATCCCAACGTCACTTCGGTAGGCGCCGCTTTTGCCGCCATCTGCCAACCCTGGCACGATGCTAAAATTATCAGCCTGCACGGTCATACGGAGCCATTATTTTCATTTCAATCGCTTATTGATGAATCAAAAGTCGCTTTTTTAACAGGCCCGGACAAGGATCCTGCTTTCATTGCCCATCAATTAATTCAATGTGAATTGGACGGATTTAAGGTGTGTGTTCTTGAACATCTCGGCGACTCCGATAAGGAACGGATTACCTGGTTTACAGACTATAAAAAAGTTGCCCAAACTGATTTTAGCCATCCCAATATCGTTATCCTCTTGAAATCGAACCCACATCCGCCCCTTGTTCCACATGAAACATTCATGGGTATGCCGGACACCTATTTTCGTCATTCAAGGGGATTGATCACGAAGTCAGAGGTTCGAAGTATTTCCCTTTCCAGGCTCAGACTGTCCAGAAGAGATCATGTGCTATGGGACATTGGATCGGGATCAGGGTCGGTTGGTATTGAAGCATCCCTGCAAATCCCCTGGGGTAGTGTCTTTGCGGTTGAAAAAAACCAAGAGCGGATCCCAACCATTATACACAACATTAAGAACTTTAACCGGTCCAACATTAAAGTATCCCATTTGAACTTTCCCACCGGCCACGACACCTTAAAAACCCCGGACCGGGTTTTTATCGGCGGTGGCGGTAAGGATTTGTCACAAATCATCGCCTGCTGCTGCGACCGCCTTGTGGAAGAGGGAATTATTGTTGTTAATACGGTTATCCTTGAAAGTATGCATACAGCCATGTCGGTGTTAAGCGAACGTGGCTTTACGCCCGACGTTGTTCAGGTGCAAGTTTCACGTGGATCACAAATGCCATACGGAACCCGAATGAACGCACTCAACCCTGTCTGGATCGTATCCGGCACCAAACCCAATTTATAAAGGCAAAAAAATTGAATACGGAAAAACACCCCATCATCTTTGCCGGCGCCGGGCCCGGCGACCCGGAATTAATGACCATAAAGGCCATGAAAGCCCTGGAAAACGCAGACCTTATCATTTATGCCGGCTCGTTGGTACCAGAGGCGGTGCTGTGTTGGAAAGGCGCACATACACAGACGGTATCCAGTGCAGGAATGAACCTTGATGAGATGGTCGCTCAAATGAAAGCGGGTTATCTGGCAGGAAAAAAGGTGGTTCGCCTTCACACCGGAGACCCTGCGCTTTACGGCGCCATTTTTGAACAGATCAGGGAGTTGCAGCAGGACAATATCCCCTACGCGGTAATTCCCGGCGTTACAGCAGCCTTTGCGGCGGCGGCCAGCATTGGCATGGAATATACCTTGCCTGAAGTGACCCAGACCCTGATATTGACGCGGATGGCGGGCCGCACACCGGTACCCGAAGCAGAGGCGCTTGAAAAACTTGCCGCCCATGGCGCATCCATGGCCATCTATTTATCCATTGGGCTTGTTACCCAGGTGCAGGAAATTCTGGCGGCACATTACGGCAACGCCTCTGTCTGTGCTGTGGCTTACAAGGTGAGCCACCCTGAAGAAAACATCATTTACACCACCGTTGAAAATCTTGCGCGCACCTGCCGGGACAATGGTATTACCCGGCACGCCTTGATCATTGTGGGTAAGGCTGTGGAAGCATCCAGAAACAGCGCCGAGCTGATTAAATCCAAATTATACGATGCCACCTTTTCACATGGTTACCGCAAGGGAGAATAATTCTCAAAGAATCCGCATGGCCGTTTGGGCAATTACACCCAATGGCGTGCGCATGGCAGTGAGGATAGGAACGTGTTATCCGGCGTCTCAGCTATTCTTATCCCAACGGGCGTATCAACCCGATGATTTCCAGACATATCACGCCCCGGTAACATCTGCACACACCTTTGAAAGCTTAAAGCAGGAGTTGGCTGCTCAATTCAATCGGTATGACGCACATATCTTTATCTTTGCCACGGGGATCGCCGTCAGGATGATCTCACCGCTGCTTGAATCAAAAGTTAAAGATCCTGCCGTCGTGGTGGTGGATGAAAAAGGGTTTCATGCCATCAGCCTTGTTTCCGGTCACATGGGCGGCGCCAATGCTTTAGCAGTGGAACTGGCAGAAAAGATCAATGCCATGCCTGTAATTACCACGGCCACAGATATCAATGATCTGCCCTCAATAGATATGATCGCCGTTGAGAACGATCTGAGGATTCAAAATCCGCCGGCCATCAAACATGTGAACATGAAAATTCTCAAGGGCATTCCCCTTAAGATTTATGATCCGGAACGAATTCTTTTGCCCTTACTTTCCACGACGCTAATTCATGAAGAATGGGCATCCAGCGCCTCAGCCGATATTGTTTGCACCTGGAAAAATGACAAAGTTTCACGTGAAACTCTGGTGCTCAGACCCAAGGTTTTGAGTCTGGGCATTGGTTGTAACCGGGGGACCACTTATGAAGATATCATCTTGTTTGTCAGAAGTACGGCAGAAGAGAAGAATTTCAGCCTAATGTCATTAAGGGCCATCGGAACAACTGAGGTGAAGGCGGACGAGGCAGGCATTCTTGAGCTGGGTAATAAATTGAACCTGGACCTCATCTTCTATACAAAAGATCAACTCAACTCGGTTGAGTCCATAAAAAACCCGTCGAAAATGGCGGAAAAATATTTAGGAGTTAAAAGCGTATGCGAAGCAGCAGCGATACTGGCAGCCAGCAACGGCAAGCTGATCATGCCCAAGCGAAAGACAAAGGATGTGACGCTGGCCGTTGCAAAAGTGGTATGAAACTCTTTATTGTCGGAACCGGTCCGGGACATGCGGATCATATGTCTGCCAGGGCAAGGGACGTGATCCAAAAGGCAGATACCGTTGCCGGCTATACCACTTACATAGATTTGATAGCTGATCTGGTGAAAGACAAGCCGCTGATTTCCACGGGAATGATGAAGGAAATTGACCGGGTGGAACAGGCCATAGATACGGCATTGAGCGGATCAAGCTGTGCCCTTGTTTCAGGTGGAGATCCAGGGATCTATGCCATGGCAGGTCTCGTGTTTGAACTTTGCGCCAAAAGAGAGATCCCCATCCGGCGTCCGGGTGCACCCCCCGTCGCTGACGATGACAGATATCTTGAATTGGAAGTGGTTCCCGGCATCCCGGCCCTGGCCGCAGGGGCGGCACTTGCCGGCGCACCATTGACCCATGATTTTGCCGCCATTTCACTGTCCGATTTATTAACCCAATGGGAGAGCATAGAAAAACGGATCAGCTGTGCTGCCATGGCAGATTTTGTTATTGTGCTCTACAATCCCAAAAGTAAAAAAAGGGACTGGCAACTGGCCAGGGCACAGGAACTTATCCTTGAGCATCGTCCGGCAGACACACCTGTAGGCGTTATTACTGGAGCCATGCGCGAGAACCAGGCCATCGAATTTACGACGCTGGACCAGATGGACCAGGCAGAAGTGGGGATGCAAACCGTATTGTTTGTGGGGTCCACCTCGTCTTTACGTTACATGGACTTCTTGTTTACACCGCGCGGATATACGAAAAAGTATATGGAACCCTCCAATTAACCATAATCAAGGTCAAAGCCCACCCATGAATGGATATGTTCAGGTCTATACAGGAAACGGGAAAGGAAAGACGACGGCAAGCCTGGGGCTGGCTGTTCGGGCTGCCGGTGCAGGTCTTAAGGTTTGTATCGTACAGTTCATGAAACAGGGGGATTACTCAGAGATTAAGTCCTTACTCAGGTTTCCAAATATAACTGTGGAGCAATACGGTGCGGGCAAATTTGTACGTGGCAATCCCTCTCAAGAGGAACGCGCCAGTTGTGCCCGAGGCTATGAACGCCTATGCCAGGTGTTAAGGGACGGTAACCATGATCTGGTAATCGCCGAAGAAGGAAACGTGGCGTATATGTGCGGCCTTTTTTCGGAAGACCAGCTTCTTTTCTTGCTGGACATTAAACCGGACCACGTGGAACTTGTGCTCACGGGAAGAGGGGCGCCGCAATCATTGATAGACCGCGCCGATCTTGTAACGGAGATGAAGGAAGTTAAGCACTATTATAAAAAAGGCGTAAAAGCCAGGGTAGGTATCGAGAAATGAAAAATCATATTGCCGTGCTGGGTACAGGCTCTGACGTAGGAAAAAGCATTGTCGCCGCAGCAATTTGCCGCAGCCTTGTGGATCGCGGGGAAAAGATAGCCCCGTTCAAGGCGCAGAATATGTCCAACAATTCGGGCATTACGCCTGAAGGACTGGAGATGGGACGTGCTCAAATTGTACAGGCAGAGGCCTGCCGAATTCCGCCCCATGTGGATATGAATCCCATTCTTTTAAAACCCACAGGGGAGAAGCAGTCTCAGGTGGTATTGAACGGATTGGTCCACGGAAATCACACGGCAATGGACTACCACAAGAATAAGGGATTTTATCAAAAGGCGGCCTGGGCGGCATTTGACCGGCTGGCCGCCACCTGCGACAGGGTGGTTATGGAAGGGGCCGGGTCCTGCGCAGAGGTAAATCTCATGCCCAATGATATTGTAAACTTTGCCATGGCTGAATATGCAGATGCGGATGTGATTTTAACTGCCGATATTCATCGGGGCGGGGTTTTTGCGCAGCTTGTGGGTACCTTGTCATGTATACCAAAGTCTTTGCAGGACAGGGTAAAAGGGTTTATCATCAACCGATTCCGGGGAGATATCGCCCTGTTTAAAGACGGGGTGGATTGGATCGAGCAACGTACAGGGAAACCTGTTTTCGGGGTGCTTCCCTGGTATACCCATTTTAAAATTGATTCCGAAGACTCCGTGGAAATTGAAGTGTGTGACACTGGGATTGATCCGGATGACGACCGTCCTTCCATAGCGGTGATACGGCTTCCTCACATTGCAAATTTCACCGACTTTCATGCATTGTCCCAAATACCCGAGCTGCACGTCCAGTTTATTGACCGGCCTATAGACCTGTCCAGGTTTAAGGCGGTCATCATTCCAGGATCCAAAAATACAAGGGCTGATCTGAGTTGGGCCCGTGAAATGTTCCACGTGGAATTGTCGAAATATCTCCACCAGGGAGGCCATATTCTGGGGATATGCGGGGGGTACCAGATGCTTGGCAGCGTGGTTGAAGATCCCACGGGACTTGAAGGTACACCGGGTAAAACAGATGGATTGGGATTCCTTCCGGTTGAAACGGAACTCAAAGCCCCCAAAACAACGACGGTGAGCAACTTTGCCTGGGGTGATGTCATGGGATCAGGCTACGAGATTCACATGGGGGTCACACGTCTGACAGCAGGTCAGCCACTGATCCGAATTACGTCCCGAAATCAGTTGGCATGTACTGAAACAGACGGCTGTATCACAAATGATCACCATGTGGCAGGAACCTATGTTCACGGTTTTTTTGACTACCCGGAAATCGCAGACAAGTGGCTTGAGATGATTGGCGTTCAAACAACGCACTTTAAAAAGCGGGAGCCGCTTCATTTGAAAAAAGAAAAGGATTATGATCTCCTGAAAGCACATTTTGAGGCACATGTGGACTTAAGTTCATTTCATTAACGGCCATGGGCCGCACATGAACGTCATGCGCTGTACCCTCAAACCCACGGAAGGATTCAACGAGTAGTTGGTTATTTCATACAAACACTGTGCGACATGAAACAAAAGGTGCGGCGTTTTTTTCCCGCGCCTTTTGTTTGGCCTGGACTGCGGTAAATTATCAACCCGCCGCTGTTCTGAATCCAGGTTCCGGTTTACTTTGCACCTAAAATTCATTATCTTATCGAAGACGACCCGCTTTTCATTATTTTGACGACACTGACAGGATTGATAATTGGCCAAATCTGACAACATTCCGTCCCTGGCACTTTTAGCCAGGCAATACGGGACGATTAACAACGACCAATACAAACACCTCGTTGCCCTTTACGCCCTTAAAAAAAAGGAAAAGAAAGCCCAGGGTTGGGAACAACTGCTGCTCAGCCAGAAATTGGCGACCCGGTATCAACTCAGTCTTCTCAAATTGATCCGTGAGTACTATGTTATCCGCAGACAGGGTGAAGTGTTTGGGAAAATCGCTGTCCAGAAGGGATTTGCCAGTGAATCCGACATTCAAAAAGCCCTGGAGTTTCAAAAACAGGAATTCAAGAAAACCCGGTTAAAGAAACTGATGGGTGACATTCTGGTTGATACCGGCGTAATTTCATCCGAGCAAAAAGTTCAAATCATCAAAGAACAAACATTTACGGACACTCCGGTAAAACAACCCAAGGCCCCGAATGTGGGTCGGACGCAGGAGAATCAGCCGGAGGAATCGGTATCAGATGAAAATGGACAATCCATAGAATTGTCACCCTATGAAAAGGAATTTCTAAGGGTCAAGGCCCTGGATGAAGAATTTTCTGCCTCAGTGGTGGAAAAAGGCCTGGCCAATGAATCAGATGTGGCACAAGCCAAAGAAATCCAGGAAAGCGCATTTCAAAAGGAAAATCGGATAAAAATTTTAGGGGATATCATGGTATCCCTGTCTTTGATTACCCTGGAACAAAAGGACATTATTCTTGCAGAACAGGGTCGCGAGGATGAAACCACCCAGGTTCCGGTTGATGCCAAAGATCTGCTTGAAATTGCCACCAGCGACGACGAACTTGCTGCCTGGGTCTCCTTTGATGAAAAGAACCGGTCACAGGTCACGTTGCCGGCCATTAAATCAAAATTAGAGGATGCGGGGATTGTTTCGGGCATCTATCCCGACGCAATGATACAAACCCATATAGATGCACAGTTCACCCGATTTCCCATTGCAAGAAAAGACAATTCCCAGATGCTTGGCAAGGCCAGGGGACTGACCTCTCAACTGGACTCAGATCTCACGGCCAGGGGAGAAAAGCGCAAAGGCGAGCCCCTCATTCAGCAGCAACCCCAGTGGCAGACTGTTTCATGCGAAAATATTTACGGCAGAAAAACAACCCGGCAGTCCCCTTACGATTTCACCCTCAGATGCGGCAGCGGCACACGGCTGTCTAAGGACAAGGTCAGTATAATCGCAGCCAAAACGGGTGTGCCTGCGGTTTCAGTGGAACGATTCGTCTATGTGCATCCGATTATTAATGTACTGGAGGATGCAGACCAGCGGTACGGTGCAATAGAGGCCTTCGCCAACCTCACTGTCTCCGGTATCATTACAGGTGCGTACCCGGTAACTGCAGGTCATGTGAACGCCAGGGAAATCCGTGGCGGCGATATTGAAGCCATCGGAAATGTTGTTTCCAATGTCGGCATCACCGATGCGGTGATCCGGTGCCAGGGAGACCTGCATGCCAGGTATCTTCATAATTGTGTTGTTGAATGTTTTGGTAATGTGTTTATAAAAAATGAAGTTTTTGATTCCGTTATCCGTTGCTCTGGCCGCGTGGACAGTCCCAATTGCAGAATCATCTCTTCACGGATTTATGGGAAAAAAGGGGTTACCCTGGCAGGAGCTGGTTCTGCTAAAACCGCATCGTGCACAGTGGTTGCCGGAACCGATCATCATGTGATTTCACTGGAAGAAGGTATCCGGGAACAAAAGCGCCGGATTACACAACGCCTGACGGATTTGAAATCAGAACTCGACGCATCCCGGGAAGAGGTGAAACTCACATTCCAAAAAATGATAGAGATTAAAATTTTCCACGACAGGGCAAAAAAGAAAAGAGATAAGCTGGGCCTTGAATTCAACAAGAAAAAAGACACATATCCCAAGGATAAATTGCGTCAGCTTGCCAAACTGATCTCGGATTTTGAAAAACGGATGGAAACCTCTGTCACAAAACTCAAAGCCTTAAACAAACAAAAAAAAGAACACGATCGTAATGTGCTTCGCCTTGAATCAAAAATAAAAGCGGTTACGCCGAAGTTGAATCGGGAAATTCTTACACTTGACCAGACCCTGTTCGCCTATTTGGAATGGGCAAGAGATGAAGCGGGTGAGTCCAAGATTGTTTTCAAAAACAAAGCGTTTGAGGGAACAACTTTGGGTGGGGTGTTCAGCTCGGTCACCCTTAACGAGGATGTTGAAAATTTCACCGCCAAAGAAATCGCTAAAAACAACGGGACGTATGAAATCAGCTTCAGTTAACCTCTGACTTTAAGGCAGCAGTTTCGATTCCAATAATTTCTTATGAACGGCACCTGTGGGATAAAGGATACTTTGATACAACTCAACAGCTTCCACATGAAACTTGAGGGATGAAATTTCCGGTGCCATGGAAAACAGTTCGTCCATGATCTTGGCACGAGGGGGGTACTTGATACGGGCTAAGGTGATATGGGGGACAAATTTTTTGCGGGGCACAGGCATGCCGGCACGGTCCAAGCTGTCGCCCAGATTTCTGTAAATCAGTTTCAATGCTGTGGTGTCACCGTGAACTCCCGCCCAGATCACCCTTGCTTTTTTGCGATTGGGAAACACACCGAATGGACCTATTCTGAGATCAAATCCCTTTTGAGTTGCGATGGCCTCGTCAATTGCCGTTTGAATGCGGGGTATTTTATCAACGGCCGTGTCCCCAAGAAATGCCAGGGTGATGTGGAACCTTGATCTATCCGCCCAACTTGCCTTTATCCCTTTGTTCTTCATTTCCTTTTGAAGCAGACTCAAATACTGCTTTACTTCATCGGGGACAGCTACTGCGATAAAGCATCTGATCGCGTTTGTTTTCATATGAACTTTGTTCCTTGCCGGCAAAACATCTGCCGATAATTATATCCGTTGAAAAATAAGAGCACTCCGGTCTATAGTGCCCTATGCGTCTTAGATTAATCATATTTATTCTGGCAGTGTTTGCGTTTCTCTCGGCCTCTACCGGCGGGTGGCTGTATTATTACTCCTACCGGGAGGCCGCGTTCCAGAGAAACGAGTCCGATGCTGATTCTAAATTAAATCTGTTGACCCGTCAATTTGCCGCGCATTTGTCCGAACACATCAAACCTGTAAAGGCATTGTCCGGTATTAAAGAGTTGAAAAAAGCGCTGGAAGAGACAAACCTGGAAACCATATACCGGGCGAACCAGATCCTGGACCATTTTGCCAGCGCCATGGACCTGGATGTCTGCTATCTTATGGATGTCACCGGAGTGACCCTGTGTTCGTCAAACCGGAATGCCGCAGACAGCTTTGTGGGAAAGGATTTTTCATTTCGCCCTTACTATAAACACGCCGTACAGGGAGAGCCGTCCACTTACCTGGCATTGGGCACCACCTCAAGCAAGCGCGGCGTTTATTTCAGTCATCCGGTGTATGACTCAAGGCATAAAAATATTATCGGTGTCACCGTCATAAAATCCTCAATAGAGTTTCTGGAAGCCTCTCTTTTTTCCGAGTCAAAGGAGATTCTATTATTTACGGACCCCCAGGGAGTCATTTTCATGTCCAACGTGCCGGATTACAGGTTTCAACTGCTCTGGCCCCTTAGCGAAAAGACAATGAATGCCATTGTGGATTCCCGGCAGTTCGGCAACGGCCCGTGGGAGTGGAGCGGATTTGATAGAAGCGCTCAGGGTGTCGTTACTGATAAACGGGGCAATGAATATCTGTATTCCGGGCTCTCCGTCTCCAACTATCCGGGATGGCAAATCGTCTCACTCAGGAATAAAAAAGAGATCCAGAGACAGGTTACAGGTCCGTTCATAAGTGTTATTGGCCCCATCGTCATCTTTGTTTCAGTGATGGCTGGCCTGCTTGTTTTCCTGCTCTATCAGATGGCGGCACGGGAACTTCTGCGCAGAAAACGGGCGGAGGAACAGCTGAAGGTGTCAGAGCAACGCTATCGGCGTATCTACCATAAAACACCTGTGATGCTCCACTCAATTGACCGGGATGGAAGAATCATTCACGTGTCAGACCACTGGGTTGAAGTCATGGGCTTTGACCGCAAGGACGTCATTGGCAGACAGCTTACGGATTTTTTCACGGAAGCCTCTAAAAAATACGCGCTTAACGTCATCTTTCCCAGGTTTTTCAGCACCGGGTTCTGTAAAGATATTCCATATACCTACGTCAAGAAAAACGGTGAAAAAATGGACACCTTGCTATCCTGCTACGGTGTCCGAAACGAGCGCGGTGAAATCTTGCGCTCCCTGGCGGTAAGCGTGGATGTGACGGAGAAAAACCTGGTGCAAAGGGACCTTGAAAAAGCCAAGGAGAAACTTTACTCCTATTCCCACGACCTGGAAGGCCAGGTCAGGCGAAGGACAGCGCAATTGGAAGCCGCCCAGGCGAGCCTGAAAAAACTGTCCAAAAACATCATTGCCTCCCAGGAACGTGAAAAGGAACTGGTGGCCAGGGAACTTCATGATCATCTCGGACAGGTCCTGACTGCGCTTCGGATTGATTCCGTCTGGGCGGAAAAAAAATTAAACGGGATTGATCCCAAGGCAGGCCAGCGCGCAGCAAAGATGAGCGACCTGATCGAATCCACCATTCAGGATGTCCGTGACATGGCCTACCGGCTCAGGCCGCGGGTATTGGATGACTTGGGATTAACCGATGCCCTTGAGTCGCTGGTATCGGATTTTGAAAAACGGTCCAACGTCTCCTGTATTTTCAGGCATGACGACATCCCGGAAATTGACAAAACACTTGCCACAACGTTATACAGGATCGGGCAGGAAGCATTGACAAACGCATTGCGCCATTCCCGGGCCTCCACGATACTGGTTGAGCTAAAAACAGATCCCCAGGGTATTGTGCTCACCATTCGGGACGACGGTTGCGGATTTGAAACGGATGCCAACGGCACCCAGAAAGGATTCGGGCTTGAAAGCATGGCGGAACGGGCCAATCTGGTGGGCGGAAAGCTGACCATAAATTCGGCGCCTGACGAGGGAACGTTGGTATCCTGTAAAATAAGTCTTGGGAGATATATATGATACGGGTTCTGCTTGCAGACGATCACAGTATTGTCAGAGAAGGCCTTCGAAAAGTTCTTGAGGATGATGAAGACATCAAGGTGATCGCAGAGGCCCCCGACGGTGAAACCGCCTTTGACAAGGCGATGGAAGACCGGCCGGATGTGGCTGTGATCGATATCTCCATGCCGGGAATGGACGGCCTTGAAGTGGTGAGCCGTATGGCAGCCTATTGCCCGGATATCCCCGTATTGATACTCACCATGCACGAGGAAGAACAATACGTAATACGGGCGATAGAGGCCGGGGCCATGGGGTATGTGACAAAGCAGTCCGCACCGGAGCAATTGGTGGCGGCCGTCAAAAAAATCAATGACGGCGGACGGTATCTTACGGAAAAAGCCAGTGAAGCCCTGGCCCTTCGCGTCATCCGCGGCAGCAAGAACATGAGTCTGACCGAATCGCTTTCCATGAGGGAACTGCAGGTCTTAAGAAAGCTTGCCACAGGATCCACCAACCGGGAGATTGCCACGGCTTACAATATCTCTGTGAAGACCGTGGACACCTACCGTTCCAGGCTCTTGAAAAAATTGAATCTCAGGAATAACGCGGATTTATCCAGATATGCCATGCAAAACAAACTGGTGGAGTTTTAGAGTCCCCCGGCTTGTTACTTCCGGGTTTTGGGGTTATTCAACCGGTCAAAATTGATAAATACTTTATTCAGGGTTTCCCGGCATTGCTCCATTTCTTCATATGAAATGCCCTGTTCCGCTTCGTGGAGCATTTCTTCAACAAGTGCGATAAGCTCGGATTTAAACTCTTTGGCCTTGTTGGTTAGATAGATCAACTTGCTTCGTTTATCATTTCTGTCAGGAACGCGCAGGACAATATTTTTCTTTTCCAGAACGTTCAGCAGACGGGTGATGGCCGCTTTGTCCTTTACTGCGGTCCGCGCAAGGGCCTGCTGGGTCTGCCCGTCTTTCCGGTAAAGGTGAATCAGGATACTCCACTGTTCATAGCTGACATCAAAGCCTGCATCCTGAAATTTCTTTGTAAGCCGCTTGATAATCGCCCTGGAGGTTCTGCCCACCAGGTATCCGATGGAGGAATCAATAACCCGGTTGAAATTGTCCATTTGTTCTTTTTCATTCACGTCTGATATTTTTCCCTGGAAGTTGAGTCGTTTAGGACAATATGGCCCAAAAAGGTTGATAGTGCAACCAAAGAATTCCCTAATCCCGGTTTTATCCCCGGTCTGAGGGAAACATTCTGCCTGTCTTCACAAAGCATTCACCATATCCTGATTAAATTGGCCCTAGTGGTCAAAAATTTAAAACCGCCCCTGACAGGGCGAAATTGTCAGGAGCGGTCAAAGATTTTTCTTGCGAAATAATGGGCAAAATTCGGTATAGAAAAATCAATTACGCCGGTGCATTATTCTTGGACCCTTTGGTAAACCATTTTAGCCAGATGCCGCTGAGGAACCAGGCGTAGGCCCAGGTACCGAAAAAGATGGCAATAAAAGCCTTGATGATATCCATGGAACTGCCATCCAGGGAGAAACCGGGGACATAACCGAAAAGGATGGGTCCAAGGTAAAGGAACTTGGCAAACTTAAACGAGGTAAAGGCCGTTTTCCACATATTCGCCTTGGCAATTGTGGCGCCGGCAAAGGCAGCAATACATACCGGCGGCGTGATGTTGGAATCCTGGGACAGCCAGTAAACGATCATGTGGGCGGCAATCTCATTCACCCCTAAATGGGTGAGGGCAGGGACTGCAACCACGGCCGTAATCAGGTAAGCGGCCGTTACCGGAACGCCCATACCCAGAACCAGTGAGGCCAGGGCCACCAGCAAGATGGTCATGAGCAGCGAACCGCCGGCAAGTTCAATCATGATGTCAGCGAAAGTCAGTACCAGACCGGAAAAAGTCAGTACGCCGATGATGATACCGATGACCCCGACGGTGGCGCCAATTTTCAGGCTGTTTTCAGTTCCGGATCTTGCCGCGCCCAGAAAGTTGGTAAGGCCCGGTTTAATCATGGCGGGTTGTTTCACATACAGGATAATGGTTGCGCCGATGCCGATGAGCAGTCCGACCCACTCGGGTATTCCGCCGTCATTGGAACCGATGGCAAGGTTGACCAGGGAAATCAGGAAAACACCCGACACGATAAAAGCCATGGTCAGGTCCATTCGGATATCTTTTCTTACCCAGGAAATATACACACAGGTTACAAGACCGATAATGGCAGAGTAGCCCGGTGAATATCCGGTGAGCATCAGGATGGTGATGGCAATCAGCGGAATGGTATAAAACCACTGGGTTTTAAAGATATGGCCTGCGGAATGTTCGGATTTTTCTCCGCGGATATTGTCTTTCTTTGCCTCGTAATGCACCATGCAGAATACGGAGAAAAAGTACATCAGGGCAGGGAATATGGCCACGAGCATAATCCGGGAGTAGGGCACGCCTGTCAGTTCTGCCATGATAAATCCGCCGGCACCCATGATCGGGGGCATGAACATCCCGCCGATGGATGCGGCAGGTTCAACACCGCCTGCCACATGGGGTTTGAACCCGGCTTTTTTCATCATGGGAATGGTAAACATACCCGTGGAAACCGTATTGGCAATGGCAGAGCCCGAAATAGACCCGAAGAGCCCGGATGCGATGACCGACACCTTGGCGGGGCCGCCGACCTTATGACCCACAGCGGCCAAAGGCCAGTCAATAAAGAATTTCTGGGCGCCGCACTTTTCCAGGTAAGCGCCGAAAAGAACAAAGAGGATGACATAGGTGGCCAGTACGTTGGCCATGATGCCGAAGACACCGTCGCTTTTGTAAAAAATACTGATGCACAGTTCGGTGAACGGGGCGCCGGCATGGGAAACCAGATCCGGTGCCAGGTAGCCGTAAACGCCGTACAGCAGCATGAGGACACCCAGGATAACGAAAACGCTTCCCACCACCCGGCGGGCAAGTTCTATACCGATGAGCACGCCGATAACGGCGAAAAACATATCCGTTGTTGTCTCAGCGCCGGTTCTGTAATTGATGGTTTCAAACATCACGATCCAGTATCCGATGGATGCCACGGACAACAGGAGCAGGATATAGTCGATCACCCTCCCGATGGCGGTTTTGGATTTGTACAATAGGAAGACCAGAATATAGGTGATGATGACATATACCCCCCTGTGATACTGGGTGGCCATGGGTTGAATAACAGCTGCCCAGGAGTAAAAAACGACCAGGATCACCGAACAGACGTCAAATAAGATCTGTTCGTATCGATTGAGTTTTTCGTACACGTTTTGCCTTCCTATCTGTAAATTTTAAGTTGATGGGGTCCGGCAGGTGCGGCAAAACCCTTTGCCGCACCTGCCCGGGGTGTTCAGGTATTACAATACGCCTTTTTCTTTCCAGAATTTTTCAGCACCGGGGTGGAACGGGGTAACGATGCCGATGGGACCATTTTTGATGCTCATGTTCTTGAAGGTTTTCTTCTGGGCCTTCATGTGGGCCAGACCTTCGTCGGAGTAAATGAGGGAGAGCATTTTGTAAACAGCGTCAGCAGATACTTTGCTGTTGGCAACCCAGAGGGCGGAGTCCTGGAAGGAGGGGGATTCGTAGTCAACACCTTTATAGGTATTGGCAGGAACGGCGAGCTTGGCAAAATACGGATACTTGTCGTAGAAACCGCTGGCTTTGGCATCGGCATCCAGGTTCACGAGGGCGATGTCGTTGGTCTGGGCAGCCATGATAACTGCGCCGGAGGGAAATGCGGTGAACAGCCAGAAGGCATCAAGCTGTTTGTTGCCGAAAGCCTGGGCAGCATCGTTGTACCCCATGGCGTTTCTTTCAATCTTATCCCAGACACCCATGTGGCTGAAAAAAAGTTCGCAGTTGGCAAAGGCACCGGAACCGGCATTGCCGACGCCGACTTTTTTACCCACCAGATCTTTAACACTCTTGATACCGGAACCATCGCGGACAACCAGCTGTGCAGGCGCACCGTAGAGCCAGGAAACGGCCAGGACGTCTTCATATTTTTTGGTATCGTTTTTCATCATGCCGTTGCGGCCCAGATAAACATGTCCGGAATAGACAACACTCATCTGCTGACGGCCAGCATTGGTCTTTCTTAAGTTTTCTACGGAACCTGCAGAAGACTGGGCCTGAACCTTGAACTCTTTTACTGCCTTGAGGGGCTTATACACCTGGATGCCGTTGGCAACTACCTGGAATGTACCGCCGGCAGGTCCGCCGCCGAACACGATTCTTTCCTTGGCAAATGCTGACTGGCAAAATGCCATTGAGAGCACTGCAATAAACCCGATGAGCAATAAACGTTTCGCTTTCATACGATCCTCCTGTTTTGGTGTTTACACTACACTTTTACCGACCATTTGTACCGGCTATCAGGGTAGCAACAGGCATGTCACGGATCAATTGGAGGAATTCTGATTCTCGTGTAGTAAAATTTCTTACAAAAGGTATCCGTTCCCTGTCAGGGATCAAAACGGGGCGGGGTAAAATAGTTGCTGTACAGCCTGGCATAGGCATCTGTGGCCTTCACCCTGGCAAGGGTGTCTGAAAATCTGTCAACAAATCCTTCCGGCACCGTCTGCTTACTGAAGATGATATACAGGCCCTGGGTCATCACCGGATGTTTTGTCAGGGGAACAATACCGTCGAGCTTTAAAAGATTCTTAAGATATTTCCCGTTGCCAAGCTCCGCCACCGCGAAGTCCACGCGGCCGGCCGCAAGCTTCCTGAAATTCTGTTCGTCGCTGGTAACGGCGTCAAAGTTGTTGTGCGCCTTGACAAAAGCCCAGAATTCTTGCGTATACGTATAGCCTGACACCACACCGATGGTTTTTCCGGCAAGATCCGTATAGGCGGTGTCCGGATCGGCCTGCCCCTTTCTTGCCCAGAGCACCCACGGGGAATCAACAAGCGTCTGCCCGGGATACCTGGCAAAGGATGTCCGTTCCGGATTGAAGTTGGCGGAAAAAAGCCCGTCCGCCTTTCCCGCCTTAAGATGAGACAATGCCCTTTTCCAGGGATAGACCCGGATTGTGTCCAGTTCCGCCCCCATATCCCGAAGAACCAATTTCACAAGAGAGACACTGAATCCGGAGAGCTGATTCCCATTGCCGATCTGGTATGGGGGCCAGTGATCGCAGACCAGCCGCAGGGGTCGGTCATCGCCGGCGGCCGGAAACGGCAGACAGCAAAACAGAATGCAAATGACAATTTTTACAGCAAATTTTCCCATAGGGTTTACATAAATCACCCTACACTGCGTCCCAATTGAAATCAAGTCCTGATCCACCGCTTAAAACGGTGTCATAAGGTCACGGATATTTCCGGTATCTACCGCATCGATAAAGGCCGCCCCTAAATCCCGGCTTTGCTCCGCAGCTTTTGTCCAGGCGTCAAAACGCAGATCATCCCGTCCTTGGAATCGTTTAAAATCTTTTCGGTCCGGGATCCTGCCGTAGGGAAGACCTTCAATATACGCAGGAGAGGGGGCCACCAGCAGCGTGCGGTCCATCAAGGTTCCATCGGCACGTCTGCCGGACAGTGCTTTGTCAAACCATCCGGGGGTGACATCGGGATAAAAATGGGGGTAGAGAATCAGGCCGGGCTCATCTGGTTTTAGCGAAAAGGCCGGATGATAGTCCAGTATCCCCCCGTCCCTGTAGGTACCTTCCGGTGCACCGGCAATACGGTCAACCCCTTTCATCACCACAGGTATTGAACCGCTTGCCAGAAGTGCCTGTTCAAGATTTTCAGGAGACAGGTCCACCCGGCGGGTGGAAAAATCCATCATCTCAAGCGGACAGGGTCCGCCGGCCTGGAACAGGGTGCGGCGGAAAAACAGGGACTGGCTGCGCCGGGTCACAAGATTACATAAAAAGGCGCAGGCCATACCGGTGATCATCGCAGCCGGTGCATCTGCAGCCATCAGCCCCCGGCACCGGGCTGCGGCACATCCGAATTTGAACCTCGGGTTATGGCATATTTGCCGGGCAGCATCTCCGCAAAGCAATTGGGACAGTATTTTCAAAGACTCCGAAGTCACCCGGGCGGCGGTGACTTTCCCCTGGTACGTCTGACGGATATAGGCCGATTTCAGACGGTCAAAGGCCGAAGCCGGATCATTCTGGGCCGCGGCCGCCAGCTTCCAGGCCCCGATGGAGGTGCCGAAAAGATGGATCTCTTGCCCCGAACGGGGCAGCCATTGGGAAAAAATGGCCCGGTCCAGACCGTAAATTCCCAGCCATTTGGCAGCGCCGGAGGCGCCCAGTACGGCCCGGATATCAGAAGGAGAAAGGCCCTTGTCACGGATATGGGCCTGAGCCGTTTTACCGGCCTTAAAAACAAGCGGGTTATTCATTGGGCGCCACCTGCGTATTCGGGGTATCGATAAAACCTGAAAAATCAATCCGGTCCAGCATCAGGCCGGAGGCAGGAGCAATGGTATCCAGCGGCTCCCTGATCTTTCCGGACAAAGAATCCTCCAGGTCAGCCAGGGAAATACGCCCCTGTCCCAGGGCAATCAACTGCCCCATCATCAATCGGACCTGATGCCGCATGAATCCTTTGGCCCGCACCCGGAACATCCAGGTCCGGGTGGGGAAAAAACTGGCCGTTATTCGGGTATTCGGTTCAATCCGGCTTTCCTGTATGGTTCGACAGGTGTTTGTTTGCTCACCCGGACGCGTGCAATAGCGGACAAAATCATGGCTGCCGATAAAACGCCTGGCCCCCTCAGCCATGAGGGATATATCCAGGTTTTCCATGAAATTTGCCATAAAAGGCGCACAAAACGGATGGGGTTTTTCACCGAAACAAAATAGATAGATATACGTTTTGGCTTTCGGCGCCTGGATAATGTTAAACTCAGGCCCCACCGCATCCACGGACAAGGCCCTGATATCCGGCGGCAGATTCAGGTTTAAGTCCGCAAGCAACGTATCTGCATCAATGGATTCTTCCATAAACAGTTCAAAGGCAGCATCCCCTGCAGATACCATGGCATCGGTCCGGCCGGCCCCAAGTATTTTAAAATCCCCGTGCCCCAGGACAAAGGCCAGGGTCTTCATCACCATGGACTCCACGGTTTTCACCCCGGGCTGCCGCTGCCAGCCGTGGAACCGGAATCCCAGATATTGGATACGGATCAGGTAATAGTTCATAGCCAGGCTATACCAGCCGCAGGTAAGTTCTGACAAGGCGTTTCTCGGTACCTGATAAATAGATGTTTGATTTTTTTCCGGTTTGGGGGTACGGAGAATAGATTATAATAACGGCCATGGGCCGCCCATGAACGTCATGCGCCGTGCCCACAACAAACCA
>CAJWHT010000071.1 GCA_913041495.1 uncultured Desulfobacteraceae bacterium | reverse complement strand
GGCTACGGCCGGCACCGTCCCTGGCGGGAATCGTCGTCATTGTGATGGGGATGATGCTTCACCTGCTGGGAAAAACCGGGGCTGAGTTTTTTCTCATGCGGTTTTCCATGATAGTGACCCTGGCCGGGATTATTATTTTTCTATTAGGCTGGTCATATCTAAAAGCCATGGTGGTGCCCGTCACCTACCTGATCATGATGATTCCCATACCCGCTATTCTCTGGAACCAGATCGCCTTTCCGCTCCAGCTACTGGCTGCCCAGTTGTCATCCCAAGCGATTCAAATTATTGGCATTCCTGTCTTCAGGGAAGGCAATGTGCTTCATCTGGCAAATACGTCTTTGGAAGTGGTGGATGCCTGTTCCGGATTGCGGTCTCTGACTTCGTTGATCGCACTGACAGGTATCTTTGCCTATCTTGCCCCATTTACTATTTTGAAAAAATGGGTATTGTTCCTCTCAGCTATACCGATTGCCGTGGCTGTAAACGTGATCCGGCTCACCATCACCGCAGCCATGGCATTTTATATCGGCCCGGACACAGCCCATGGGTTTCTCCATGATATGTCGGGCCTCATCATATTCGGCGGGGCCCTGGCCCTGGTTTATTTGGTCTTTAATATTGAAATGGCCATCGAAAGGCGACAGAAAAGAAAATGAAAATTACCATCATCGGCACTGGCTATGTCGGACTGGTCACCGGGGCGTGTTTTTCCGAAATGGGAAGCCAGGTGACCTGCGTGGACATCGACCAGGAGAAGATCGATAACCTGAAAAAAGGCATTCTGCCCATATACGAACCTGGACTTGAGTCCATTGTCCTTGAAAACTACAAAGAGGGAACGCTCAAGTTTACCACCAGCCTTGAAGAGGCTGCCAGGGACTGCTCCGTTTTTTTCATTGCTGTAGGAACACCTCCGGGGGAGGACGGCTCTGCAGATCTGCAGTATGTGCTGGCCGTGGCCCGGGATATCGGACACGTGATCAATGACTATACCGTGGTGGTGGACAAATCAACAGTGCCTGTGGGTACTGCGGATAAGGTGAATGCCGCCATTAAAGAAGAATTGGCCGCCCGTGGGGCAGATATCCCCTTCGACGTTGTTTCCAACCCTGAATTCCTTAAGGAGGGGGCTGCGGTAAATGATTTCCTCAAACCGGACCGCATTATTGTCGGGGCCAATTCCGATAAGGCGGAGAAGATTATGCGGCGGCTGTATGCACCTTTTTCCCGAAACCGGGACAAGATGCTGTGCATGAACGTCCGCGATGCTGAAATGACCAAATATGCGGCCAATTCCATGCTGGCCACCAAAATTTCTTTCATGAATGAGATTGCCAACCTCTGCGAACGCTTAGGCGTAGATGTGGAGAACGTCCGGAAGGGCATCGGTTCCGATTCGAGAATCGGATATTCCTTCATCTATCCGGGATGCGGTTACGGCGGTTCATGTTTTCCCAAGGATGTAAAAGCCCTGATCAAAACCAGCCGGGACATCGGGTTCGATCCCAAAGTGTTGAATGCGGTGGAAGACCGGAACAATCTTCAGAAAGAAGTGCTGGGCGCCAAGGTGGTTGCCAAATACGGTGAAGATCTGTCCGATAAAACATTTACCTTGTGGGGGCTGGCCTTTAAGCCCGGCACCGACGATATGAGAGAAGCCTCTTCCATGGTGCTGATGGAAGAATTGATGCGCCGCGGTGCCAAAGTCCGGGCTTATGACCCCGTTGCCATGGAACAGGCTAAAAAGGAAATGCCTGAATCCTGGAACACCAAAGTGACCCTGGCTCAGGATCAATACCAGGCCCTGGAAGGGGCAAACGCCTGCATCCTGGTCACAGAGTGGAAAGCCTTCCGCCAGCCGGATTTCAAACGGATGAAATCCCTGTTGAATGACGCCGTGATCTTTGACGGCAGAAACCAGTATGATCCTGAAGAGGTGGCAGAAAGAGGGTTTGAATACCACGGCATCGGCAGAGAACTCTAATATCCTCCTGTCATTCGACGTGGAGGACTGGTTCCAGGTGGAAAACTTCAGGGCCTGCATCAGCCGTGATACCTGGGATACCAGGGAGCTGAGGGTATTTGGCAACACCCAAAAGATCCTGGACCTTCTGGACAGCTTCGACCACACTCCCAAGGCCACCTTCTTCATTCTGGGGTGGGTGGCCCGGAAAGTGCCCGAACTTGTAAGGGCAGTTGCGGAAAAGGGGCATGAGGTTGCTTCCCACGGATACCACCATGACTTGGTGGACACGCTTGACCGGCGCAGATTTCTTGAAGATCTGCGATACAGTAAGCACCTGCTTGAAGATATCTCAGGGCGCGCTGTCAACGGATACCGGGCACCGAATTTTTCGATCTCTCAGGATACGATTCATCTGGTCAAGGAGGCAGGGTACCGTTACGACTCAAGCTATAATTCCTTTGGCAGCCACGGTCGTTACGGCAAGCTTGATCTTTCCGGACACCGCAAGTACAGTGGCGTGGTTGAGATGGGGCGGGATTTTTATGAAGTCCCGGTATCCAATTTTTCCTTAGGAAAAAAAGTGTTGCCAATAGGCGGCGGCGGATATTTTCGCCTCTTTCCGTTTCCGTTTTTCCGTTCAGGGATGAGATCCGTGCTCGACCGGGATAAAACATTTGTCTTTTACGCCCATCCCTGGGAGTTCGACCCGGATCAGCCCCGGGTAACCGATGCACCTCGCAGCTTCAGATTCAGGCATTATGTGAACCTGAACAGTACTGCAATGAAGCTGTCAAAATTGATTCAAAGCTTTGCCTCCAGCCGGTTTACCACAATCAATAGTCACCTAGACACCCTGGCCGCTTTGAAAGGAGCCTGAATCATTTCCATCCATATCAGCCCTGCGCATCCCAGGGAAATGCAATCCTGGGATGCGTACGTGCTTGCCCGGGAGGATGGTCTGGGGTACCAGCTGTCGGCTTTCGGAAAAGCTGTCAGGCAGGCCTATGGGTTTGATACCATATACCTGACAGCCCGAATTCACAGACGGATATGCGGGATACTTGCAGTAACCCGAGTAGGCATACCCGGCCATCCGGGTGCCTGGATCTCCTCTCCATACTGTGACGCCGGTGGTATACTGGCTGATTCGCAAGATGCAGAAAAAGTATTGCTCAAAGCTGCTCTCTTACTTGCGAAAAGAAAAGGCATACCGCAGGTGTCTCTCCGAAGTGCCCGTTCTTTTGCCGGTATTCCTCCTGAATTGACCCGGCATTCCGGTAAGGCGAGACTGCTTCTGGATCTTCCCAGGAATCCGTTAGATCTTTTGTCCGGCCTGAAAGCTAAAGTTAGAAGCCAGGTTAAAAAGCCTATCCGCGACGGTCTGCAATTTGTTATGGGAGGCAGAGAACTCATCCGCCCGTTTTACGGGGTGTTCAAAGAAAATATGAGAGACCTGGGTTCTCCTGTGCATTCCGTCCGTTGGATGGAACAGCTTCTGACCGCTTATAAAAACAGGGCGCATATCGGTCTGGTCAGTCTTCCGGACGGCACACCGGCTGCGGGTGGTTTGATTCTCTGCCACAGGACAACCGTTTCCATTCCCTGGGCCTCTTCCCTGAGGTGTTACAACAGGCTGAACCCCAATATGCTTTTGTACTGGCGGTTTCTTGAATTTGCCTGCCGGCAGGGATTTCAACATTTTGACTTTGGCAGGTCCACCCCGGGGGAGGGGACCTTTCGGTTCAAAACCCAATGGGGGGCGACACCCGTGTTTCTCCATTGGGCTGATTTCAATCCTTTTGCCGATGATCCGGCGGTTCCCCTGGTGCGGGATGCAGGCACAGACGTGTCACCCGCCCGCAGGGCAGTCGAAATAATTTTATCGAAGATGCCACTGTCCCTGGCCACAGCTCTGGGCAGCAGCACCAGACGATTTATTTCCCTGTAATATGCGCCTAAAGACTCGTCAAGATGACTCTTGGCTATATGCTGCCGTGAGAACAATTGCTCTAATGCTTTCTGAGAACCCATGATAACCAGACCCGCGATCCTCTTTCTGGCCCATCGGATACCCTACCCCCCGAACAAAGGGGATAAGATCCGGACCTTCAACCAGGTACGGTTTTTTTCCCAATTTTTTGATATTGATTTGGTGGCGCTGGTGGATGCGCCGGATGATATGGAACGGCTGGCGGAATACCGGGAGAAGCTGGAAACATGCTGCCGATCCGTTCATCTATTCCGGCTGGAAACACGGACTGCGAAACTCAGGGGAATATGGTCCATTGCAAGAGGCGGAAGTATCTCCCAGGGTTATTTTTTTCTGAAAGCAGCCGCTGGCAGGGTCTGTGATCTGATGACAGAAGAGGCATACAAGGCCGTGTTCTGTTTTTCGTCCCCTACGGCTGAATACGTATTGCGCTGTATCGATAAAATGCCCCCCGGGAAGGCCCGGCCCCGCCTGATTATGGATTTCTGCGATGTGGATTCAGAGAAGTGGCGGCAGTACGCAGAAACCTGTGCGTTCCCCATGAACCTGGTTTACCGGATTGAAGCTCGGCGTCTCAACAGGTTCGAAGCCAAGGTTCACAACCGGTTTGATGCCTCGGTATTTGTATCGGACCAGGAGGCGAACCTTTTCCGGTCCCGGGTATCGGCATACGGAGACATCATCGTGGTGACCAACGGGGTGGACCACAGGTATTTCAGCCCTGATCACAGTGAAAGCGCCGCAGAAGACAGTGATAAACCGCTTGTTCTGATGTTTCCCGGTGCCATGGATTACCACGCCAATGCGGATGCCGTCACCTGGTTTTGCGAGTCCGTACTGCCGCAGCTGGCAGATGTTGGCCGTCGCATCCGGTTTGACATCGTTGGTAAAAACCCTATCCCATCGGTATCGGCCCTGGCAGATATGAAGATTCACAGTAACATCCAGGTCCAAGTCACCGGGTTTGTGGAAGACATCCGCCCCTATTACAGCGCGGCGGACATTGTTGTGGTCCCCCTGCGCATTGCCAGAGGAATTCAGAACAAGGTTCTTGAAGCCATGGCCATGGCCCGTCCGGTAATTGCCAGCCCGTCTGCCGCCGACGGCATAGGCGCTGAGGATGGCCGCCATCTGATTACGGCGCAAACATCACAAGAGTTCGCCCAGCACATTGCTGCATGGGGCCGTGACAAGGACGCATCCCACAAGATCGGGCGGACCGCCAGACAGTTTGTGGAAGAACGTTTTTCCTGGGACGCCTGTCTAAAGGATCTGGTACCAATGATACACCGGAAATAACAGCAGATGCAGCTAAACATTGCCTATATCGTTCATACGTTAAATCCCGGGGGCACCGAACGCCTGGCCCTGGATATGGCCGTTCATTATTCAACCCGGGGAGAAGAGGTTTATGGCCGGAAATACCGCGTGGTGATCATCTGCCTGGATGAACCCGGGACCTGGGCGGAGCTGGCCAAAGCGCAGGGCATTACCGTTCACTGTGTCCGCCGGCGTCCGGGGCTGGACAAAGGGCTGCCATTCCGGCTGGCCGGCATTTTCCGGTCAGAAGGTATTGCAATCGTTCATGCCCACCAGTACACCCCCTGGTTCTATAGCGGGCTGGCCAGGTTGTTCTGCCCAGGGATTAAACTTATCTTCCAGGAGCACGGTCGCCACTATCCCGAAGTGGATAAGCCAAGGCGGCGTTGGTTCAACCGGCTGGTTCTGCAGCACCTCAACACGGTATCCACGGCTGTTTCCGAAGATATCCGGCAGCGGTTGATCGATTACGAAGGATTGTCCGGTGGGCATATACGCGTGATTTACAACGGGACACGGCCGCAGGCACCCTGCAGCGATTCGGAACGCACAGAACTGAGAGCCGAATTTGGTTTCGGTCCGGAAGATCTGGTGGTGGGAACCGTTGGCCGGCTGGACCCCATCAAAAATCTTGATCTGTTTATTGACGGGATCTATCAGATCCGGCAGACTCAGCCCTCGGTAAAAGGCCTTATCATCGGAGACGGTCCTGAGATGGGACATCTGCGCGCAAAAACCGCCTATCTGAAACTGCAGGAATCTATCATCTTTACCGGGTTCCGGGCCGATGCCGCGGATCTGGTCCGAATGACGGATGTATTTGCCCTGGTCAGTTTCAGTGAAGGCACATCAATGGCCCTCCTGGAGGCCATGGCATCTGGCGTATGTCCTATTGTTACCGATGTGGGGGGAAATCCGGAAATCGTTCTGGACAGGGAAACCGGATGGGTGGTGCCTTCCGGGGATCTGACCGCATTCACCGCTGCCCTGAAAGATGCAGTGCTCTATCAATCCATGCGGCAGGCCTTTGGAAAGGCATCCAGAGACAGGTTCATAGAGCGGTTTGACTTTGGCACCATGACGGATGCCTATCATCGTCTGTACAGCGAAATAGCAGGTCGGGTGTAACCCATGTGCGGTATTGCCGGATTTGTCAATTTTTCACATCATTCAAGAGACGCCGCCGGGGAAACCATCCGCAGGATGACGGATCGCCTGGCCCATCGGGGTCCGGATGCTGAAGGGATCTACACGGATGGTATGGCCGCCCTGGGGCACAGGCGGCTGAGCATTATCGATCTTGAAGGCGGCAGCCAGCCCATGACGGACAGGACCGGCAGATACACCATCGTTTTCAACGGTGAGATCTACAACTTCCCGGAAATTCGGTGTCAGCTTGAAGATTTGGGCCATGTTTTCGATACGGCCAGCGACACGGAAGTGATTCTCTACGCCTATGCCCAATGGGGGGATGCTGCAGTAGAAAAACTCAACGGGATGTTTGCCTTTGCCCTGTGGGACAGCCGTGACAAGGTGCTGTTCCTGGCCCGGGATCGGGTGGGTAAAAAACCTTTGTACTACACCTGGGACGGCCGCTGCTTTGCCTTTGCATCCGAACTCAAGGCGATCACCGCAGGCGGATTTACCGGCCGGGATATCCGGCCGCAGGCCTTGGACGCCTATTTTTCGTTCGGCTATATCCCAGCACCTTTTACTATTTATCGGGATGTGGACAAACTTGCACCAGCGACCCGACTGACGGTGTCCGGGCAAGGGATCTCCCGTGATACCTACTGGGACCTGGATTTCAGAAATCAGGTTCAAATGACAATGGACGAGGCTGCCGAAGAACTTGAATCGCTTATGAGGGACGCGGTCCGGTGCCGCCTGATGAGCGATGTCCCGCTGGGGGCGTTCCTGTCTTCCGGCCTTGACTCCTCCCTGGTGGTCTCCTTTATGGCGGAACTTGCGCATTCGCCGGTGCGCACCCATACCGTCGGTTTCGGAAATCAGGAATTCTGTGAGTTGTCCGGGGCACGGCTGATTGCAGAGCACTTCGGTACCCGGCACACAGAATTTATGGCAGAACCGGAGGACATTGACTCCATACGCACCATCGCCGGGATTCTTGACGAGCCCTTTGCCGATTCCAGCGCATTGCCCACCTGGCACGTCTGCCGCCATGCCAGGGAAAAGGTTACCGTGGCCCTGACCGGGGACGGCGGTGATGAGGCCTTCGGCGGCTACACCTTTCGTTACCTGCCCCACGTATTTGAATCCCGGATCAGGACCCTGCTGCCCCGTGCCTGGCGCCGCGTTTTGCTGGGTCCCCTCGGTCAGCTGTATCCCGGGACCTCACGGCTGCCGAAACCGCTTCGGTTGAAAACCATTTTTGAGAACCTCTCCGTCTCGGATGCCCGGGCCTTTTTCCAGGATCTGGTGTGGCTACGGCAGGATACGCGGCGAAAGGTATACACCCCTGAGTTCATGGGGCAGCTAAACGGATTTCATCCCGGAGAACTGGTGCTCCCCCTTTACCATGGCAGCCCTGCGGCAGACCCCTTGTCACGGTCCCAGTATACGGATATTCACTTTTATATGACCGACGACGTCCTGGTAAAGGCGGACCGGATGAGCATGGCCCACGGCCTGGAGTTGAGAAATCCGCTCCTGGATTACCGCATCCTTGAGTTCGGTGCCCGTCTGCCTGCAGAACTGAAAATGAATCAAAGCAGGGGTAAACTGATACTGAGGGAACTGGCCGGACGCCGCCTCCCGGCATCCATTGTCAACCTGCCCAAAAAAGGGTTTTCCATCCCTGCAGCCCAATGGCTCAGAACGGGACTGAAAGAGATGTGCCTGGAGACCATGCAGGGAAGCCGGGTGGTAGAGGAATGTCTGAACCCCAAAGAACTCCGCCGGATTTGGGACGCCCACCAGTCGGGGCAAAAAGACCACAGTGTTTTTCTATGGAGTGTCATGATGCTCGGTCTGTGGGAAAAGGAGTACGGAAATACTTGAAGATAAATGTGATGCAGCTTGGCGGCCCCATGGGACTCTACGGGTTAGAACGCTGGATATTGGCATTGGTGAGATATTTATCCCGCCGGAAGGTTCGATCCATCGTTTCGGTGATCAAGGATGATCCCGGGCTGGAAGCGCCATTGATCACCGAGGCCGAAAAGCTCGGTATTGATACCCACACTTTCCAGGCCTACGGCCGGGTGAATTTTTCCGCCGTGGGCCAGCTTCGGCAGTACATCCGACGGCGCAACGTTCAAATTCTCCACACCCACGGATACAAGCAGGATACTATCGGCCTGCTGGCAACCCTCGGCACCCAGTGCCGCCTGATCTCCACCCCCCACGGGTGGAGTTCTGACGCCGGAACGACCCTGACGCTTTACGAGGGATTCAATCGGGCCATTTTTCCCTTCTTCGACAAAGTGTATCCCCTGTCACAAGATCTTTACGATGAGCTTTCGGTCATCCCGCTGATGCAGCCCCGGCTGGAGCTGATACCCAACGGGGTGGACACGGATGAAATCCTCCACCACCGTCCGATAGCACCCGAACTGGTTCGATGGAAGGAAGAAGGGTGTTTTACCATCGGTTTCATCGGCCAGCTTATCCGGAGAAAAGGTATGGATGTCCTGCTGAAAGCCCTTGCCGGGCTTCCGGATAATTTTTTGTGGCGGGCGGGCCTGGTCGGTGACGGCGATCAGAAAACAGCCCTAAAGGCTCTGGCCGTGGAACTTGGTATTGCGGACAGGGTCTTGTTCTTCGGTTTTCGGGACAACCGCCTGGATTATCTCAAGGGCTTTGATTGCTTTGTGCTCCCTTCGAAGGTGGAAGGGATTCCCCGCTGCCTTATGGAGGCCATGACCGCGGGTATTCCAGTGGCGGCATCAAATATACCGGGGTGTGCCGATCTGATCATCGACGGACAGACCGGCCGCCTGTTTCCTGCAGGTGATGTACCGGCGCTTCAGCAGGTTTTACAGGACATTATGACTGACGGAAGAAGCGCCACAAAGTATGGCATCCGTGGCCGGGAACTGGTGCTGGCAAAGTTCTCCGCCCGGAGAATGGCAAAGGATTACGAGCGGGCCTACGTTTCCCTCGCAGGCCGCTCGTCGGGAATAGCCATCTGATATGGGAAAGATTATCCTCCTGTGTGTTATCGCCCTCACCGTCCTTCAGACGGTCAAGCGGCCTTTTGTGGGGGCGCTTGCCTATTACTGCCTGGCCATTTGGGGACCCCAGTACATCTGGTGGTGGCACTTTGAAGGTATACGGCTATCCCTGATCGTTGCCGGGGTCACCATTGGGGCGTTAATGCTATGCCTTTTCAGGAGCGGGGTGAATTTCGGTTTCCTTAAGTCGCGGCTGAACTTTTTTGTCATTGTGCTCTGGCTGGCCTATTGCGTTTCCTTTTCTTTCGGCCCTTACGTGGGCGCCATGGGGGACGAGCCCTATGAGTTCTTCGTCAAGTTCAGCAAAATCATCCTGTTCTATTTGATCGCCGTGTTGATCATTGATGATGTGGACAAGCAGAAGTACTTTTCCTACGTCATTATTCTCTCTATGTTCCACCTGACCTGGTGGGCCAACTATCAATATATTTCCCAGAACTGGAGCGCCTTTTACATGGGGCGGCTCAAAGGACCCATCGGTGCCTATTCAGCAGGGATCTACGGTGATGAAAACACCTTTGCAATGTTCTTTGTGTCTGCCATCCCCTTTCTCTATTACTGGGGGCTGTATCTGGGGAGAGGCTTGATGCGGTATGCGTCATGGGCGGTAATCCCGCTGGGATGGCACGCTGTGTTCCTGACGGGGTCCCGTGGGGGCCTGGTAGGGCTGGCGGCCACCCTGTTTGCCGGTGTGATTTTTTCAAAGAATCGCAAGACTTTCATGGCAGTGCTTATCCCTGTGTTTCTGGTGGTGTTTGCCGCCCAGGGCGGAGACGTGCTCAAGAGCCGGAGCAGCAGCATTGTTGACTATGAAGGTGAGACATCTGCCGAAACCCGGCTGCAAGCCTGGTCTGCAGCAGTGGGAATGCTGAACGAATACCCGTTTACGGGGGTGGGGGTGGCCTGTTTCATCAAGGCCATGCCGGATTTCAGCGACAAGCAGCCCCGGGCCACCCACAGCGTTCCCTTCCAGTTTGCAGGAGAAATAGGCGCCTTTGCCCTGATCGCCTATTGCCTGATTGTCATTTTGGTGCTGATTCAGGGGCTGCGTAATAACGGCTTGATTAATACTTGGGCGGAGGCATTCGATTCCCCTGAACTTCAGGTGATCCGCTACCTTAATGAGGCCAGTGTTGTTTCGTTCTTCGGCCTGTCTGTCTGTTCTCTTTTCCTGTCACTGAATTACTATGAGATATTCTATTATCTACTGATTATTTCCGGATTCTTGAACTATTACATTACCGCGCGCATAAAACAATACTACGCGAAAAAAAATACAGCTTAATTCATGCCATGATACCCATAAAACTGAAACAGCTTTTGAAAAAACCTGTATACAGATTGACGGACTACATCGTAAGGTCAGACTACTTTAGAGAACTATTCTGGCAGACATTCCGTGATCTCCACCGTCCCAATACACCCACCCGCCTTAACTACCTGGACAACCCCTATGAAGATGATTCTTCAGCAGTCTCGTCCGGTCACGCAACCAGGGCACCGATATTTATTACGGCCCGGTTCCGCTCCGGATCCACCTTCCTTTGGCAGGTGTTCAGGCAGCTTGAGAGGGTAACCGCATACTATGAACCCCTCAACGAGAATCAATGGTTCCTGAACCGGGGATACGGGACAGACGACACCCATATCGGCGTGGACAATTACGATACGGAATACCAAGGACTTTCCCGGCTCTCCGAATGCTACAATCCTACCTGGGTGAACCGGAATCTGTATATGACGGCCCGGGACCACGACCCGGCCTTGTTCACCTATATCAATGCCCTGATCGATGCGGCGGAAGAGCGGCCAGTTCTTCAGTTCAACCGGATGGATCTTCGCCTGGCTTGGCTGGCCGCTCAATTTCCGGAGGCGCGCATCGTTCACCTTTACAGGCATCCCCGGGAACAGTGGATGTCCATCCTGAAAGACGGCAGGGAGCCGCCAAAGGATTACCGGTACCGGCAAAACGATCCCCTGGACTATTTTTACCTGATCAACTGGGCAAAGGATCTTAGGCTACACTTTCCCTTCCTGGAACCTGAAGGGCAGCATCCCTATGCCATTCATTTTTATCTTTGGCGGTTGTCCCATATGGCCGGCAAGCAGCATGCCCATGTCAGCATCTGCTATGAAAAATTGATAACGGATTTTACAGGCGTGGCATCACAGTTGTTTTCGGCCTTGGATCTTTCGGTGTCACCCGGGGAAATTGATAGGCTTGCCGGGCTTAATGCCGGCCGGGTGAAGGAATCCTGGCGGCAGTATGCAGACCCGGATTGGTTCCGGGAGATTGAAGCAAGTTGCGACCGGGTGCTCCGGCTGTTTCTAAAGGCAGGCCGCCCGTGAGTTTGCTGCGGAACCTCCTGTCCCATAAAGTCTTTACCAATATTCTGGCAAATCAGAGCGGTTTCCTGGTCACCGTTGTGGTAAGCCTGCTGCTCTCTCCCTTTGTAGTTCACAGCCTGGGGGACGCGCGTTACGGCATCTGGTCGCTGATCGTCTCCTTTACGGGGCATTACGGCCTGCTGGCCTTTGGCCTCCAGGGATCGGTGGTTCGCTATATCTCTCATTCGGTGGCCCTGAAGGATTACCATAAGGCCTCCGGGTATATGAGCATCGCCTTTGCCTGCTTAGCTGTTACTGCGGTGTTGTGCATCGGGATCGGCTACGGCTTGTCCGGTTCTGTCAGCAGTTTTTTCAACTTTCCGCCGCCTGCGGGGGATGATGCAGGGACAGCATTCTTTCTGGTGTCCCTGACTGCCGCCGCCACCTTTCTCTCCGCTGTTTTCCAGTGCAATCTGTTCGCCCACCAGAAATTTGCCCTGATGAACGGCATTGGTGTCGCCGGCACCCTGTTCCGGGCGGTGATGACGGTGATCCTCCTGAAGGCCGGATACGGGATACTTGGGCTGGCTTTGCTGGGGCTTGGTATCTCGGTGTTCCTGGGACTCCTTCAGGTGTGGGCCTCCTTTCGGTATTGCAACCTGGTCAGTATCCGCCTGTCAGGACTGAAGCCGTCAAACTTTAGAGAGTTGATCAGCTTCGGTTCAAAATCCTTTCTGTTCACCCTGTCCAGCACCCTGGTGTACCAGTGTGATCTTCTGGTGATCGGCCGGTTTCTTTCAGCGGAACTGATTACCATCTATAGCCTGGCCGCCACCCTGGTCACTTACCTGGTTCAATGCGTGAGTGTCACGAACAATGCCATGACACCTCACGCTACAGGCATATTCGCCAGGGACGGCCTGGACGGACTCTCCGGGTTTTACGGCAAGACGGCCTACCTGATGTACATGTTCGGCGGGCTGGTATTCGCCGGCTGCTTCGTACTGGGACCCTCCTTTTACCAACTCTGGGTGGGGGAGGGGTACGCTGAATCCGGGAAACTGCTGTATATCCTTTTATTCCCCCAGTTTTTTGCCACCGGATACGGAGTCTGCCATATCTGTATGTCGGCGCTGGGGACCCCCGGTTGGATTGCCGTATTTGCATTCGGAGAGGGGCTGTTGAATCTCATCCTCAGTATCCTTCTTGTCAGACCGTTCGGGCTTTTCGGTGTGGCCGCAGCCACCCTGATTCCCCAAATTTTTCACCGCGCCATTATTGGTCCCGCCTATTGCAGCCGTCGCCTGGGGTTCGGCTCGGGTACCTATTTGGGGGCCGTCGCCTGGGGCATATTCATCGCAGGTATCGGCACAGGTGCAGGGCTTTGGGTTTCCAATGTTCTACCCCCCGAGACCTGGTTCAGGTTCTGCATAAACGTACTGGCGATTCTTCTTACCTGCGGTGCGTTTGCTTTCACGATATTCCGGATGAAGCAGCGCCGGCCGCATACAGCAACTATGAGGGAGGTTGAATGACTGAAAAGATCGATTACGTATATTTAACATCCGCCCCCCACAGCGGGTCTACCCTGATCGCCTGCCTGCTGGCCGCCCATCCCATGGTGTCCACGGTGGGAGAATTTTCCTCCCCCTTTTCCCCTTCGGAAAAATGTTCTTGCGGCAGCCGCTACGGCGACTGCAATTTCTGGGCGGACTGGAAACAACAGGCGGCAGATGCGGGGATTGCCTTTGATCCGGGAAAACAGGCGTTGAAACTTGCGCCTGAGCCGGGTAGCCTGACAGACAGTTTTTATTACTACCAATTTTCGAAACGGGCCGTGGCAAGAATTCGGGATACACTCTTTAAGAGGATGTTTCCTTTAAAAACCAAAACCTTTTCCCGACGGCTTCGGACTTCGGTCGATCTGGCGGGGATTCTCTGCGGCCGGGAAAAGACCCGGATCTTTTTGGACACCTCAAAAAATCCATTTCAGATCCGTTTCCTCAGGGACTGTCCCAATATCAACCTAAAGGTGATTTTTCTAGTTCGGGACGGCAGGGCAGTGATGAACTCTCTACTCTCCAAAGAGACGATTTACACCCCGCAATCCGCTGCGGAAACTTGGCGCTGGTGCAATAAAACGGGGCAGGGTATCTGTGATACCTATGTGCCTGAAAAGAACCTGTTTCATCTGAAACTGGAGGCCCTCTGTGATAATCCCGGGGACACTCTGGCACAGCTTGGGGATTTCCTGGAGTTGGATGGAGTGCCGGATCTTGATTTCAACTCCGATTACCATATTGTAGGGAACTACATGCGTCATACCTTTGACGGCATCATCCGACCCCACGATGAAAAGTGGCGGCAGCATCTGTCTCGGGAGAACCTTGATATTTTCAACCGCATCGGGGGACGCATGAATAGGGAATTCGGCTATATGGCGAAGGGAGAGGGGACATCGTGAAAACAGATTATTTCCGGGTGAATGGATAAGCCAGCATCATGACCAGACATATTCTCATCAGCCGTGATTTTTTCCCGGAGGTGGGCGGTGCCCATACCTGGATGTATGAAACCTACCGCCGTTGGCGTCACCCTGTCACCGTCTTTGCCGGGGACAATGCCGGAACACCCGATGCCGTCCGCCTGCAGGTGGCGTTCGACAGGCAGGACCATGGCGCTCTTTGCATTCTGCGGCGCCAGATGGCAGACGGGAACGTAAACCTCTTGAGCCGGGCCTGGCTGACTGCCGTGGCGGCGGATGCGCGGGCCATTTACAGGGAGGTGGGAAAGGGGCCGTGCATGGTCCACAGCCTCAGGGCATTTCCCGAGGGGATTGTTGCACTGGCGTTTAAACTGCTTTTCAATCGCCGGGCTAAGCTTGTGACCTATGTGCATGGCGAAGAACTCAATGTGGCCGATACCTCCCGGCAGATAAAGCTGCTGGCGGCGCAGGTCTTGAAACTATCTGACCTTGTCATTGCCAACAGCCGGTCCACGCGTAAGATGACTACACGGTTTACCAGCGGTGCTGTGGACGCAGCAGTGATCCACCCCGGTGTGGATATTAACGGGCTGACTGACCAATCGGGTTCATTTGACCGCCAGTCTCAAAGGGCCGCCTGGGGCGCGGACGACGATACAAAGGTACTCATCACCATGGCCCGGCATGAACCACGAAAGAACCAGGCTGCGGTGATTCGGTCGATGGCCTCGCTGAAGGAAAAGGGCCGTCGCCTTTTATACATCATCGCCAGCAAAGGTCCCGAGACAGATACCCTGAAGGCCATGGCCCGGGATCTTGGCTTAGAAGCGCAGGTGATTTTTACCGGATTCCTCACCCAGGAACAAAAAAAAAGGGCCTATGCCGCTGCGGACATCCATATTATGCCCTCCATTGAGTGCGGTCCCATGGTGGAAGGATTCGGCATTGTTTTCATTGAAGCCGCAGCAGCAGGGCTGCCGTCCATTGCCGGAAATTCCGGCGGTCAGGCCGAAGCGGTGAAAGACGGTGTGACAGGTCTCGTGGTGGACGGTACCCGTGATGATGAGGTGGCAACCGCCATAGAGACCCTCATCACAGAAAGGAATTTGTACCGCCGCATGCAGGCCGAGGCCCCGGTATGGGCAGGGGAAAATACATGGGATGCGGTGGCGCTGTGGACTAAGGCCCTGACTGACCTGCTGGACGGAAAGCCGACGGCCGGCAGCGCCCAAAGGGCAGAATCATTTTTTCCGATAAACGTCAGACTTGAAGAGTCCATGGGTATCCGGCGTACGAAAGAACCTTTGTCCGTCGGCATTCCACTGCCGGTGGGCACAGACGTCCCTGAGCTTGCACTTACCGAAGGGACGGAACACAGCCTTCCCTGTGATACCCATGTCCTGTCCCGCTGGCCCGGCGGCAGTCCTTGCTGGGTATTGATTGACACCAATGTTTCTTTGGATGCCGGGGAAACAAAGCGTCTGACACTGCGTCGAGCTGAGGGACAGGGGCAGCCGGTCGAAGCCATTTCTCTTGCAGAGACCGGGGGGAATCTGACTGTGGACACGGGAGCAACCCGTTTCTGCATCCGTGTAAGGGAGACGTTCAACCTGTTTCAATGGGTTGTGCCCAAAAACGGTAAACGTGTTGATCTGCAACCGGAAACTTTCCGGATGGAAGATAAAGACGGGAACATCAGTTTTCCACAGATTTTTGAATGGGCCCTGGAACATGATACAGCCCTGAGAAAAACCCTTGTTTTCAGAGGAGGGTTCTTAGGTGGCGTTAAAGACACCGACATAACCTTTGCCAGTCGGGTTCATTTTTACGCAAGAAAATCCCATGTGAAAGTCAGTTTTACCCTGACCAATCCCAGGGCGGCCCATCATCCAGGCAATGCCTGGGATCTTGGCGATCCAGGTGCCCTTCAGTTTAAAGACCTTTCCTTTGTCTGCAGCGTGAGGGGCGGGCAGGGGGGGGGCGTCTGTCGAATCAACCGGGAGGCAGATCTCACGAAGATTGCCCCGGGTACGGACTATTGCGTCTACCAGGAATCCAGTGGCGGGGATAGCTGGCAGTCCCGGAACCATGTCAATGCGGAAAATAGAGTGCCTCTGTCGTTCCGGGGCTACCGGTGCTATGCGGGCGGTAAAGAAGTGGCTGCAGGACTGAGAGCCTCCCCTGAAATGTCACTGGGCATTGGCCATGATGCGAAGGTTACTCTGTTTGGAGAAAATTTTTGGCAGAATTTCCCCAAATCCATGGAAATCAGAGACAACAGTCTCAGTCTCGGTTTGTTCCCCCGGTACTTTGAAGATGGGTTTGAACTTCAGCCGGGTGAGCGAAAAACCCATACCTTCTACCTGTCTTTCGGTGAGGAAGAACTGGGCTGGACAAGGGCACCCCTGCTGCCGGTTGTGGACAGCGCTGCCTACTTTTCCGCCATGACCCGTCCCCGGCCGGTGCCCGATGGACTGCCTGCCTATGACGACTTTATCCAGAACGCCCTTGAAGGTCCGGACAGCTTCTCTGCAAAGAACGAGGCTGCGGATGAGTTCGGCTGGCGCAGCTTTGGGGATCTTCACGCCGACCATGAAGCGGTTAACGCCGGGGACAATAAAGATTTCATCTCCCATTACAACAACCAGTACGATGTGGTAAAAGGGCTGGCAATTCAGTTTATGCGGACCGGGGACCGGGAATGGTTCCGCCTGGCAGCCGGGATGGCGGACCATGTCTCGGACATTGATATTTACCATACGGCGGATGATAAATCCGTTTGGAATTCCGGGATGTTCTGGCATACAGACCACCATCTGGACGCCGCCACCTCTTCCCATCGCACCATCTCAAAGGCCCATGAAGCCCTGAAACCCCCGGGCACCTTCGGGGGAGGCCCTTCACCGGACCATAACTACGCCACCGGCCTGATGTATCTCTACTGGATGACTGGGGAAGAGCGCTACCGGGAGGCTGTTATTGAGCTGGCCGGTAATATCATCAGCTGTGTCACGGCACCGGATACCCTCAGCGAATCCCTGCTGATCCTTGCCAAGCGGCTGAAAGTCATTCTCCGCAATCGCGGGGCGCGGCATACCGCCCGTTATGAAGACATTATCCGCTATGAAGGCCCCAGCCGGGTCAGCGGCAACAGTCTCAATACCCTTATGGACGCCTGGCAGCTCACCGGAGAAGCCCGCTACCTGACTACCGCGGAATACCTCGTCGTCACCTGCGTCTCCCCGGACGACGATCTGGAAGAAATGGATCTGGCCGATGCAGAACGGCGGTGGATGTACCTCATTTTTCTCCAGGCACTGGGCCGCTATCTGGACTTGAAACGCAAAAACGGCCTCACCGATGCCGTTTTTGCCCACGGCCGCGCCGCCCTGATCCACTACGCCAGCTGGATGGCAGACAACGAATCCCTGTTTTTGGACACCCCGGACCAACTGGAATTCCCCACCGAAACCTGGGCGGCCCAGGAAGTCCGTAAAGCTGATATTTTCGCCGTGGCCGCGGACTACGCTCCGGCCCGTCTGCGCGAGATTTTCATTCGCAAGAGCCGCTATTTCTTCGAAGAAGGCTTAAAGCAGCTTGGTAGTTTTGACACTCGGACCTTCACCCGCCCCATGGCCATCCTCCTGTCCAACGGCATGCCTTCTCTGGAGCTGCACTACCGGGAGGGAAATGGTCAGGTCAGGATGCTGGATGAGGCAGGATTTGCAGGGCTACCACGAAATGCTGTAAAGCTTCCTGGCAGACTTTTGCGTGTTTCCCTGAGAAAAGAAATCCGATGGATAAAAAGCATGATAAGGTCCTATCTATGAAACCTGTACTTAAAAAAATAGTTGATATGGTGATACACATTCTGACCCTGCCGGTTTTCGCCTGGTACCGTTGCCTTTCCCTTGGGTTCGGTGGCCGGAAAGCATTTACCTCAGTGATGCAGGCCGTATCTCTTCTCCCCGGTATTTCCGGGGAATGGCTGCGCCGGGGGATTCTGAAATGGATTATCCGCGCTGAACTCAAAGATGCCTGTATTTGTTTCGGCACATTGTTCTCTGACCCGGACATCAGAATTGGCAACGGTGTATATATCGGTCCGGAGTGTGATCTGGGAAAAATATCAATCGGAGACGACACCATCATTGGGAGTAACGTACAGGTGACAAGTGGGTTAAATCAGCATCAATTTAAAGATACACAGATTCCCATAAGGGACCAGAATCAGCAATTCAAACGGGTGAACATCGGCAGAGACTGTTGGATAGGAAGCGGATCCATTGTCTGCTCCGATATTGGTGACGGCTGTGTGATCGGCGCCGGCAGTGTTGTTATAAAAGCCCTGCCGAATTATTCCGTTGCTGCGGGAAATCCGGCTCAGATAATAAATAAACGATCAACAACATAAAGTGGATTTACAAACATGCAAATAGGTAGTCGGCAAATGGGGGGCTCCTCCTCAAAGATACCAATTTATGTGGATTTGGACGGCACATTCATTAAATCTGATATGTTGTTCGAAAGCTTCGTGGCCGCAGTTAAAAAGGATTTCATTAATTTGCTGCGCTGCATTCTATGGCTGATGCAAGGGCGGGCCTGTCTTAAACATCAACTGGCCTGTTGTACGGATATTGATATCTCATTGATTCCCTTGAATTCAGAGTTTTACAGATTTTTGGAAAAGGAGCGGGATGACGGCAGACGGCTGGTTCTGGCAACTGCAGCAGCTGAAAAGTATGGTCAACAGTTTTATAAACAGTATCGTCATCTGTTTGATAGCGTACTGACCGGAAACGGCCCCCACAACTTGAAGGGCCGTGCAAAACTCAAAATGATCCGGGACGAAACCGACGCGTTCGCCTACGCGGGCAACAGTAATATTGATTTCGAAATATTTCGGGAGGCACAGGAAAGTTATCTGGTGAATCCTGAGCCCGGGACGAGGATACGGGCGAAAAATATAAACGGTTTCACGATGTTTGACCTACCGGCAAACCGGCTCCGATCTTGGGTAAAGCAATTGCGCCTTCATCAATGGTTGAAAAATGGTCTGATTTTCGTCCCTTTTCTGGTGTCCGGTGCATTTTTGGATGGCAACAGACTCGGTGCGTCGGTTGTCGGGTTTTTCGCTTTCAGTTTTCTAGCGTCGGCCACCTATATCATCAACGATTTGGCGGATATTAATTCTGACAGGCAACATCCCAGGAAAAAAAGCCGTCCTTTAGCAGCCGGATCGGTGGGGATTCCCCAGGCTTTGGCTGCAACGGCCGTGCTCTTTGGGGGAGCCGGGGTATTGGCAAGCATGATCGGTGGCTGGTATTGTATAACATTGATCACTTATCTTGGGCTGACCCTGTGCTATTCCTTTTGCATTAAGCAGTATGTGGTGCTGGATGTGATTGTACTGGCCTCCCTTTACACGATCAGGATACTTGCAGGTGCCGTGATCATAGGTAAAGTGGTCTCTTTCTGGCTATTGTCGTTCTCAATGTTTATATTTTTTAGCCTTGCACTGGTTAAACGCTGCGCTGAATTAAAAAGCCTGGAAAACAGAGGAATGGTGGAGACAAACGGGCGGGATTATGGGGTGAGAGATTATCCTGTCTTAATGGCCTTTGGCTGCTCTTCCTCCCTGATGTCCATCCTGCTCTTTTGTTTTTATACCCAGAACAACGTGTTGACAAACCAATACCAGGATCCCTCTCTGCTATGGCTCATCATTCCCGCCTTAGGGTATTGGTTGACGCGGATGTGGATAAAGACACATCGGGGGGAGATGCACGATGACCCCATCGTGTTTTCACTCACAGACAGGGGGAGTCTTATAACAATCAGCGTTATTATCGTCCTTACACTTTTGGCACAGATCCTATGAATATTTATATTATTTCAATCATATTGACCTCCGTTGCTTTATCCGTGTTGGCGCAGATCCTGCTGAAACTGGGAATGACTCACCCTCTTGTTCAGACGCATTTGAAAACCACTATTTTACCGGCCGCCTACGCCATTTTAACAAACCCCTTTGTTCTGGGAGGTATGGCCGCCTATGTGGCGGGGGCTGTTTTCTGGCTGATTGTACTGGCCCGTGTTGAGGTGAGTCGTGCATACCCTTTTGTGGGGCTGGGATTCATCGGTACCATGCTTTTTGCATATTTTTTTCTTAATGAGCCCATTACTTTGAACAAGTTTATGGGTACTCTTCTGGTGGTTGCAGGCATCATTTTAATATCAAGATGAAAAAAATATTGGAGAATAATACAATACTTACAGCCAGCCTGGCGGCTTACGTCATTGCACTGGTGCTGCAATGGGACAGCTACCTGGGAATTGCCGTCTCCGATGTTGTCGGTTACATTACCTCAGGCGTCAACCTGATAAAAACTGGGAATTTCACCAATCCCTTCGGTGGGCCTGAGGTTTGGTTTCCTCCTGTTTTCCCTTTTCTTACGGGCTGTCTGGTGAACTATTGGGGGATGGACGCTGTCTCATCCGCTCGGTTAATTTCGGCTGCTGCATCCGTGATGACGCTTTATCTTGTTTTTTTGGCAGGCCGTCAGAACGGAACGTATACAAAGACAGGTGTAATCGCAGTCCTGCTTTTGGTTGTAAATCCCCTGTTCCAATTTATGGGAACAGCTCCCCTGTCAGAAGCATTGGCAACCTGCTTGGCCGTGTTGGGTTTTTTTATATGGATAGGGATGAAACCACAGTCCGGCGCAGGCCCTTTTATTAAGCTGGGATGTGTGGTCGCCTTGTCCTATCTGACGCGCCCCGAGGCGATTCTTCTCCTCCCGGCCTGGTTGGGAATTGATGTCCTGGTTGGTCGCCGTTCTCTATTCGACAAAAGGCATGTAGCGGCTGTCTTCTGCTGCTTTCTGATATTGCTGCCCTATGTGTACTATCTGAAGGTGACCACAGGCAAGTGGCAATTGTCCAATAAAACCCAGGTCAATCTTGCCGCAGGACGGGCCGCATTTCACGGCGGCAGCCGTGAGCGGATTAATTCGGAAACTCTTGCTATTGAATTTACTCAATATCCGCATGACATTAAAACGGAGATGCGTCGATATGCCTGGAATATGAAGCAGGTTGTTTTCGCTTATCTGGATATATTCAGGCCACCGTTGGCTATGGTTTTCTGGGGCCTTACGGCATATGGATGCTGGGTGCTGGCGGTACACCGGAGGTGGCGGTTTCTTTTGGGAACCCTTGCCGGACTGATCTATATATTCATCCTGGCTCTGTTTTCCGTGAATGCCCGGTATCTTCATGCCACGCTGCCATTTCTTGCACTATTATCTGCCACCGGCGCCTGTCATTTAATGCATAGTTTTCAATACCGTCGTTTGCCCCGGATGGTGATTTTGCTATGTGTTCTGATTGGAGGCGTTTTGTTTTTTGAGGCGTATACACGCCAGATCCGTTGGACCTTAGGGGGGGCAGAACCGCCTTTGATCTTAATTAAAGAGGCTGCTGCCCGATTCCGACAAGACCAATTGGCTGACACCGATTGTCTCATGTTTGAGCACGGTGCGACCTTCGGTTATTACAGCGGATGCACGAGAAGACGTCTGACCGGCGATTCATTGGATCTGGTGATTGCGCATATGCGCTGTGAAAAAGGCGAGGATGTATATTTAACTCTTTACGACGGGTTTGAGTCAGCTTACAGCCCGGATGTTTATGATCTGTTCCAAAAAGATCATCCGCACCTTGAGACCGTGTTCGAAACAACTAATGATCAAGGGCGAGTAAAGGTTTTCAAACTGGTGGAAACCAATGCTGAAGCATTACAGAAAAAGAACTGAAAGCAGAACGTGTCACATGAATAGAAAAATTTCAAATTCAGTGCTTTCGTTGTATCTGAAAGAAAAAAACAATGTAACAGGTTGGCTCAATTACTTTAAAATTGTTTATCGGCCGTATATCTGTCCCTTTAATCTGATGCTCAAATATATTCCCGAAGGCAGTGCAATATTCGATATCGGATGCGGTCAGGGACAGTTTTCCCTGATTCTTACAGGATTTATTCACCCGAGGATGGTGAAAGGAATCGATGTTAACGAGGATGCCGTAAATGAAGCCAGGCAGTTATTCTCAAGCCTTGATTTTGATAATGCCTCTTTTCAGTGCTATAACGGGATAGATTTACCTGCGGATATCATTAATTATTCCTTGATTACCATGGTTGACGTATTCCACCATATTCCGCCTGAACAGCAGGAAACGTTTATCCGAAACCTGCATGGGAGAATGTATGAAGGGCAAACCTTGTTGATCAAGGATATTGATGCCAAAAGCCCAATGGTATGGGGTAATAGACTGCATGACATCTTGTTGACCGGAAGGGCTGGAAATGAGGTCGGCAGAGCTGATATGAAGCGGCTCTTAATCAATACTGGCTTTAAAATTAAAAACCACGGTAAAAAACGAATGTTATGGTATCCGCATTATTGGTTTGCTGCCGTGAAATAGATCAATAAGAGCTTGAAGGAAGACGTGCTTTTTGAAATTAAAGAACTCACGTTTGATGAGCTGAAAAAAAGAATATGGGCAGAATTGTCGAAAGACTGAGAAAAGAGGCGGACGCTGAAGATGTTGAGGCCGAGCAGAATCCCTTGCCGAAGCTAGGGATAGCATTCCAGATAATAACTGAAATATAAACTTCGGGCAGAACCTGGGCGGGTGTTGCAACTTGTTTAATCGTCCCCTGCATTGTCCGGATTGCGATGAAGTAATGGTTCTTAAAGCTGTTTGAACAGCACCAGGCGGTTCTTCCCCTGGGTCACCCGGATCCCCTTAACCGTCACCAGACCCCAGTGATCCGCCACCACCTTCCCCCGGTCAAGCGGTGTTCCGATAGATGACCTAAGTTCCCACCCCACAATCTCCCTGGGGGCTGCTTTAAACCGCTGCAGCCGCCTGGGGGTGATATCCACCCGGCATTCCGCTGCCGGGGCTTTCTTCGTCAGCCCCATAGTCATTTCCCAGCGTTCTTTTTGATCCACGATATTTTCCGTTTCCCAGTACAGCCATCTGTTTACCTGGCCTTTAGGCGCTCCGTCGGAGGGATCTCCGTTTCCTGGGGTATCATCCAGAGAGCAGTTGGTGAAGGCCGGCAGGCTTAGCTTCGTTGAGATGTCAATGGGCATGGTATGGCCTTTGGCGTCCATGGGCATGGCGGCCCGCTGGCCGTGGCCGGCCTGTCCCCAGGTGAAGATATGGGGCTGGCGGGTCTCCTGCAGGGCTTTCAAGAACAATACGGCCTGCTTCCAGCCGATGCCGGCGTCGTTTTTTCCGTTGGAAAAGCAGATCAGGCCGATATCTTTGTCCGGGTGCCGGGCCAGGTAAGCCGTGTCGTCGTAGTATTCCCAGACCTTTTCCCCGTTTTCAAACAACAGTCCCTCGCCGGGTTTCCCCCAGACCTGCTCATAGGAGGATTTAAACTGCGGGCTGAGGTCTGGTTTGTGAACGCCAACCCAGGACCGTGTCCAGGCGATCTTGTCCGGGTAGCGGATAGCGGCCATGATGCTGCCGGATCCCCCCATTGAAAGGCCGGCGGTAAAGGTCCTGCTCATATCTAGATCCCATTGGGAGTCTTTTTTCAGGTAGTCAAGGAAGGAGAACAGCCGGTTCATGGTATAGGGTCTTACCCTGGGGGTTTTCATGGGTTTATCGAAGAAATCCTCTTTGTACCCCGTCCACCAGTCATAAGGGTCCTGGTTGGATGCGAGCAGAATAGAACCCCTGGATGCATTCTGCCACCAGGCATAACCCTTTTTCAGGTTTCCTCCCCAGCCATGCATATGTATACCCACCGGTGCGGGCTTCGATACTTTCTCCGGGATGGCAACCAGGTAGTCAAAGGGTTTTCCCTCCAAACTGGTATTGGGGTAGGATTCCCACCGTGTATAGAAATAGAGGGTGGCGTTCTTGATATAGTTAAACAGCTCCGGCCGTTCGATCCGCTGCAACACCGGGATGCCGCGGCCAACAATTTCTTTTACCGGTGAGGCGTCAGTATTGATTCCCTGAACAATTTTTTTGTCTTCCCGTCCATTGACGACGGTGGTCACTGCATAATAGGACTCCCCTTTTTGAAGGGGATTGGTGACGTAGATCCCTGTACCGGGGGGCAGGGGGGGGGCCCCTTTTTGGGCTGTGTACCGGATCAATTTCTTTGTGGCCAGCTTGGTGGCGGTTTTAAGTCCCCAGAAATGGTCGTTGATGCCGGAAAATGCTTCAATCTCGGCAAGGGGAGACAATCCTTTAACTGTGGTGATGGGGCTATCCGACCGGTAAATGCGGTAGCTGAATTTTTTTTGGTATGCCTTGCGCTGTGCATGATATTGGGCATAGGTGACGTGCGGGGACGAAAACGGCGCTTGGGCTTCCTTAAAGAGAATGAACGTCTGCCCTCTGTGATGGAATACCCGGATGCCGGGGGAGATTTCCGTCACGGGTTCTTTATTATTTAAAAGGGCAGTTTTTTTTTCGGGCAGGGTTTTCGGAGCGGTTGCTTTTGGGGGCGCAGGTTGATTGGCCGGCAGCGGATGACCCAGGGCAAGGGTGAACCCAGGATCAATACGGTTGCCTGTGACAATGGCCTGTCCGCCGTTTCTGGAAACAATCTTCCGGTTCGCTTCGTTGGTACGAATGAGAATGTCCCGGCTGCCTTTAAACCGGTATTCAATGGCATTGGGATAGGAGGAATCCACGAAGATTTTATTATCTTCAACAAATACATCCGAGGCATTGCACAGGTAAATTCCGGTATCCTTTACCACATGGATTTCGTTGCCGCGTATAAAGCCGCCGTATTGCGGGGTTTGGTCAAGACCGAGAGTGATGCCCCGGTCACAGTTTTCAATCCTGTTGTTAAGGATATGGGTGTTTTTTGATCCCGTCCAGAAATGAATCGCCCCTTCTGTGAGTTTCCCCTCCCGGGTTCTAATGTTCCGGAATTGGTTGTTTTTGACCATCCAGTTTTCACCATGGTGGATATCGATGCCTCCGGTGTAACTCTGGAACGAATACCCCCGGGTGAATTCAAAGAGACATCCCTCAATCAGTCCGTAATCGGTATGGGTGTCAGGACGTTTTTTATCGTAAGACCCTTTGACCATTTGCTCTCGTGTATCGAAAAAGCGCAGGTTCCGCAAAAAGACGTGGTCGGCGTTTTTTTCTCCGGTAAAGCTTGCTTCTAAAGTTTGCCTGAACTCTTCGACGAATGCTGACTTTTGAAGGGTAGCGACTGGAACGGGAAGA
>CAJWHT010000070.1 GCA_913041495.1 uncultured Desulfobacteraceae bacterium | reverse complement strand
ACTCGTTGAATTCTTTCATGGTTTGTTGTGGGCACGGCGCATGATGTTCATGGGCGGCCCATGGCCGTTGTTGTAATTTTTAAGGGGTTTCAGCGGCCATATCCACGGCCTGATTGATGATTTCCTGCATGCTGCCGTCCTGTTTCATCTCCAGGATTCTCTGGTTGATGGCCGGCAGATAGTTCAGGAATTTCGAACGTTTGGAAATGGCAAAGTGCAAATCCCGGGTGGCCACCGGTTTTTCCAGCCGTTCAAAGGTATTTTCCAGGCCAAGGCGTTTGGCATGGATGACAAAGCCGAAACGAGCCGCCACGGCGTAATCTGCGCGGCCGGCCCTGAGCATGTCCAGAATCTGGTCGTAGCGGCTGACCCTGGTGAGGGTCAGCCGGGACTCCGCCATCTCAAATTCCCTTGAAATGCTGTCGCCGGTCATCATGACCCCGCTTCGCCCCACAAGATCATCTATGCCGTTAAAAGGGAAGGATTTTCCAGGGGGAACAAAAACAGCGGTGGAGACCTGGACGTAAGGAATGGAGAATGACATAAATTTCGTTCGTTCCTGCGTAAAGAATATGACGGGGATCATATCCAGTTCCCCGGTTTTCATCCGGGCCACCGCCCTTGCCCAGGGCAGTTCTTCTGCAACCACCGTCACACCGAAGCGGTTGAAAATGCCCTCCACAAGATCAATGACCGGGCCGGAGGGTCTGCCGTCTTTGGTCTGCACCCAGATGGAAGGCGGGGCGGAGATTTTGACGGACGGTCCTGCAAAACCGGCAGAGGCCGCAGACAAGGCAAATATAACAATGAATAGGCAAATATATTTTCTCATTTTTTTATCCTGTAAAAGTTCTAAAACCGTGGTGGATATTACCCCTTTCCCCCCATAAAATCAATTGCCGCACACGGTGCCGGCGTTCAAAACAAACCCACCGCCGGAATTTGTCTTAGCAAATTATACTATTGTCCGGCACCGTAGGGGTATGATACCTGATAAGGCCAATGGAAAAACGAAACGAAACCAAAGAATGGCTGGTATATCTGCTGGAATGCGCTGACAAAAGTTTGTACTGCGGTGTGACCAAGGATCTTGAGGCAAGAATCCAAAAGCACAATCAGGGAAAAGCCTCCAGGTATACCCGGTCACGGCTGCCGGTATCCTGTGTGGCTGCAAGCCCCATGCTGTGCAAGCAAGATGCCTTCCGCCTGGAATATCAGACCAAGCAACTGCCCGCAGCAAAAAAAAAGGACCGGGTCATCCAAGGGGTGATTCAGGGCGGCAACGCCCTATCTGAATAAGTGGCGTAACACATCGGGATAACGCACAAAGACAAAAGACCGGTACGGGACCGGCCTTTTAACAGCGTAAACGTTGTTTTGAGTCTGGATTATTTGCTCTTTGATCCGAAGTGGTGGTCCGCTCCCAAGACGAAGACTATTCCACGATCTCCAGAATCACCCGTTTTTGTTCCTTTGCCGAGGCGCAGGAGAGGATGGTTCTCATGGCCTGGGCGGTGCGGCCTTTTTTCCCGATCACCTTACCAAGATCCTCTTTGGCCACCCGGAGTTCCAGCACAAGTGTCTGCTGTGCTTTAATTTCTTGGACATCGACCTGTTCCGGGTCATCAACCAGTGCCTGTGCGATAAACTTAATCAACTCTTTCATAGCGTGATCTCCTTTAGCCAAGGTGATAATGAATATGGTATCTAAGCTACAGCTTTTAACGGTTAAGGACTGACTAATCGGATGTATGGTACAGCATATCATAACCGGTTATAATCACAAGCACTAATTATGCGCTTCATCAGGTTCGATCCGGAGAATGCAAATTTTGTTCACAAACAATGTTTTATGGCGAACCTGATTCGCTGCCGCATTATTGCGCCAATCACTTCTTTCCTGTCAAGAAAATTTTACCTAAGGATTTTAGACAGATTCGTCCGTCAGGCGCATTTTCCTTGACATCAAAACGAAATCCATTATTTTAGGAAGGTTATTATTTAAATAAACTTGGGGAAAATATTTTATTCCATAGCCCGGTAAAATATTTTTTGATTTTGTTAGGGCGTTTACGAGGAAAACATACGTGGTCACTGAAATTTCAACATCAGATGCACAGCGCAAGATGCTGGCGGATGCCGGATATGCAGAGCCGGCCATCAACTACTATATCGAACAAAAATATATGGGTCACCTTGAAGACGCGGATCAGGTCTCTCACAAGGTGGGCTCCTGCGGCGACACCATGAAGATCTATATCAAACTGGATGATGACAAGCGCATTGAAGACATCCGCTATGAGATCACGGGATGTGCCGGCGCCATATCAGCCGCCATGGCAGCCGTAGAGCTGGCCAAGGGAAAAACCCTGGAAGAAGCCCTTGCCCTTAACGACGGGGACGTATTCAAGGCCCTGGAGAATATCCCCGAGAAAAAACACCACTGCATTCAACTGGCCGTAAAGACCATGCACCAGGGGATTGAAGAGTACAAAGCTGCGAACGCGACCTAAACAAAAAAGCGCTATCCTTTGCTTTCTCTTTTTTTTTAGTTTTTTATTCGTGACGGCCGGGTGTGTCTCCTCGGATTTCGAGGTTGAGACCCTGGCCAAGTCCGATATCAATCAGGTGTCGGATATCCACATCGACCAGAGCCTAATTCTGCTCAAAGACCTTACACGCAAGCTCTATAAAATGAATTCCGAGCAGCTTGCCCGCGCCCCCGGCTCCACCATCGACACCCAGATCACCAAGATATTCCAATGCCCACCCCTGGAACCGTTGCCCATAATGGAAGGGAAAAAAAGCACAGATGCCATTTTACTGGCCTTTGATGAAAAGTTTGCAGGGGACCGGGTATATGCACTCATGTACGGCCTTTTCACCATGCTTCATGCGGCCTACAACCAGAAGTGCGATCTGTTCATGCTGGACTTTCTTGATGCCCAGAACCTGTACAACTCGGCCAGAAATATCGAAATCCTGGTCTGGCGGCTTAAAACCCGCTACAAACCGGACGGCAGCTTATATTTTACCACAAACACCTGCGAGGGACCGGTGCAGAACTTAAGCTTTGAACGTCTTTTCGGTAAATTGATTTCCCTGCAGGACACCATGGCCCTGGTGGTTGCCGGCCGGGGGGACCGGTTCATCAAGGAAGCCGTCCACATGGCGGGAATGGCCTTTTTCCCGGTGGGGATATAAACCGGCACCACGGCCGGACTAGAGGCTTTCTTTAAACCGATTCACTTGCCCTTCGTAATAATCGCGCTTTTCTTTAGCCAGTTCCAGGGCGTTCCGGGCTGCCACAAAGGCCTCTTGCCTTCTGCCGTTTAAAAACAGGGCTTCGGCATAGGTGTCCAGAATATGGGGGGCGGACTCCAGGTTCAAGGCTTTTTCAGCCAGATCCAGGGCACGCAAAGGATCTCGAAAGGCCTCATCCGGGCAGGTGGACAGCAGCCATGACAGGTTGTTGAGGGCATGGACGTTTTTAGGATCAATGCGAAGGACATTCTCATAGGCATCTCTGGCCTTTGCGTACAGCTTGTCGTTGTAGTAATAATCTCCCACAAAGACGTAAAGATCGGAATTTTCCGGATCAACCGCCAGTTGCTGAACCAGAATCTTACCGGCGATATACCGTTCGAAGGCAGGTTTCAAGCTGCCGTAACTGATGTTGTACCCCAGGGAAAAAAGAAGGGCCACGATGACGGCATATCCCAGTATCATCTTCCGGACCCGGGAGTGGTGGCGGCCGATCAGGGCAGGATTTTCCCTGCAGTTTTCCAGAAACCGGATACGCTGCCCGATACTGAAATGGTGCCAGTTGGGCTTGTCAATGGACTGGCGGCTCATGGAGGCGATCTTGTAAAAGGTAGAGATCAGGGGCGAGGGGCTGGACTGGAAGTTAAAAATGTGCAGGTCGGCCTGACGCTCAAAGTGGCGCATGAAAAATCCGAAAATATACCTGAAGTAGACAATGAAAAAACCGATCATCCCCAGGCAGATGAGAAGCGGATGGGCCGTTTTTTCGCCAATTCCCAGAAGTCCCATAACCTCGTAAACCGGCTGGGCCACCAGCAGAAGCATTAAAAGCGGTTCAAAAAAAACAAAATTACAGGCGATGAATCCGGCGAAAAAGAACAGATAAAACAGCATGTGGTACCGCTGGACATGACCGATCTCATGGAGCATCACCCCATCGATCTCATCATCGTCCAGGGAGGACAGCAGGGCCGGTGTCACAAGGATATAGCGGAACCTGCCGACGATGCCCATGACCCCGGCTGTGATCATGGAGCCGCCGAACAGCTCCCACTTGAGGATATCCTTGTACTTCAGGCCGGCCCGCCGGCATGTGGCCTCAATCCTGGCCCTGGCATACCCCTGGGGCAAAGGCTTGCAGCCCCACAGACGGTGGATCAGCACCGGGCCGAACACGGAGACGGCGGTGAGAAACACAAAGATGTAAAGCACTTCCCCCGTGGTGGTGGCAAAGAACTCTCTGACCGGCGCATAGGGGAGTTTGGCAATCAGGTCAGCCATAAGGGAAAGACAGCACCAGGGCAGCAGCGCCGGCAGTGCAAAGGCGATGTTCGAAAAAATGAAACTCTTCTTGCTCACGCTGCCGGGGAAATATTGCTTCTGGATCTTATAGGCCGCATTCCATATCAGGACCAGATAAAGGAGAAACACCCCCAGGAAAAACAGGGCCTCCAGGGTGGGAAGCCATTGGAAAGGGGGAAATCCCCCCAGGATGTGTTTGAGCCGGAAGACATATATATTGGCGGCAAACAGCATCAGTGCGATGATGGATAACCGGGAGATGGTAAGGTTCACGGACTGGTCAACAACGGCAAGGGATTTACTCTGCCCCCTGAGGGTCAGCCGTTTGAATGAAAAATGGCAGACCAGGGCGAACAATACGCCGGAGATGATGCCGTAATACAGGCCACTCATATTGATGGTGGCCGGTGCTTCAAAAAGATCGGCGGTGGTATAAATCACCAGGGCGATCAAGAAATATAAAAAGTTTGAAAACATTGTCTTCCCTAACGGCTGGGATCAGGTTACCCGGCCGGTATCTGCAAACCGGTCCAGAACGATCCAGGTTTTTACGTCAAACATCAGCGTCTTGTCCTCAAGCATTTCCAGGACCTCCTCCTGTGACCGGAGTAACACGTCAATCTGCTCAGATCCTTCATTAAACCGGGTGGTGGGATCACCCTGGGCCTCAACGTAAAGCATGCTGATACTTTCATCGGTCATTCCGGACGAGGAGTAAACCGGCGGGCTTTCCTTGAGCACCCGGCGGACCTCAAGCCCGGTCTCTTCGTGCAGTTCTCTTATGCCTGCGGCCTCAACACTTTCCCCGGGGTCCACAAGGCCTGCCGGAAAGCCGATCTGATCACCGTTGAGGGGGACCCTGAACTCACGGATCAGCACAAGTTTTCCGGTATCCGGATGATAGGGGACGATCACCACGGCATCTGGACAGGCATCCTGTCCCCGCGTGGCGTAAATCCAGCTTTTATCCGCGCCGTTCCGGTCCTGGTAGGCCACGGAAACCAGATTTAAGAATTTATGGTTGGTTATTTGTTCTTTGCTGCAGATCTTCAACACGTTCGTCCTTATAACTTCTTTGGTGATTATAATAAGCATGAACGGGGCGCGATGCCACCCCGAGAGTGTGAGTTTTACAGATCCGCCGCCAAATAACAAGCGGGAACCAAACAGCAAGGTAAGAATTGGCGAACGAAAAAAACTAAAAGCTATAGGATTGTAAGGTAAGGCACTACATATACATCAGATAGTTAAAAGACAGCCAGAAGTGACTGGCGCTGCCCAGAATCACAAAGCAATGCCAGATCTCATGAAACCCAAACACCCCGGGGAAGGGATCGGGCCGTTTGATGGCGTAGACCAACGCCCCCACGCTGTAAAACACACCGCCGGCGGCCAGCCAAAACAACGCCATGGGCGACAGGGTTGTCACCAAAGGATAGATGGCGGTGACGCACAGCCATCCCATGGTCAGATAAATCAGGGTGGATATCCACCGGGGGGCTTTCATAAAAAAGATTTTCAGGAAAACCCCGGCAGCGGCAATTCCCCATACGGTTCCGAAAAGACTCCACCCCCAGGGTCCGCGCAACGGTACCAGACACAGGGGGGTATAGGAACCGGCAATAACCATGAAAATCATGATATGATCGATTTTCCGGAAGAGTTCCAGGGTCTTTTCCGACAACCGGAGGGCATGGTAAAGAAAGCTTGAGGTGTACATGAGGATCAAGGTGGTGCCGAAAACGGCGAAAGAGACCACGTGCCAGACTTCTGCCCGGATGGCGGCATAGACCACCATGAGTGTCAGCGCGGCAACCGAGCCCAGTGCACCCGCCCCGTGGGAAAGGGCGTTTACCGGTTCCCTGAATAGTTTTGATATCTTCATACCCAAAGGTGTAGCCCATAAGTTTTCCCTGCTCAAGCCCGGTTGCGGTCTTTACATTTTTTTTACTAAATTCCCTCATATTTTGCCCCCGGATCCCTTGACAAATTAGGATCACGCCCGGTCGTTTTTTCAATGAATCGCGTTCAAAAGCTAAACCATTAGCGAAAACTGCTTGAAAATTTCACTTGGTATGCTAATAGTGGCAGAGGTTTTCGTAATTCACATCACAGTAAACTTTTTGTTTTTAGGAGGGGAGTATCTATGAAAATGTTTAAAATTCTAGCAACTTGCATCACCGTTCTCGCCATGGCAGCCATCGCCTCTGCCGGCACACTGGATGAAGTCAAGGCCCGTGGCTATATCAAGGCCGGGGTAAACGGTTCCGTTTTCGGCTTCAGCATGCCGGATGACAAAGGTGAATGGAAAGGCCTGGACGTGGATACTGCCAAGGCTGTTGCCGCCGCCGTATTCGGCGATGCATCCAAGGTTAAATTTTCAGCGCTCACCGCAGTACAGCGTCTGCCGGCCCTCCAGTCCAAAGAAATTGACGTGCTGTGCAGAAACACCACCCAGACCCTGTCCAGGGAAACCCAATCCGGGCTGAACTTTGCCCAGGTCAACTACTATGACGGCCAGGGCTTCCTCATCTCCAAAAAACTTGGGGTGAAAAGCGCCAAAGAACTTGACGGTGCCACCGTCTGTGTTCTTCCTGGCACCACCACCGAAATGAATGCTGCCGACTACTTCAGAACCAACGGCATGAAATGGTCCCCGGTTGTTATTGAAAACACCGCGGAACTGAACAAGGCCTTCTTTGCCGGACGCTGCGACGTTCTGACTTCTGACGCTTCCCAGCTGGCAGCCCAGAGATCCGTAGCGCCCAACCCCGCAGAGTATGAACTGCTGCCCGAAATCATCTCCAAAGAACCCCTGGCACCGGTTGTCAGACACGGCGACGACCAGTGGTATGACATCGTCAACTGGACCGTTATGGCCATGATCCAGGCCGAAGAATTCGGCATTACCTCTAAAAACGTTGACGAAATGATGGCATCCAACAATCCTGGCATCAAACGTTTCTTAGGTGTTACCCCGGGAATGGGCGCACAGTTGGGTCTGGATGACAAATGGGCCTACAACATCGTTAAACAGGTCGGTAACTACGGTGAAATATTTGACCGGAATATCGGCCCTGACACCCCCCTCGGACTGCAGCGCGGTCTCAACGCCCTCTGGACAGACGGCGGCCTGATGTACGCATCTCCCATCAGATAGTTAGAATACCCCTGACAGCGCCTGCCGACCGGCAGGCGCTGTTTCACCCGAAGCGACACTTATAGACCATGAAAATACGCCATGAAAAATAGCATTTCAGAAGAAAAAGTTCCGTTCTGGCTGGATCCGGACAAGCGGGCTATTGCCTACCAGGCGTTCACGGTACTGATGTTCGGGCTGCTGGCCTGGTACCTGGTGAGCAACACCCTGGTGAATCTGGAAAAGCAGAACATCTCTTCCGGGTTCGGCTTTCTGGAAAAAGAGGCGGCCTTTGAAATCGGAGAGAGCGTCATCAAATACTCTGCTGCGGACAATTACAGCAGGGCGCTGATGGTCGGGGTACTCAACACCCTGAAAGTCAGCTTTATCGGTATCGTGCTCTGCCTGATCATCGGGGTCTTCGTCGGTGTAGCCCGGTTGTCCACCAACTGGCTGGTTCAAAAGCTGGCCATGATTTACATCGAAGTGATGCAGAACATACCGGTCCTGCTGCAACTTTTCTTCTGGTATGCCCTTTTTTATGAGTCGTTTCCATCTCCGCGGCAGGCACTCCACCCCTTTGCCGGGCTTTTTATCTGCAACCGCGGCGTGGCCATGGGGATCCCGGCGGCCCACCCGGCCCACGGATATATGCTGGCCGCAGTGGGTGTGGGACTTGTCATCGCCTACCTTGTCCGGCGCTGGGCCAAACGCCGCAAAGCGAAAACCGGACAGGATTTTCCCGTATTCTGGACCGCCATCGGCGTAACCCTGGGGCTGCCGCTGATCACCTGGGCGGTGTTCGGTGCTCCCACCGGGATGGATATCCCGGAACTCAAAGGGTTCAACTTCAGGGGGGGACTGATGCTGTCCCCGGAATTTATCGCCCTGCTGCTGGGACTTGTCATCTACACCTCAGCCTTTGTGGCAGAGGCGGTGCGGGCCGGCATCCAGGCCGTGAGCCGTGGCCAGACTGAGGCAGCCATGTCCATCGGCCTTAAGAAGGGACATATCCTGAACCTGGTCATCCTGCCCCAGGCCCTGCGGGTGATCATCCCGCCCCTGACCAGCCAGATGCTCAACCTGACAAAAAACTCGTCCCTGGCCATTGCCATCGGATTCCCGGATTTCGTATCCGTTGCCAACACCACCATTAACCAGACCGGACAATCCATTGAAGGTGTGGCCCTGATCATGGCCTGTTATCTCGTGTTCAGCATCTCCACCTCATTGTTCATGAACTGGTATAACAAAAAATCCAAGTTGGTAGAGAGGTAATATGGCTGTCGTCCAAATTGACTATGAGTATATCAAAACCATCAAACCGCCGGTAAACCGGAGAGGCGTGGTGGGATGGCTGAAGGAGAACCTGTTTAACGGGATATTCAACTCCGTTCTCACAATTATTTTCCTTGCCTTTATCATCAAGTTCGTTCCCCCGTTTTTGAAATGGGCCTTCATCGATGCGTCCTGGTTTTCGGATGGGGCCGGCTGTAAAAACGGTTCCGGTGCCTGCTGGTCCGTTGTCACCCAGAACTTAAGATTCGTTATCTTCGGGTTTTATCCCCACGAACTTCACTGGCGGCCCTTTACCGCCATGATGATCCTCTTTGCCCTGCTCTTTTTCTCAAACAACAAAAAGTACTGGGGCAAGGCCTTAGGGTATGGATGGCTGGCAGGTCTCGTGACCATGGGCGTCCTCATGAAGGGCGGCATTTTGGGGCTCACCCCGGTGGATTCCATGAAATGGGGCGGCCTGCCCCTGACCCTGCTGCTCTCCGTGTTCGGCCTTACGGCAGCCTACCCATTAGGCGTACTGCTGGCCCTGGGCCGCGGGTCACATATGCCCATCATCCGCTATATGTCCGTGGCGTATATCGAGTTGATCCGGGGGGTGCCGTTGATTTCCCTGCTGTTCATGTCCTCGATCATTTTTCCCCTCTTCCTGCCCGAAGGGGTGACCTTCAACACCATCCTCAGGGCCCAGGTGGCCATTATCCTGTTTACGGCCGCCTATGTGGCCGAAGTTGTCAGGGGCGGCCTTCAGGGCATGTCCAAGGGACAGTATGAAGCGGCAGACGCATTGGGGCTAAACTACGTACAGACCATGCGGCTCATTATCCTGCCCCAGGCATTGAAAATCGTGATTCCGCCCACCGTCAGCGTACTGGTATCGGCCTTTAAAGATACCTCGCTTGTGGTGATCATTGCCCTGTACGATTTCCTTTTGACCTCCAAAACCGTGATCCAGAATCCGGAATGGATGGGCTTTTCCACGGAAATGTACCTATTTGTGGCCCTGATGTACTTTTTAGGATGTTTTTCCATGTCCAATTTTTCAAGGAAACTTGAACGGGAACTGGATACAGATAAACGCAGCTAATTGCTAAGGATAAACCATGACCGAACCCAACACCGACACCACCCCACAAAAAAATACAAAGCAGGAAAACACGTCCCAGGACGATGACACCATTATCCGGATCAAGGATCTGAACAAATGGTACGGGGACTTCCACGTATTGAAAAACATCAACTTGGAAGTAAAAAAACAAGAAAAAATAGTTATCTGCGGCCCGTCCGGATCTGGAAAATCCACCCTGATCCGCTGTATCAACAGGCTGGAAGAACACCAGAAAGGCCAGATCATCGTCGATGGCGTCGAGCTGACCAACAACCTGAAAAACATTGAAAAAATCCGGACTGAGGTGGGCATGGTGTTCCAGCATTTCAACCTCTTTCCCCACCTGACCATCCTTGAAAACCTGACCCTGGGTCCGGTATGGGTGAGAAAAACCCCGAAAAAAGAGGCGGAGGAAACCGCCATGTTCTACCTGGAAAAAGTAAAAATTGCAGAACAGGCGAAAAAGTATCCGGGCCAGCTTTCCGGCGGCCAGCAGCAGCGTGTGGCTATTGCCAGAAGCCTTTGCATGAAACCCAAGGTCATGCTGTTCGACGAACCCACCTCCGCTCTTGACCCTGAAATGGTAAAAGAGGTATTGGACGTGATGGTCCAGCTTTCGGATGAAGGCATGACCATGATCGTGGTATCCCACGAGATGGGTTTTGCCAAGACCGTTGCCCAGAGGGTCATGCTCATGGACGCCGGGATGATTCTTGAAGAAAACAACCCCATCGACTTCTTTGAAAATCCGGAACATGAAAGAACCAAGTTCTTCTTGAGCCAGATCCTGCACTAAGCAGATTCAAATAAGAATCACCTATGGGACACAGATCTCTTAAGACCTGTGTCCCTTTTTTTATTTTTGAAATACCACTGATCCCATGGGCGCCTCATTCACCGTCAGGGAAAAAATATCAGGCCTGGCATAGTGGCCGTCCGTATCCATCACCATGGCCGATTCCGTTATACTGTTGAGATCCAGATCGGCCATAAAAATACCGCGTTTATCATATACGGGTTCTGTCACATAGGCGGCATCCGGCCCAATGGCAGCACAGCCCCCTGTCATGAGCAGCGTTTCTGCACGTCCTTGAATAGAGGCAAGCATATCCCTGGCGTCAGGGGCATCAATCCCTAAAGAGTCGAACCCCGACAATGCCTCTGCTTTGTTCATCACGGTACCGCAGGCCAGAACGAAACACCGGCCCTCAAAGGCGTAGTGGCGTGACGCAATCTGGTGAAGCTCAATTACCGACGGCCACTGGGCCACATGAACCACCTCTTTTTTGGCGTGCATGGCTGCCCGGGCCAGGGGCATCCAGTGCTCCCAGCAGATCAGACCGCCCACACACCCGGCAGGCGTATCCATCGTGGACAGTGTGGATCCATCCCCCCATCCCCAAATCAACTTTTCGTTGTAGGTGGGCATGAGTTTTCGATGCAACACCGCTTTTCCACCCGATCCAGGGCAAAACACCATGGTGTTGTATAGGGTATTTGCGTCAATTTCATGACAGCCCATGACAAGATCCACCTTATTTTTACCGGCCATCTTCGATAGTTGTGCCAGTTCAAAATCGGTTACCGCGTTCTCGCATAATATTCTGTAAAGAGACCTTGCTCCGGGATGGTTCCACATGGCCGCGCCCTGTGAATTGTCCAGCCACACCGGGTAACCGGGCAGCCAGGTTTCGGGGAACACCACAAGCTCCGCCCCTTTCCTGGCGGCATTTTCGATTAATCCTTCGGCCTTTTTAAGGCTGGCCTTAAGGTTGAGGAAAACAGGGCAATCCTGGATCATGGCGGCGGATACGACAACCTTATTTTTCATGGTCAACTTTCCTTATCACAGTGAAATGGGTTATATTCTCCTTCACATACCAGATGGGGAATGCTTTTTGCAATTAAACATTTTTGATGAAAACGCCGAATTAACAAGCAGCCACAGGCCTTTTCGCCATACCGGTGGAATATGGGGTGTGCATAAAATTGCGCACCGGATTCATTTATATGATTTACAAAGCCGGCTGTTTTGGTTTACAAATATGGGCTGACATCAACCCAATAGCAGATAATGACTAAACCCAAAAGAAGAGTAGAGATACCATGATCAGAACAGGCATTGCAGGCGCATCCGGGTATACGGGGGTAGAACTTACCAAACTGATTTCAAACCATCCTGAGGCAAGCCTTGAAGTCATCACTTCAAGTTCTTACGAAGGAAAGGCCCTTACCGACATTTTCCCGTCCATGCGCGGATTTGAAACCCTGGTTTGCGAAGCCTTTGACGCGAATGACCTTGCCGGCCGGGTGGACATGATGTTCCTTGCCCTGCCCCACAAGGTGTCCATGGCATTTGCCCCCCAACTCATCGAAAAAGGGATCAAGGTGGTGGATCTTTCAGCCGATTTCAGGTTCACCGATGCAAAGGCATACGAGGCGGCCTACCAGCCCCATTCGGCCACCGACCTTCTTTCGGAAAGCGTTTACGGGTTGTGTGAATTGTTTAGAGAAAAAATCAAATCCGCCAGGATTGTGGGCAACCCCGGATGTTATCCCACCTCCATCCTGCTGGCACTGGTTCCCCTGATCAAAGCGGGGCTGATTTCCACGGAAGGCTTGATCTCCGACTCCAAGTCCGGGGTCAGCGGTGCGGGACGCTCGTTGTCCCTGGCCACCCATTATTGCGAAGTCAACGAATCCTTTAAACCATACAAGGTGGGCAATCACCGGCACACCCCGGAGATTGAGGAAATCCTGAGCCAGACTGCGGGAAAAAATGTAGCCATCACCTTTGTCCCCCACCTGGTCCCTGTGACCCGGGGCATGATATCCACCATCTATGCCACTGCAAACCAGGGCGTCACTCTGGAAAAAGTCAGGGAAACATACACAGACTATTATAAGGATGAACCCTTTGTCCGGCTGTTGAATCCGGGGGAATTTCCGGCCATGTCCCACGTCCGGGGCACCAACTGCTGTGATATCGGCTGTCATCTTGAGCCATCGGGCAACCGGCTCATCCTGGTTTCGGCCATCGACAACCTGCTCAAGGGGGCTGCAGGAGCCGCGGTCCAGAATATGAATATCATGTTCAACCTGCCGGAAACAGCCGGGCTGGATGCGGTCCAGACGCCGTTGTAGCCCAATAATTGCTTGACATCATCAGGATATCATTTATAAGAGAGTGAAGATGAAAAAAAGATTAAAAATTTGGTTTCACTCAGGCGGAAGCTCGGATATCAAAGAAATTTCCGTTTATAAACCCTTGGCTCTCTTTTTCTTTTTTCTGATGCTCGGGGCCGTGGGCGGTCTGTCCTACCTGGGATACGACTATTACCACTTAAAAAAAATATCCTTTGATAACGCAAGTTTAAACAAGGTCCTTGAATCACAGACCGGCGAACTTGTGAACCAGCGCAAACAGGTACAGACCTTTGCCAGGGAAATCGAACGGCTCAAGACCCAGGTAAAAAACCTGGCCAGATTAGAAGATCAGGTGAGACTGATTGCGGATATCCAGAAACGCGGAGACTCTTCCAGCCTCATTGGTATCGGGGGCTTGCCCGAAAACGAACTGGATCCGGATCTGCCCCTGGAAACCCGGCACAGCAATCTGATAAGGGAGATGCACCAGCAACTCAACCAGGCCCAGGCTGCGGCCTCGGGCAAAACCCTGGATTTCCAGGATCTCATCAATAATTTGGAAAAAAAGAAAAACCTGCTGGCGTCCACCCCCTCCATCAAGCCGATTGACGGCGGCTGGATCACCTCCAGGTTCGGGTACCGCAAATCCCCGTTCACAGGAAAACGCAGCTTTCACTCCGGCCTGGATATTTCCAACCGGTCCGGCACCGAAATCATCGCCACGGCCAACGGCAAGGTGACCTATGCTGCCAGAAAAATGTACTTCGGCAACCTGGTGGTCATTGATCACGGATACGGCAAGGTAACAAAATATGCCCATTGCAAAGATATTCTCGTGAAACGCGGCCAGAAGGTTAAACGGGGTGAAGTCATCGCCACAGTGGGCAATACCGGACAGAGCACCGGTCCCCATCTGCACTACGAAGTCCGCACCAATGGTGTTCCGGAAAACCCCCTGAAGTATATCCTTAACTGAGGTATAGTGCATTTCCCCCTGGTTCCGAACGCTCGGATTTTCAAATCTTTTTACCCGGCGTCATACCTGCCACTATATAATGATCATTAAAATTAATTTTTGTGTTTTCTTTCCTCAATTAATGCTTATATGTTTTACAGGCAATCGGCAGTTGATGAAAATGACATAACCCCAAGGAACAGTACAGGTAAGGCTTACATGGTATTGAAATTTTTCACCAAGATATTCGGCTCCAACAACGACAGAATACTAAAAAGAATCCAGCCCATCGTAGATCAGATCAATGCCCTTGAACCTGAAATCCAGGCGATGACCGATGAAGAAATGGCCGGAAAGACCCATGAATTCAGGAACCGCATCAGCAAGGGTGAATCCCTGGATGACATTTTACCCGAAGCCTTTGCCCTGGTCCGGGAGGCCTCTGTCAGAACCCTTGGCATGCGCCACTTTGATGTACAGCTTATCGGCGGCATCGCCCTGCACAACGGCACCATTGCAGAGATGAAAACCGGTGAAGGCAAAACGCTGATGTCCACCCTTCCTGCCTATCTCAATGCCCTGAGCGGAAAAGGGGTACACATCGTTACGGTCAACGATTACCTGGCCAAACGTGATGCCGAGTGGATGGCGGAAATTTATAATTTCCTGGATCTTTCCGTGGGTGTCATCTTAAGTGACATGGATTCCCAGGAAAGAAAAGCGGCCTATGAGTCAGACATCACTTACGGCACCAACAACGAATTCGGATTTGACTATCTTCGGGATAACATGAAATTCGAAAGCGAGGATCTTGCCCAGGGGGAGTTGAACTTTGCCATTGTGGACGAAGTGGACTCCATCCTCATTGATGAGGCAAGAACCCCCTTGATCATTTCCGGACCCACTGAAAAGTCCACCCACCTCTACCACCAGGTAAACACCATCATTCCGGGATTCAAGAAGGATACGGATTATACCATGGATGAGGAGTCCAAAAGTGTCTCTTTGACTGAGGAAGGCATTGCCAGGGGAGAAGAGTTGTTAGGGGTGGAAAACCTGTACGATCCGGCCAACATTGAAATTCTCCACCACCTGAACCAGGCCCTCAAGGCCCACACCCTGTTCAAACGGGATACCGATTACATTGTCAAGGACAACCAGGTGGTGATTGTAGACGAATTCACCGGCCGCCTCATGACAGGCCGGCGATATTCCGAAGGGTTGCATCAGGCACTGGAAGCCAAGGAAGGGGTTAAGATTGAAAATGAAAACCAGACCCTTGCCTCCATCACCTTCCAGAACTACTTCAGGATGTACAACAAGCTGTCCGGCATGACCGGCACCGCGGAAACAGAGGCTCCTGAATTCAAAAAAATATACAACCTTGAAGTGCTGGTCATCCCCACCCACCGGCCCATGGTCAGAAAAGATTTTCCCGACCTGATCTACAAGACCCAGAAAGAAAAATATGATGCTGCCATACAAGAAATTATAGAGCTTCATAAAAAAGGCCAGCCCGTACTGGTGGGCACCATCTCCATTGACGTATCCGAAAGCTTGAGTAAAAAGCTGAAGAAAAAAGGCGTCAAACATAATGTGCTCAACGCCAAGCACCACAAGGCGGAGGCGGAGATCGTGGCCAATGCCGGCCAGAAAGGCGCCGTTACCATCTCCACCAACATGGCGGGCCGCGGTACGGACATCAAGCTGGGAGAAGGGGTAAAGGAGCTGGGCGGGCTGCACATCCTGGGTACCTCACGCCATGAATCCCGGCGGATCGACAACCAGCTGCGGGGCCGTTCCGGCCGCCAGGGAGATCCGGGCAGCTCACGGTTCTATCTCTCCTTGGAAGATGATCTGCTCAGAATATTCGGAGGAGAACGGATTCATGCGGTCATGGACCGTTTAGGGATTGAAGAAGGAGAGCATATAGAACACCGGTTCATCTCCCGGGCCATAGAAAACGCCCAGTCCAAGGTGGAAGGCCACAACTTTGAAATCAGGAAGCATCTGCTGGAATATGACGATGTCATGAACCAGCAGCGTGAAGTGATCTACCGCCAGCGCAGGCAGGCCCTGGAAGAAAAGGACCTCAAACCCGTGGTCCTGGATATGATCGAGGACCTGGCATACAATATTGTTGAAGGATTTGCCCAGGAAAAGGCACCGGTCAAAGACTGGGACCTTAACGGGCTGGACAATGAAATCAAACGGGTATTCAACCTGGCACTGCCCATGGAAAAGGCGGCGGCAGACCATCCGTCCACCGACCAGTTGGCGGAGTTTATCTTCAACACGGCAAAGGATCTTTATCTGGCCAAGGAAAACCTCATCGGAGATGAGCAGATGCGCCAGTTAGAACGCTTTATCCTCCTTCAGACCGTGGATACCCGCTGGAAAGAGCACCTGCTCTCCATGGATCACCTCAAAGAGGGTATCGGCCTGCGCGGTTATGCCCAGCAGGATCCATTGAGAATCTATAAGAAAGAAGGCTTTGATATGTTCCAGGGTCTGATGGAACGGATCAAGGAAGAGGTGGTGGACATCCTGTTTAAAATTCAGATTGCCTCTCCGTCGCAGGTGGAGGAGATGAAGGCCAAAGAAGAGCAGGACCTGACCTTCTCCCATGCAGATGAGCCCACCGCCCAAAAGCCGGTGAAACGATCGTCAAAGAAAGTGCAGCGCAACGATCCCTGCCCCTGCGGCAGCGGGAAAAAATACAAAAAATGCTGTATGAACTAGGAAGCCCCCATGACATCCACGGACTCAAAAACAAGACCAAGGATTTCATCGGATACACGGGAGGGAAAGCCGCCCATGTATAAAGTCCTGCTCCATAATGACGATTATACAACTATGGAGTTTGTCGTGGACATACTGGTCCGCGTATTCGGAAAATCACTTGAAAAAGCAACACAAATCATGCTTAATGTACATCATAAGGGTAAGGAAGTTTGCGGGATTTACCCCAGGGAAATCGCAGAGACCAAAGTAGAAACCGTTCACAACCTGGCCAGCAATAAAGGGTTCCCCTTAAAGAGTACAATGGAAAAGGAGTGAATGACCCATGATAAGCAAAGAACTCAGTACAGCTCTCGGTTTTGCCGTTCGGGAAGCAAAGAAAAGAAGGCATGAGTATGTATGTGTTGAGCATGTTCTTTACGCCATCCTTAACCATGAATCGGGAATGGAAACCATTGAAAGATGCGGTGGAAGCCCTGAACAGATCAAAGAGGAACTGGAACGTTTCTTTGATGAAAAGCTGACCAAAATAGACACCAAAGATGAGTATGTGCTCCAGCAGACCATCGGGTTTCAGAGGATGATCCAGCGGGCCATCAACCATGCCAGGTCCGCTGAAAAATCCGAAGTCAATTTAGGGGATATCCTTGCCTCCATTTTCCAGGAAAAGGACAGCCATGCGGCATTCTACCTGGAAGCCGAAGGAATTACCCGGTTGGACGTGCTCAAACACATCTCCCACGAGAGCGATTCAGATAAAACACAAAAGCAGGAAAGCCCGGGCAGGGATCAGCAGATTTTCCCCCAGGCCGACCCCAAAACCAAACGCCAGAAAAAAAAGGATCCCTTGGAGTCCTTTACAGCCGACCTGCTGCAACGGGCCCGTGACAACAAGATTGATCCGTTGATCGGACGCGAACTGGAAACGGACCGGGTGATGCAGGTGCTGTGCCGCCGCCGGAAAAACAACCCCATTCTTGTGGGTGATCCCGGTGTGGGCAAAACTGCCATTGCCGAAGGACTGGCCCTGAAGATCGAAGGCAAGTCCGTACCCACCCTTCTGGAAAACTGCGAACTTTACTCCCTTGACATGGGCGCATTGCTTGCCGGCACCAAATACAGGGGGGATTTTGAACAGCGGCTCAAGGATGTGATCAACGCCCTTGAAAAGAAGGAGAACGCCCTGCTGGTGATTGATGAAATCCACACGGTTGTGGGGGCCGGCGCCACCACGTCAGGATCCATGGATGCATCCAACATCCTGAAACCGGCGCTGTCATCCGGTGACATCAAGTGTATCGGCACCACCACCTATGAGGAATACAAAAACCACTTTGAAAAAGACCGGGCCTTTTCCCGCCGGTTTGAAAAGATCGAAGTCTCGGAACCCAGCGTGGAAGAGACCACACAGATCCTCAAGGGTCTGCGGCCTTACTACGAGGAACATCACAGTCTTAAATATCCGGATAAAACCATAGAAGCAGCCGCCTACCTGTCCGACAAGTACATCAACGACAGGTTCCTGCCGGACAAGGCCATCGACGTTCTGGATGAAACCGGCGCCTTCCTCCGGCTCAAGCACGAGGGCAAACGAAAGAACGTAAGTCCCAAGGACATCGAAAACATCGTTGCCAAGATCGCTAAAGTACCTGTGTCCAATGTGACCTCAGCGGACAAGAGCAATCTTGAAACCCTGCCGGACAAACTGTTCAACGTCATCTACGGACAGGACGATGCCATCCATACCCTGACGACTGCCATCAAGCGCTCCAGAGCCGGCCTTGCCGCTCCGGACCGTCCCATCGGTTCCTTCCTGTTCATGGGGCCCACCGGCGTGGGCAAAACCGAAGTGGCCAAGCAGCTGGCCGCGAACATGGGCATTGAGTTCCTGCGCTTCGACATGAGTGAATACATGGAGAAGCATGCGGTATCCCGGCTCATCGGTGCCCCTCCGGGCTATGTGGGGTTTGACCAGGGCGGCATTCTCACGGACAATATCCGCAAGCACCCCCACTCGGTGCTGCTGCTGGATGAAATTGAAAAGGCCCACATGGACCTTTACAACATCCTGCTCCAGGTGATGGACTATGCCACGCTCACGGACAACAACGGCAAGTCGGCCGACTTCAGGAACGTTATCATCATCATGACCTCCAACGCCGGGGCCAGGGAGATGAGTTCCAACACCATCGGATTCGGTTCTCAGACCGCCACGGCGGATATGAAGGGGTTTAAAGCGGTGGAAAAAACCTTCAGCCCGGAATTCCGCAACCGCCTTGACGGTATTGTCCAGTTCAACCACCTCTCCGAACGGGTGATGGAACTGATCGTGGACAAGAACATGAGGGAACTCAAAGAGATGCTCAAGGAAAAGAATATTTCCCTGACATACTCGGCCAATGCCCGGACCCATCTGGCCCACAAGGGATACGATCCCAAATTCGGCGCCCGGCCCCTGGCACGTCTCATCCAGACTACCATCAAGGACAAGCTCACAGATGAAATCCTTTTCGGCAGACTGGAAAAAGGCGGCAAATTGTCCATCGGACTGAAAAACGACGAGTTGACCTTCAGCTTTAAATCCAGCTAATGCCCCTGTTCAGGCTATCCGACCGAATCGAATTTCCGCCGGCATGGCTTGCACGATCCGACGGTCTCCTCTGCATCGGAGGAGACCTGTCACCGGATCGTCTGGTGCTGGCCTATAAACACGGCATATTTCCATGGTTTTCCGCCAGTGAACCCATTCTCTGGTGGTCCCCCGATCCCAGGCTGGTGCTCTTCCCTTCAGAAATCCGAATTTCCAGGAGCCTTAAGAAAAAAATAAAAAAGAGGGTATTCGACATCCGTGTGGACACTGCATTCGAAGAGGTGATCCATGCCTGTGCCCTGCCCCGGCGGAACAAAGACGAAGGCACCTGGCTCATCGATGGCATGATTGAGGCGTACATCGAACTTCACCGGATGGGAATCGCCCATTCCGTGGAAGCCTGGGAGAACGGAGAACTTGCAGGCGGGCTTTACGGCGTCAGCATCGGCCGATCCTTTTTCGGAGAATCCATGTTCAGCCGGACCTCCGACGCCTCTAAAACAGCGCTTGTGGCCCTGGCAAGACACCTGGAAGGATTCGGATTTCATATGATCGACTGCCAGGTGACCACGGATCACTTGCTGCGTATGGGGGCCGTGGAAATCTCCAGGGACCATTTTCTTGATATCCTGGCCCCGTCAATCGAGGCCAAGGTACCTGAAAAGATCTGGCGATCCGGACAACATATAACTCCGGAAACCCTTGCCCCTTCTGACCGGAACCTATCCATGAACCCACATTTAACAAAGACTGATGATGATCCCATACTCCCCAACTGACCCTGTTGAAAATGCCCTGTGTGTACTGGGTATCCCCCTGGACCATAATTCTTCATTTAAAAGAGGTGCCGCACAGGCACCGGATCGTATCCGGCAGTGTTATGCAAGCGACTCATCCAACCTGTGGACGGAAACGGGAATTGACCTGGGACAATTGGACTGCCTGCACGATGCCGGCAATGTGGAATGGGCCTCAAGGGAAACGGCCTTTTCCGCCGTCACGAGCAAGGCAAAAACACTTTTGGCACAGAACAACCGGCTGATATCTCTGGGCGGAGACCACTCCGTCACCTATCCCATCGTCCGGGCGGTTGCCAAGGTTCATCCGAACCTTAATATCCTTCATCTGGATGCCCACCCGGATCTATACGACAATCTGGACAACAATCCCCATTCCCACGCCAGCCCTTTTGCCAGGATCATGGAACAAGGATATGCCAGGCGCCTTGTCCAGGCGGGCATTCGCACCATGAACAGCCATCAGCGCAAGCAGGCTGAAAGGTTCAAGGTTGAGGTCCACGAAATGAAAGACGGCTTGGAAGGCCTATCCGCCCTCAGGTTTGACGGTCCGGTTTACCTCTCCATCGACCTGGATTGCCTGGACCCGGCCTTTGCACCGGGGGTATCCCACCATGAGCCCGGCGGGATGACCACACGCCAGGTGCTGGATCTGCTACACACCCTTGACGGCAAAATCATCGGTGGGGATATCGTTGAATACAACCCGGACAGGGACTTTATCTCCGTAACCGGTATGGTGGCCGCCAAATTCCTCAAGGAAATGATCGGCCGTGTCTATGCCGACCGGCAGGCTAATTCTTGACATTTAATGTTTCATCTCCATAATGCAGTAAGATATAAACCTTTTGGGAGATGCCCATGTTATTTAAGCTTTTCTTGTGTTTCACCCTCATTCCGGTGATTGAACTTTATCTTCTGATCCAGGTGGGTACCGTGATCGGCGGTTTGAACACCGTGGCCCTGGTTATTCTCACCGGCTTTGCAGGCGCCTGGCTGGCCCGGATGGAAGGGATGAACACTATGTTGAAGGTCCGCCAGAATCTAAACCAGGGCCTCATGCCGGCCGAAGAACTTATAGATGCCCTGATCATCCTCATCGCCGGCCTGGTTCTGATTACCCCGGGCCTTCTGACTGACGCCATGGGGCTGATGCTGCTGTGGCCCGTAACGCGCAACCGGTTCAAACGGTTTTTGAGGAAAAAATTTGATGAAATGAATGCCCGGGGAAACATCAACATCACCCGGTACCCCTAAGCAGTTGCATTTCTTGAAGGTCGACACGGACCACGTCCGACACCGAGAACCCGCACCAGGTTGACACTCGCTTTCACCTTCAATTTCCAATCAACACCAACGGAGGAGTCCATGTTTTTAGATTTGATCAAAGCGCGCAGAAGTGTCCGCAAATTCACGGATCAACCCATAGACCAGGCCACCAGGGAAAAACTCATCGAAGCGGCGTTGCGGTCTCCGTCATCAAGGAGCTTCAACCCCTGGCAGTTTATCGTGGTGGATGATCCGCAGCTGCTTGAAAAGCTGTCCGAGTCCAAGCCCCACGGCGCATCCTTCCTCAAGGGAGCCCCCTTGGGTATCGTGGTCTGTGCGGATCCCACGGAAAGCGATGTCTGCGTCGAAGATGCATCCATTGCCTCAATTTTTATTCACCTGGCCGCCACCTCTTTGGAATTGGGGTCCTGCTGGATCCAGATCCGCAAAAGGGACCACGACAGAACCAAGAGCGCAGACGCTTATATCAGGGATCTTCTGGAGATCCCCGAGAATTTAATGATTGAATCCATTATTGCGATAGGGTATCCTGCTGAAAAAAAACCTGGTCACGGCGCGGATACACTGGCATACGATAAAGTCTTTTACAACCGTTACGGTGAAAAGGGCTAGATGGACGTTAAAGAGCAAATTCTCAAAATGATTCAGAAGCGGGAAAGTGACCTGCCCACCCTGCCCGTCGTGGTGGACCGGATCATCAGCGTTGCATCGGATGAATCCACCACCACTGAAAAGCTGGCAGAAATCATCTCCTATGACCAGGGGATGACAAACAAGCTGCTCAAGCTGGCCAACTCCGTATACTATGCCCAGAAAAACCCGGTGGAGACCATCAAGCGCGCCATTTCCGTGATCGGGTTTGACGAAATCATCGGGATCGCCCTGGGCATGGGAATTCTGTCCAGCGTATCGGACAAATCGGGCCTGACTCTGGACATGAAAGCCCTGTGGATCCATGGGATCGGGGTGGCCACCGTGTCAAAGGAACTGGCCAAACGAACCAACCCGGCTGTGGCCAGCAAGATTTTCATTCCCGCCCTGCTCCACGATATGGGCAAAGTCATTTTCAGCGTCTACTTCAAGCAGGAATATACCCAGGTCCGGCAGTATGCCATGGAAAACAAAAAGCCGCTGTATTTCAGTGAAAACGCCGTCATTAAGATGGACCATGCCGTGCTGTCCGCCCTGCTGATGAAACGCTGGGATTTTCCTTTGTCCATCCTCATCCCCTGCAGGTTCCACCACAACCCGGAGTCCTCTCCGGTTGAATACCGCCACCAGGCCCTGATCATCAACCTGGCGGACTACCTGACCCAGAAGGCTGGAATCGGACATTCCGGCAATCCCGTACCCGTCACCGTGAAAAACGCTCCCAAAAAAATCGGTGTGAACGACTCCGTACTGCGGCTGACCATTGATCAGTTAAAACGCAAAGAACCCCAAATCAAAGAGTTCTTCAAAATCACCACCTCCTGACCGCCCTGTCACAGATCTTTAATCTTGCGTTCCCCCACAGAAGCCCTGGCAGCGGCATCAAAGGCATCGAGACTATCTTCTAAGGCCTGGGCCACCAGCGTTACCCCCACGTTTACATCCAGATTCTTCTGATTTTCCACGGCGTCTATGACATCCATGACGGTCATGCATTCAATATCCTTTGCCGGGGCATATCCCACCACCTCATCCGGGGAAGTGACCACAAAGAGAAGCCGGCTTGCGATAAGCTTTCCCAAAAGATGGCGCACAATGGCCAACGGCAGCTTTAGCTGACGTGAAATTTCGATGTCGGTGGCTGGCGGCTCATTATCCACAAACCGTTTGACACAGAGACGGACGATTCTCAGCAGTATCAGCTTCTGCTGCCTTAAACTGATATCATCAACAACGATATCCTGGGTTTCCATCAGGTTGGTGTTCTCCCATTCCGATGCGATCTCAGCCCCGTACAAGAGGACCACCCAGGATGCCTGGAGCCAGATCAAGAACAACGGCAGGGCGGCAAAGCTGCCGTAAATGGCGTTGTAGCTGGTCATACCCACCAGGAATTTAAAATAGGCCATCTGAATAAGCTGAAACAGGCTGCCGCCGATCACTCCGCCGGTCACCGCCGCTTTGACATCCACCCGCTTGTTGGGCAGAATCAGATAAAAAAAGATAAACAACCCCCAGGTGGACAGATAGGGAAGGCAACTCAGCCCAAGGGAAATGAGCCCTTCCACATTGACGGACAAATTAACGTTGTTAAACAATTGTTCCAACTGGGTGGTGACGAAAATATTGGTTCCGGCGGACAGAAGAACCAGCAGGCCTGCCGTAAGGGAAATGGTGAGATAATCCGTGATCTTCCGGATGATGGACCGGCCGCCCTGAACCAGCCAGATGTGGTTGAAGGCGTTTTCGATATGGGACATGAGCTTGAGCAGGGAGTAGAACAATAAAACGCTGCCGAAAATTGCCATCAGCCCGCCCTTGGTCTTATCCAGCAGGTTGTTGGAAAAGGTCACCACTTTGGTGATAATCTCTTCACGGCCCGCAAACATGGCTATAATTTCATTTTCCAAAAACTGCTGGAACCCGAATCCCTTGGCAATACCGAACGCCATGGCCATCACCGGAACAATGGAAAACAGGGTGTACATGGTCAGGGCCGAGGCCCTCAGCGCACATTGATCTCTTTGGAACCCCCTGGCCGACCGCCATAGAACCCGGCCCAGTTTCGTATAAAAGTAACGTAAATCCTTTTTCTGGGGCGAATCTGATTTTCCGGACACTTTCCTGTGCGCCATGGCAGCCGTATATCTCCCTTAAAATTCATCCTGTTCGGACGCCCATGCCTCCAGTCGCTTCAGCCCCTCTTTGGTGGAAACTTTCGGCACATACCCTAAGTCCGCCTTCACGCGGGAAATGTTGAACCAATGGGAGGTGGCCATCTCCTTGGCGGCAAACCGTGTCAGGGGCGGATCGGATTTGATCCGAAACAGCTTGTACACGGTTTCAAACACCACACCGGCGATGTAGGCGGTTCTGGCGGAAATTTTCCCTGTAATGGGCGGTTTGCCGGCGGCCTTGAGAAAAGCGTTGGCCATGGCCCATTTTGACATGGGGTCGTCCTGGCTGATGAAATAGACGTTTCCTGAAAGCTCGGGGTTTGAAATCAATCCTTCTGCAGCCAGAATGTGGGCGTCCGCGGCGTTATCCACGTAAATGGTATCCACAAGGTCATCTTCGGACCCCACGATTTTAAGCCGGCTGGCCCGGCTGACAATACCCGGGAACAGATGATTGTCCTCCGGCCCCCAGATCAGGTGGGGACGCAGGATGATTGCCGGCAACCCCTCTTTTGCCGCCTGGACCACGTTTTTTTCCGCGATGGCCTTGGTTTCCGGGTAAGGCGCCAGGTAATGGTCCGGATAGGGAACCGATTCATCCACGTTTTCCATATCATAGTCGTCAAAAATGACGCTGGGGGAACTGGTGTGGACCAGCCGGGCGACATTGTTTTCCTTACAGGCCGCGATCACGTTTTGCGTACCGGTCACATTTACCTGGTAGTAGCTGTCATAACTGCCCCAGATTCCGGGTTTGGCCGCCACATGGAATACGGTGTCCATACCCTTGAAGGCAGCCACCACATCTTCCCGGTTGGCCAGATCTCCCTGGACCTGGGTGACACCCATGGCATCCAGATCCGGATATCGGCCCCTTGAAAAGGAATACACATCACCATTTTTTTCGATCAGTTTCCGGACCACGGCCTTGCCCAGAAACCCGCCCCCGCCGGTAACCATTGCTTTTTCAATTTTCATTTGTCTTTTGTATCAATACCTTATCAATTTTCTCAAATTTAATTCTAATCTTTGCTTGACAAGCCTAACGATTTTCTATAGAAAGTATCCCGTCTTCTGCTGAGCGGGAATAACTCAGTGGTAGAGTGCGACCTTGCCAAGGTCGAAGTCGC
>CAJWHT010000069.1 GCA_913041495.1 uncultured Desulfobacteraceae bacterium | reverse complement strand
CCGAGGTGGATGCCTTTTCCCCGGAAAACCTGCTGATCTTTGCCGCCGGGCTTTTGTGCGGAACCCCTGCCATCGGGTGCAACCGGACCATTGTCACCACCCTGTCTCCCCAGACCAAACTCATGGCTTTTTCCATGATGGGCGGTTTCTGGGCGCCGGAACTCAAACATGCCGGGTATGACAAGATCATTCTCAGGGGCAAGTCCGACCGCCTGGTCTACCTTTATGTCCACAATGACCAGGTGGAGATCCGGGATGCCGCCCACCTGGCCGGCAAAGGGGCCATTGAAACCGCTGAACTCATCAAAAAGGAACTCAATCAACCCAAGGCCCAGGTGGCGGCCATCGGGCTGGCCGGGGAAAACCGCGTGTTTTACGCCTCCATAGAACAGGGACGCTCCTCAGCCTCCCGGGGCGGCATCGGTGCCGTCATGGGCGACAAGGGGGTAAAAGCCATTGTGGTCCGGGGCACCAAGGATATTCACCTGGCAGATCCTGAAAAGTTCATTACTCTGTGCAACGAGGTCATGGACTATATTAAATGGCGCGAAGACAACCCAGTTCCCTTTGTCACGCCGATCCTGGCGGTCCTGGGATCGCCCCAGGAAATGGCCATCCACGATGAGAAGTGGCATACGGAAAACTTCTGCTGGGGCAACGCCCGCACCCGGCGCAAGGGGTTCTGGACAGAAGAGGTGGAAAAAGAATGGACCAAGACCATGGAGGACGCCCGTACCCGGCTGATCTCCTGCTATAACTGCCCCTTGAAATGCGGGGCCACCCTATCTTTGCCCGGGCTGCCCACCTATATGATGAAGTGCTTTACCAAACTGACCTACACCATGGGCGCCTATTCCGACCTGGACTTCGGGCTCAGGATCGCCCAGCAGGCAACGGAATACGGGGTGGACGGCTATTCCACCCCCCAGGTCATGGCCTTTGCCCTGGAACTCTATGAAAACGGAATTCTTGGCGACGAAGACCTGCCCGGGCTGCCCGACGACAACGAGGGACGGTTTTACTATTTGCTGGATAAAATCGTCCGCCGGGAAGGTATCGGCGATGTGCTGGCCGACGGGACCTACTGGGCGGCCAAGGCCATCGGTAACGGGGCGGACGCCTACGCCCACAACAACATAAAGAAACACGAACAGTTGCCCTTAAAGCTGTCCATGCTCAACCCCATCTATTTTCTCATGTACTGCACCGGGGAAAAGATGAACATCACACAGATTGAGGGGCAGTTTCCCCAGCACCCCTTCCCCACCCGGGAAGACCGGGAAAAGTTTGTGTCGGACTGGTTCCAGGTGCCGGATGAAAAATTCAAGGAGTATTTTCTCAACTGGGAATTTCGGGGGGAGAACTCCATTCCCTACTATCCGACGGTTCAGATGACCTGCGAAATTGTGGACTGGCAGGAACGCATGCATTACATCGACGATGCCTTGGGCTTCTGTTCAGGGGTCTCCTCATTCCATATAAAGCCGCCCTACCATATTCATAACATCCCCAAGATGCTTACAGCCGGTACCGGGTTTGAGATGGACGAAGAGACCCTTACCCAGGCAGCCAAGCGCTACCGGACCCTGGTCCGGGCCATTAACATCCGAAGGGGTTTGAGACGAAAGGACGAACGGCCCCCGGCAGATCACTGGAAGAAGCGGTTCCCGGAACTGGAAAAGGAACTGCTCGATACCTACTACGCCTACAAGGGCTGGAATGATGAAGGCATCCCCACCAAAGAATCCCTGGAGGAATTCGGGCTGTCATTTGTGGCCGAGGATTTTTTAACCCGGGGTATTCTGGAAGATACGGCAGCGGAAGGAACGGCCGCGGTTTCCCCTACAGAGCCCTAAGTACGGGGGCTTAAGAACGATATAAAGCGAGGCCAATTGTGACAGAAAACAGTGAAAAAAGTGAAAAAAAAGTGATCAAAACCCTGAAGATTGACGTGGACAAGTGTAACGGGTGCCGTGCCTGCGAGATTATCTGCTCCGCCTTCCACGCCACGCCCAGATACAGCTCCAACAATCCTGCCAGGTCCCGCATCAGGGTGATCCGTGATCCCCTGCGGGACGTTTACGTTCCGGTATATGCCGGGGCGTACACCATGGCCGAATGCGCAGGACGGGACCAGTACACCATTGACGGCAAATCATATGATGAGTGCTCCTTTTGCCGGGCTTCCTGCCCTTCCCGGGAGGAGTTCAAGGAGCCGGATTCCGGCCTTCCCCTCAAATGCGACATGTGTGAAGGAGAGGAAGAGCCCCTGTGCGTCAAATGGTGCATGGTGGACGCCCTGACCGTGGAAATCCGGGAAGCTTCACCGGAAGATGCCGAAGCGGAACCCGAACCTGAGGACCTTGACATCGGACTTGAAGCCCTGGCGGACAAATACGGAATGGAAGCCGTCCGGACCGCCCTGGCACGCATGGGGCAACCAAAAGAGTGATAAAAGGATAAGTCATGAACGAGAAGAATGACAGCCACGGGGATGTGATGATCGTGGGGGGAGGGATCAGCGGGATTCAGGCCGCTCTTGATCTGGCCGGGGCCGGTTTTAAGGTCTTTCTGGTGGAAAAATCGCCTGCCATCGGCGGGCGCATGGCCCAGCTTGACAAGACCTTTCCCACCAATGACTGTTCGATGTGAATCCTGTCACCTAAACTGGTCGAGGTAGACCGGCAGCAGAACATCGAAGTACTCACCTACACCGAGGTCAAACGGGTGGAAGGAGAGGCAGGGGATTTCCAGGTGGCACTGACCCGGAAACCCCGGTACATCCATGAGGACAAATGCACGGGCTGTGCCGTCTGTGTGGAATACTGCCCTGCCCTTTACCCGGATCAATTCAACCAGGAGATATCCGAAAACAAAGCGGTCCATATCTATTACTCCCAGGCCATCCCCCTGGTTGCCTATATTGACGACTCCTGTCTTTTCCTCAAGGAAAACAAGTGCAACATCTGCTCGGCTGTCTGTGGGAATAATGCCATTGATTTTTCCCAGACCGAGACCGGAATGACCGTGAGGGTCGGGGCCATACTGCTGGCACCGGGGTTTGAGCCGTTTAAGCCCGGCCGCACGGATCAGTATGGGTATGGCAGACGGCCCAATGTGGTCACCAGCATGGACTATGAGCGGCTCATGTGCGCCACAGGCCCCTATGAAGGAAAGATTCTGAGGGATTCTGACAAAACGCATCCCGGGAACGTGGCATGGATCCAGTGTATCGGTTCACGGCAGGTGGACCAGAAACTTGAGGGCGGCAACTCCTATTGCTCCTCGGTCTGCTGCACCTATACCCAAAAACAGGTCATCCTGACCAAGGATCATGATCCCGACACCCGGTGCACGGTGTTCCACAATGATATCCGGGCATTCGGCAAGGACTTCGAACCCTTTTATCAGCGGACGGAAAATCTTTCCGACGTACGGTTTATCAAAAGCTACGTGTCGGTGGTCAAAGAAGACCCCGATACCCGCAATATCACACTGCGTTACTTCACCCCCGAAGACGGCGTAAAAGAAGAAGAATTTGATATGGTGGTATTGTCCGTGGGGCTGAACCCGCCTGCCGGGGCAAAGGACCTTGCGCAGGCATTCGGAATCGAGCTGAACCGGCATGACTTCTGCCGGATTTCACCCGACACCCCCATGCAGACCACAAGGCCCGGTATCTATATCAGCGGGGCATTCGGAGGGCCTGCGGATATTCCCGAATCGGTTTTCGGTGCCAGTGCCGCAGGATCCAAGATCGGAGAGTTTCTCAATAAAAGACGGGGAAAACTGAGCCTGGAAAGGACTTATCCGCCGGAAGAAGACGTCTCGGATCAGAATCCCAGGATCGGTGTGTTTGTCTGTCACTGCGGCGCCAATATCGGACGCGTGGTGGATGTTCCCTCATCCGTTGAATTTTCATTGACCCTTCCCCATGTGGTCTATGCTCAGGAACAGCTCTTTTCCTGCGCCACAAACTGCGCCCAGGAAATCATCGACAGCATAAAGGAACACCGGCTCAACCGCGTGGTACTGGCCGCCTGCTCTCCCAGAACCCTTGATGCCCTGTTCAGGGACACGGTGCGGGAAGGCGGGCTGAACCCCTACTATTTTGAATTTGCCAACATCCGTGAACAATGCTCCTGGGTGCACGCCAAAGAGCAGGAAAAGGCCACCCGAAAAGCCAAGGAACTGATCCGCATGTCCGTGGCCCGTGCCGCCCATCTGGAGCCACTGCCCGAGTTCGATGTGCCCATCATCAAACAGGCCATGGTGGTGGGCGGCGGTATCGCCGGGATGACCTGTGCGCTGTCCATCGCAGCCCAGGGGCACCCGGTTTATCTGATGGAAAGGGAAAAGGATCTGGGGGGAATGGCCAGACGCATCCCGTACACCCTGGACGGGATGGATGTTCAGTCACATGTAACCGACCTGATTCAAAAGATTTACCGGCATCCCATGGTTCACGTGTACACCGAAGCGGTCATCGATGAGACCAGCGGCTATGTGGGCAACTTCGTTACCCGGGGCCGTTCCGAACGAGGACCGTTTCGCATCGAACACGGGGCCACGGTGATTGCCACAGGGGCTGGGCAATACCAGCCCACAGAATACCTGTATGGTGAAAACGACCGGGTGATGACCCTGCTTGAGCTTGAGGCAAAACTGGCTGAAAAGGATCAGACGGTTTGCCGGGCAGACCGCCTGGTCATCATCCAGTGCGTGGGCTGCAGAAATGAGCAGAACAATTATTGTTCCCGTGTCTGCTGCCAGGCTTCGGTGAAAAATGCGCTGGCCCTCAAAGAGATCAATCCTGATATGGATATTTTTATCCTGTACAGGGACATGCGGACTTACGGGTTCAGCGAAGACTACTACAGGAGCGCAAGAGAGAAGCAGGTTCGCTTTATCCGCTATTCGCCGGACCAGGCCCCGGCTGTCCGGGCCGAAAACAACGGGGGTAGACTCTCTGTCTCTGTTACGGATCAGCTCTTGAAACAGGAGATCCGGATTGAAGCGGACGCACTGGCCTTGGCCGCGGCCGTTGTCCCGTCCACCCAGGCCGCAGACATCTCACAGACGTTCGGGGTGCCCTTAAGCCCCTCCGGATTTTTTAAAGAGGCCCATGTCAAACTGCGGCCGGTGGAATTTGCTTCGGACGGTTTATATTTGTGCGGGACCGCGCACTATCCCAAACTCATCCCTGAGACCATCAGCCATGCCAATGGTGCGGCCGGACGGGTGCTGACCATGCTCTCCCACGATACGGTGACGGTCCCGGGTTCCGTCTGTGAGGTGGATGAAAAAAAATGCATCGGATGCGGTGTCTGCGTGACAGCCTGTACCTACGGGGCTGTTGAACTTGCCACCGTCAAAAGAAAAGACAAGGCAAAGGTATTCCCTGTGCTGTGCAAGGGATGCGGGCTGTGCAATATGAAATGCCCCACCGGTGCCATCCAGTTAAAGCATTTTACCGATGAGCAGATCACAAGCCAGATTGATGCGGCTGTTTAAAGGAGGTGAGAAGAATGAGTTTTGAACCGAATGTCCTGGGCTTTGTATGCCACTTCTGAGCGTACGGCGCTGCCGACCTGGCTGGAGTTTCCAGACTGCAATATACAACCCAGATGAAGCTGATTCGCGTCATGTGTTCGGGAAGAATCGACCTGGAGTTCGTCTTCCGCGCTTTTGCCAATGGGGTGGACGGGGTCTTTATCGGGGGCTGCATTTTAGATGAGTGCAACTTTGCCACCCACGGCAATTACCACGCCCTGAACATGGTGCTGATGAGTAAAAAGATTATGGCATACACGGGCCTGAATCCGGACAGACTCAACATCGCCTTCATGTCCTCGGGGGATGGCACGGCCTATGTCAAAGCCGTCAATGGATTTGTGGACCGGATCAAAAAACTGGGTCCCATCTCAAATGATACAGAAGAATCAGACCTTGCCCGGAAACTTTCCCGGGTGCGACAGCTCATCCCCTACATCAAAATGGTAAAGCGGGAAAAGCTGGACGTCCAACTGAAAGATGAGGCGGCACGGGAAGACTTCTATGCGGCTGACGAGATAGACGAGATGTTTGAACATGTGGTCTCCTACTATATTGACCCTGAAAAATGCAGAGGGTGCATGATCTGCGCCCGGAACTGCCCGGTTGACGCCATTGAGGGGGGAAAGAAAATGATCCATGTGATCGACCAAACCGCCTGCATCAAGTGTGACACCTGTTATACCCTCTGCCCTGATAAGTTTGATGCCGTACAAAAAATCGTATCCGAACAGGTACCGGAACCGTTACCCATGGAAGCCCGGGCCATATCCGGTTAATGATGGAAGAGGTGAACTGCGATAATCAGAAAGGCATGTTATGACCGAAATCCCAGTTAAAGGCAAAACCTATCATTTCAGTGATGCCGTAAAAGCGGCCGGCGGGATAGATACAAGCTGGTGCTACCAATGCGGAAAATGTGCCGGCGGCTGCCCCCTTGTCCATGAGATGGATTTAACCCCTGCCCAGCTCATCCATGGGATTCAACTGGGGCTTACGGACCTTGTTGCCACAAGCAGAACCTACTGGATGTGCGCATCCTGCCAGACCTGCACCACCCGGTGCCCCCAGCACGTGGATGTGGCCGGGGTGATGGCGGCCGTTAAAATCGTTATGGAAAACGAAGAGCACCCGCCTTTGGTGCCCGAAGTCCAGGCGTTTAACTTTAGTTTCCTTGAAAACATAAAGCTTTTCGGACGGACCTACGAACCTGGGGTGGTGGCCATGTTCAAGCTCAGGACACGGGAGTTTACCAGGGATCTTGGGATGGGGGTGGAAATGATAAAGAAAGGCAAGTTTAATCTGCTGCCCCGGTTTACGGGCGCATGGTCGGTGCGCAAAATATTCATGCGGGCCGGAAGGCGGGAAAAAAGATGAAAAAGAATAGGTATGCATACTATCCGGGGTGCTCCCTTCACGCCACGGCAGCAGAGTATGACCGCTCACTCACGGCAGTATGCCGCAGGATGGATATCGAACTGGTTGAGATTGAAAAGTGGGTTTGCTGCGGATCCACCGCAGCCCATACCAAATCCAGACTGCTTGCGGAAGCCTTGCCCATGGCAAGCCTGGCCAGGATGGAGGCAATGGGGATAGAAGAGGTGATTGTGCCTTGTCCCGAGTGCTTTTCGAAACTCAAAACCGCCCAGCACCATGTTGCCCGGGATAGAAAAACAAGAAAATCCGTGGCCGATATCATCCAGACCCAGTGCTATGAGGAGGCAAGGATTTACCATCCCTTGAAGATATTCTCCGAAGATCCTTTGCTTTCCCAAATCCCCTCCCTTGTGACCCAGGACCTGTCCGGACTGAAGATTGCCTGCTATTACGGCTGTCTGATCACCCGCCCCCCTGAAATAGCCGGGTTTGATAATTGTGAGGCCCCGGAATCAATGGACCGGGTACTTAAGGCTGCGGGGCTAAGGACGGTTGACTGGAACCATAAGACCCGGTGCTGCGGATCATCTTTTGCTGTTTCAAAACCTGAAATTGTGAAGGATCTGAGCGGCCAGGTCCTGGACGATGCCAGATCTGCCGGGGCAGATGCCATTGCCGTGGGCTGCCCTGTCTGCCATGTGAATCTTGATACCCGCCAGCCAGAGGGTTTCGATATGCCGGTCTTTTATTTTTCTCAGCTAATGGGTGCAAGTTTCGGCATGTCACCAACGGATCTTCTGCTTCACCGGCATTATACGGAAGCGAATACGTGGCTTGAACGCTTCCTCCAATCAGGGTATATTACCCATCTGCAATGAAAGAACAGATAAAAAGGGCTCAATATGCGATCTGAAGAACCGGAGTGGAAAACCTTTAACTATAAAAGCGGCCTGAAACTCGATGAGAAAGTCATGGTGTCCCTGGTCAAGGCCTCCGAGGTATATAAAAAGGATTCTGATGCCATTTACAAGGACTACGGCATGACCTTTTCCCAGTATAATGTGCTCAGGGTTCTGAACAACTCCAAAAACGGGCAGAACACGGTCACCGTTGCCAGCAAGATCATGATGGTGTCCGGCCCCAACATGACGGGGATTGCCAAGCGCCTGGAAAAAAACGGCTTTATCCTGCGAAAGAACGATCCTAAAGACGAACGCATCACCGTACTTGAAATCACCCCCAAAGGAAAGCGGGTCATCGACAATATCCGGGATGCCCACAACGAGAATATCCAAAAATACTTGAGCGGCTTTTCAGAAGATGAGAAAAAAGGGCTTCTGGAAAGCTTGAAACAGGTCTTCAACAACAGCCACGGCGAATAAAAAACAGCCCTGTCCGAATTGCATACGACAGAACGTCCCCAACCCTAACAACTTGTTTTTAAAACACATTAATCACATCACACGCTGCATCAGAGGTGACTCCCATAGCTGTGGGCCAGTCAATGAGTTGATACGCTCAACTATCTAAAAAATTGTTTTGACGAATCCCCCTTTTTTCCTTGACAGAACGGTTCCGCATTCAATATATGGTATTAAAGCATAACTAATTAATAGTTAAATTGTAACTATATTTTATTGCCGGGCAACATGCGCTTCTGACCACGCAACATCCTAATCCGTCCCCGGACACGCCATGGCAATAACAGGGTTCCAAACCGATCACGCCGTAACCTGAAAGGAGGTGATAGGAAAAGCCACTGTTCAACCAGCAAGGGTCATCCACAATCCAGGGTCAAAATTCATATAGCCGAAACAAGCGGCTTTAGGAAACAGATATTGCTGCTTTCCCGGGCAATTCGCGGACGGTTTGCGTCCCTGCCTGCCAGGCGGGTAATTTTTCAGACCCGGATTCAATTTTACCAATGATGAGGAGGTCCGTGAGATGAAAAAGGTTATGACCGCATTATGGCTGTCGCTTCTTTTTACCTGTGTCTGCTTCCCGTTGAATGCCATTGCCAAAACCAAACTTTCCTATGCAAATTTTTTCCCGCCCACCCATATCCAGAGCCAGCTGGCAGAAAGCTGGTGCAAGGAGGTGGAAAAACGAACCAACAATGAAATCGTCTTCAATTACTATCCGGCCGGCACCCTGACCAAGGCCCCCCAGACCTATGACGCAGTTGTCCAGGGCATTGCCGATGTGGGTATGACAGTTCTTGCCTACTCCAGGGGACGGTTTCCGGTTGCATCCGCCATTGACCTGCCCATGGGATATTCCAGCGGTGTCCAGGCCACAAAGGTGGCCAATACCGTATTGGAGAAATTCCATCCCAAGGAGTTTGACGACACAAAAATCATGTTTCTCCACGCCCACGGTCCCGGCCTCATCCATACCCGTGACAAGGCGGTAAATTCCCTGGAAGATCTAAAGGGATTGAAACTGAGGGGCACCGGCACCTCCGGGAAAGTCCAGGCGTCTTTAGGTGCGTCCCCGGTGGGCAAATCCATGAGGGAATGTTACCAGATGCTTCACAAGGGTGTTGTGGACGGATCTTCCCACCCCATGGAGTCCAACAAGGGCTGGAAACTGGGGGAAGTGGTCCATTACATGGTCCAGAACTTTTCCACGGCATATACCACCACCTTTGCGGTATTCATGAACAAAGACAAATGGAACGCCCTTTCTCCCGAGCACCAGAAAATCATCTTGGAAATCAATGCGGAATACGCAACCAAACACGGCGAGGCCTGGGATGATGCAGATAAAAAAGGCCTGGCCTTCTTCAAAGAAAAAGGCGGCAAGGTCATTATCCAGTCTGATGCGGAATCCAAGAAATGGGCCGACAAAGCAGCCGTTGTTGTGGACGATTACGTCAAAAGTGTCTCTGCTAAGGGGATAGACGGCCAGGCGGTTGTGGATGTGATCAAAAGCAGTATGTAAGTCTTTTATATGGGCGGCGGCCGGCCTAAAATGAGGGCCGGTCCCGCCAGTTTTACAGGGGAGGCAGATTATGGGATTTACCCCGCTGGAACATGTATCACGGGTATTTAAACTTTTAGGGGCGGCAGCGCTCATGGGAATGATGCTGCTCACGGTGGCGGATGTGGTGGGCCGCTTTTTCAAAGCCCCGATTTTCGGATCGGTTGAGGTGGTGGGATTTCTGGCCGCCATTCTTGTGGCAGCCGCCCTGCCCTATACCTACCGGGCCGATGGCCATGTGGGGGTGGAAATCCTGGTCCGGCTCCTGCCAAAACAAAAGCAGCTTTGGATCACGATCCTGACCCGGACGCTGAGCCTCATACTGTTTAGCCTGATCACCTGGCAGATGTTTCTCTATGCCAAGGATATCCATGAAACCGGAGAGGTTTCCATGAACCTGGAATTTCCGGTCTACTACATTGTCTACCTGTTGTCCGCCGGCCTGACGGTCTTTACCGTCACCATTTTCATGGCGGTAGTAAATGATATCAAACAATTAAGAGGGTTGAAGACAAAATGAGTCCCACACTTATCGGCGTTCTTGGTATTGCATTCATGATCCTCATGTTCCTGACTCAGATGCCTGTGGCCTTCGTCATGGCAGCGGTGGGTTTTGCCGGATTTTCCATCATGGTCAATCCCGATGCGGGCCTGGTCATCCTCTCCCGAAATGTGTATGAAACCTTTGCCTCCTATGATCTGACCACCATCCCCTTGTTTATTCTCATGGGTCAGTTGGGATTCAACTCCGGTATCAGCCAGCGGCTCTACGATGCGGGATACAAATTTCTTGGCCATATCAAGGGCGGCCTTGCCATGGCCACGGTTTCCGCCTGCACCGCTTTTGGTGCGGTGTGCGGGTCCAGCCCGGCCACTGCCGCCACCATGGCCACGGTGGGCCTGCCCGAAATGAAACGCTACGACTACAACGATGAACTGTCCACAGGGTCTGTGGCCTCAGGGGGCGGCATCGGCATGATCATGCCCCCGTCCGTTGTCCTGATCATATACGGGATCTTGACAGAACAGTCCATCGGCGCCCTGTTTGTGGCCGGCATTCTCCCGGCACTTCTGATCACAGTCCTTTTCATTGTCTCCATTTTCATCCGGTGCCGGACCCACCCGGAACAAGGACCGCCGGGGGAAAGATTTCCCTGGCACGATAAGATCAAGGCACTGGCCGGCATGGGGGAAACCCTATTGATTTTCGCCCTGGTGGTGGGCGGGATATTCATCGGGCTGTTTACCCCGACAGAGGCCGCTGCCATCGGTGCCTTCAGCGTCCTGATCATTTCCCTGGTCCGGCGCCAGCTTACCTGGCAGGGATTTGTCAAATCCCTGATGGAAACCCTCAAAACCTCCTGTATGGTGCTGATGCTCATCACCGGGGCTGTGATTTTCGGAAAATTTCTTGCCGTCACCCGGATTCCCTTTGAGATCGCCGGCTGGGTCGGAGGTCTGGACATGCCCCCTGCCCTGGTCATGGGGGTCATCATCCTGATCTATTTTTTCGGCGGCTGTTTCATGGATGCCCTGGCCTTTGTGGTCCTCACCGTTCCCATTTTTTTCCCCGTGGTCATGGAACTTGGGTTTGACCCCATCTGGTTCGGGGTCATCATTGTCATGGTTACGGAAATGGGGGTCATCACCCCGCCCGTGGGCATAAATGTGTATGTGGTTTACGGGGTGGCCAAAAATGTCCTGGAAGATGAAATCCCATTGGAGAGAATATTCAAGGGTATTTTCCCCTTTTTACTTGCCGTGATTGCAGGGGTGATCATCATGATGATTTTCCCTCAGATTATTTTATTTCTGCCCACCCTGATGTACTGATCAGTGCAAGTTTAAAAAATAAGGTGACAAAGCCAAAATGATTAATAATATAAATCAATTTTAGAACATGCCCAAGCTTTGGTTTAAATATTTTTATTTTTTCTTTAGAAAATTAAAAATAACGCTTGACAACAAAATTCAGTTTTGGATAGGCTGATATTTAATAGAATTCTCAACTTACACCTACCTTTGATCACGCGCAATTTCTCACGCGACGCCTGAGCTTCCCATCTCACACCACAAATCTTATCTAATCCAAAATTTTGTAAGGAGGGCACCCATGCCGATGAACACATTGACTCTTGACGGGTATTCCTTAACCATTGAGGAATTGGTCCGGGCGGGCACCGATTTGTCTGTCCAGGTGGAAATCAAGGAAGAGAACTGGGCAAAAATCCGGGATTGCCGGAAACTTGTGGAAACATGGGCAGATGAAGAACGATGCATTTACGGGGTGAACACCAGTTGCGGGGGCCTTGTGGACCACCTCCTGCCAAAGGAGCGTGACAACGATTTTCAGAAGAACCTGGTCAGAAGCGTGGCCACCCAGGTGGGAAAACCCTTTGATGACACCCTGGTAAGGACCTTTATGATTGCCAGGGCCAACTCCCTGTGCCGGGGGTATTCAGGGATCAAAGAAAAAAACCTGAAAATATACCTGGACATGATCAATAACCATGTCTTTCCCCTGATTCCCAGAAAAGGGTCGCTGGGCACCAGCGGAGATCTCGGCCCCCTGGCCTGTATCGCAAGTGTCGGATTCGGGGAGTGGAAGGCAAGGTACAAGGGAGAGGTTATGCCCGGGGCAGCGGCCATGGAAGCTGCCGGCGTGGAACTGATGCACCTGAATGCCAAAGAAGGGCTGTCCCTGATCAACGGCACCTCCGCCATGGTCGGCCTGGCCTGCACCGTGATCAGCGAGGCAGTGAACACCTTGAAAAACTCTGATATCATAGCGGCCTTTGCCATAGAAACCCTGATGGGCCGGATCAATCCCTTTGATGTAAGGGTCCATGAACAAAAATACCACCCCGGCCAGTACGCCACGGCCGATAACCTCACCCGGTTGCTGACAGGCTCGGGCATGGCCATTGACGAACAGCAATTGTCCATGGAACTGCAAAGCGTACTAAAGGAGCATAAAGGCATCTCCGTGGCGGATATCCCGGTGGAGGACGCCTATTCCATCCGCTGCACCCCCCAGTTCGTCGGCCCCACAAAAGAGGCGGTGGACAACGCTGAAAAAGTGCTGCTCCGGGAGTTGAACTCCTCCAATGACAATCCTCTGATTTTCACCGAATACGACACCTTTATCCACAACGGCCACTTCCACGGCCAGCCCATCTCATTTGCCATGGACTGCCTGGGGATATCGATGGTCAACCTGGGTGTGGTCAGCGACCGGCGCATCGACCGGTTCATGGATGCCGCCCACAGCACCGGCCTGCCTCCCTTTCTGTGCAAAGAAGACACCGGGGTCCGCATGGGCCTTATGGGCGGTCAGTTCATGACCACCTCCCTGGTGGCGGAAAACAGGCCCCTGGCCGTGCCCGCCTCCATTCAGTCCATCACCTCCACGGCCGATTTCCAGGATATTGTCAGCTTCGGGCTTATCGCGGGCAGAAAGGCCAGGAAAATTGTGGGTAACACCAACCATATCCTGGCCTTTGAACTGATGTGCGCCGCCCAGGCCGCCGACCTGAGAGGACCTGAGAAACTGAGCCCGGCCGGACGGATCATGTATGACCTGACCCGGGAAACCTTGCCTTACCTGGACTACGACAAGGTCTACATGGATGATTTAGAGGCCCTTAAGGATCGGATCGCTTCAGGCGAATTTGTTGAGAAAATTGAAGAGGCCATAGGAGAGCTTTCGCTGGTTCACAAAAAGGAATAAGGAATAGGGGAGGAGACCATGCATCCGGTAGCACAAAAGATCATTGCCGAATATCAGAAGCGGTTCCCCCTGTCCAGGGAGCGCCATGAGCAGTTGATCCGGTACATCCCCGGGGGGGCCACCAGAAGCCTGAGCTACTTCAAACCCTGGCCCCTTCACATCAGCCACGGCCAGGGCGCCCATGTGTACACCCACGAAGGCCATGCCCTGCTGGATGTGACCAATGCCTACGGGGCCCTGATTCACGGCCACGGGGACCCGGACGTGGCAGCGGCGGTCTGTGCGGGAATCGAAAAGGGGTCCCAGTATTCCACCCCCACGGACGGCCAGTTCAAACTGGCAAAACTGCTCTGCGACAGGGTCCCCGGATTCGACAGGGTCCGCTTTTTAAACTCAGGCACCGAGGCCACCATGTTTGCCATGCGCACGGCCCGGGCGTTCACGGGCCGGGACAAGGTCCTCAAGATGAGCGGGGGGTTCCACGGCACCCATGATGCCGTGGCCGCCTCCACAAAAAAGAATGTGATCACTGCCGGGATCCCTGCGGCCATGACCCGGGATATCCTGGAGGTGCCCTTCAACGATGCAGCGGCCCTGGAAAAAACAGTGTCGGCCCATGCCGGCGACCTGGCAGCCGTGATCATGGAACCGTTTCTCGGCGCAGGCGGGGTGGTCCTCCCCGAAAACGGCTACCTTAAAACCGTCAGAGAAATCACAAAAGCCCATGATGTCCTGCTGATCTTTGACGAGATATTTTCCTTTAGGGTGGATACGGGCGGCTGCCAGAAGCGGTTCAATGTGACCCCGGACATCACCACCGTAGGAAAGGTGGTGGGCGGCGGATTGCCCATCGGCGTTCTGGGCGGCAGGGCCGATATCATGAACATCTTTTGCCATGAGAACACGGAAAAACCCCTGTACCACTCCGGTACATTTAACGGGTACGAAACGGTAATGCAGGCAGGCTTTGCCGCATTGTCAAAGTTTGATGAAAAGGCGGTTGCCCGGGTGAATGGCCTTGGAGACCGGTTCCAGGAGGGGCTTAAGGAAACCTTTGCCCAACAGGGCCTCAATATCCGGTCCACCCAGATCGGGTCGCTGCTCAACCTTCACTTTGTCAATGAACCCATTTCCACACCGGAGCAAGTACTTGCATCCGAGGAGGAGCTTCATACCCTCATGCACCTGTCACTGCTCAACAAGGGGGTGTTTTCAATTCCCAGGGGCCTTTTTATTCTATCCACCGTGATGACCGCCTCCCAGATCGACGGCCTGGTTGAAACCATTGCCGGGGTTCTTGAGGAACTTGGGCCCCTGATCAGGGAGAATTACCGCCACCTGCTGGCAGGGTGACGGGCAACGGCAGCAACAATACGGCTAAGCGTAAATCAAAATAAAGGAGGAGAGGTTATGGAGAATAAGATTATTATTACCGCGGCCATCACAGGCTCGGTCCACATTCCCACCATGAGCGACCACCTTCCCATTACCCCGGACGAAATAGTGGAAGATGCGGTCAAGGCCTGGGAAGCCGGGGCTGCCATCGCCCACATCCATGTAAGAAATCCCGAGGACGGCATGCCGGTGTCCAGTCCCGACCTTTTTTTGGAAGTGCATTCCAAAATTAAGGCCCGGTGCGATATGGTGCTGCTGCCCACCACAGGGGGCGGCATGAACCAGACCACCGAGGAAAAACTGATCCCCATCAAACAGCTGGAACCCGAGATGTGCTCCTTTGATCCGGCCCCTTTCAACTTCGGAATTTTCCAGATAGCAGGCAGATTCAAGGACTTCAAATATCCCTGGGAAAAAGAATACCTGGAGCTGTGCAAAAACGTCACCTTCAGGCCCACTTTCAGCGATGACCTCATCTATGCAAAAACCTTCCTTGACATCGACACCAAGCCGGAAATCGAAATCTACGAGCTTGGCCATGTCTCCTATGTAAAATGGCTCCTGGAGGAAAACCTGCTCAAACTGCCGGTGCACCTGCAGTTTGTCTTCGGTCCCATGGTGGGATGGATGACCCCGTCAGTCAAACATCTGGTCCTGATCCATGACGAGGCCAAAGAGGTTCTGGGAGAGGAAAATTTCACCTGGTCCGTGGCCGCCGGGGGCAGGTTCCAGATCCCCATCACCTCCACGGCCATTGCCATGGGCGCCCAGAATGTCAGGGTGGGGCTCGAAGATTCGGTCTATGCCGGAAAAGGCGTCATGGCAAAGGCCTCTGCCGACCAGGTGACCATGATTAAAAACGTGGCCAGAGAAATGGGCCTGACACCGGCCTCACCTGACGAAACCCGGCAGATTCTCGGGCTCAAAGGCCTGGACAAGGTTAACTTTTAAGTAAAGGAGACCCGCGATGAACTATTCCAGCTATGCATCCATCCATGCCAGGCATATCCCGGAAAAAACCTGCCTGATTGAACGGACGGCATCAACCGGGGTCCGGCGGACCCTCACCTGGAAGGAATTTGACGATGAAATCAACCGGACCGCAAATTTTCTTTCCAAAGAACTCCATGTCAAAAAAGATGATTTTATCATGCATCTCCAGAACAACTCCCTGGAATGGCTGATCACCTATTTTGCCATTATCCGGCTGGGGGCGGTTGTGGTACCGCTGAATTTCAGGTTTGAAAGCGAGGACATCCTCTATGCGGCAGGAGTGTGCAATCCGGAAGTTTTTATCCTGGGGGATGAATTTTTAGGTGTGGTCCGGCCGATCATGGCTGCCATGTCGTCGGTGAAACACTATGTCTGCATCGGCGAAAATTCCCCGGAAGATATGATTGATTTTCAACGGGTCACGCACTACGAGGATACCTTAGATGCCCTTGTTCCGGTTACACCGGAACACAGCCTTGCCATGATGTTCACCTCCGGGACAACAGGAAAGCCCAAGCCCGTGCTTCACACCCATTTTTCCATCAACAGCACGGCCATCGGCAACGGGATGAGTTATTTTGTCCAGCGCAACGACAACTACCTGATATTCCTGCCCCTGTATCATTCGGGCACCTTGTTTCTCTGGGCGCCCTTTTACGCCACCGGCGCCACCGGCACCCTGATCCGGGAATTCAAGGACCCCAAATACATCATCGAAGCCCTGGCAGAAGAGAAATGCACCGATACCCTTTTTGTGGTGCCGGTGGCCATTGCCATTCTCAATGCCGTTGAAAAAGGTGAGCTTGATCTGAGCCGGTATGACCTGTCGGCATGGAAATACATGGAGATCGGTGCCCAGCCGGTACCCTTTGATACCCTAAAGCTCCTGGTAAAGCATCTGCCCTGCCAGGTATCCAATATCTACGGCATCACCGAAGGCGGCGGCGGCGGCCTGTTTAACCTCTATCCCGAGGATGTCCTCGAAAAACCGGGCTCCATCGGAAAACCGACTTTCGCCGTGGAGGCCAAGATCGTCGGTCCCTTAAGTGATGAGGACCTTGCCCCCGAAGAGGTGGGGGAACTGATCTTTAAAACCCCCCGCATGATGGCCGGCTATTATTCCAACCCGGAAAAAACGGAAGAAACCTTAAAAGACGGCTGGCTGTATACCGGTGATTTGCTCAAAAAAGATGCGGACGGATATTACTACATCGTGGACCGGATGAAAGACATGATCATCAGCGGCGGGGAAAACATCTACCCGGTGGAGATTGAAGACGCCCTCATGGATCACCCGGATATTGACGATGTGGCCTGCATCGGATATCCCGATGACCGCCTGGTGGAGATCGTTCTGGCCGTTGTTCAACTCAAGGACGGCAAAAATATAAGTGAAACCGATATAATTGAATTTGCAAAATCCAAACTTTCGCTCTATAAAGTACCCAGAAAGGTGATATTTGACGCGGTCCCCAGAAACCCCACTGGAAAACTCATGAAACCGCTGCTGCGCGAAAAATTCACCGGCCGCAAACAAGCATTTAAAAAATTGGAGTAACCGTTACAATGCGCCGACACCGGTGCGGTGGACTCTAATACAAAAGGGAGCCTGCCGCACTGCCGAAACCATAACACCGAAAGAAAAGGAAAGAACGATGAAACTTAAACCATTTGTAGTCTTCCTGATTCTGTTAGTGGCCGGCAGCCTTATCCTCGCCTCCCCTGGGCTGGCAAAGAAAAAACCCTCCCTTGACAAATGGAAACCGGATTTTGACCCCAAAGGGGCCAAGTACCGGTGCATTGTGTCCAACGTATCCACACCGGGACTTGTGGGGGTCCTGGCAGGCTTTGAAATCCGTGACGAAGTATGGAAAAGAACAGGGGGGAAAGTCTATGTGGATTTCAAGCCCTACTCCATGCTGGGCGGGGAAGTCGAAGTCCTGAACATGCTGCAGATGGGCGCGGTCCAGGGCATGGGCGTGTCCTCCGTTGCCTCCACCAACCTGGGGCCAAGATTCGGGGTTGTCAACCTTCCCTTTCTGGTGAACTCCTTTGACAAACTGGAAAAATTCATTTCCAATGAAAAACTCTTCAGCCATTTTCTCAATGCCATGGACCACCAGGGCATTACCGGGCTGGATATCACGGGATACGGCAATTACGGCTGGGCCACCACCGTGCCCGTTAAAACCATAGCAGATGCCAAGACCGTGAAATTCAGGATTGCCGAAGCCGCCGTCAATCAGCTTTCCTACCGGAACTGGGGATTCAACCCGGTCTCCATGCCCTGGCCGGATGTGCCCGTAGCCCTCAAACAGGGGGTGATCACCGGCCTGGACCATACCCTGACCGTCTGTAACGTCACAAAGAAATTTGAAGTGGCCAACTATTTTACCCAGATCAACTATGCCCAGGGCCTGTTTATCTGGATCTTCAACAAAGCCTGGCTGGCCAGCCTTCCCCAGGATGTAAGAGAGGCGTTTGTTGCCAGTGTTCATGATGTGTGTGCAAAAAGCCGCCAGAAGACAAAGGCGGAAGAAGAGGCAAATATCGCCAAGGCCAAGGCTGCAAGGGTCGCATTCTACAAACTGTCGGATGCAGAAATGGCCGTGCTCAAGGATCAGAGCTCCGGCACCTATGAAAAGTACGCCCCTGAGATCAACAAACTTTACCCCGGCGATACCTACAAGCCGGCCGACTATCTCAAAGAGGTGCAGGACTTTCTTAATTAAGCAGAACCGACACACATAGACCGGGACAACCTTAGATGCTGGGAACAATACTGAAAAAACTGGATAAGCTGATCAGCCGGATTGAGGAATGGACCCTTTTTACCATTGTGACGGCTGCTTTGATCTCTTTATTTGCCAATGTGGTGCTACGGTACGGTTTCAACTACACCCTGGCCTGGAGTGAGGAACTGGTCCGTATCGTGATCATTTACTCCACCTTTGTGGGCGCCAGCGTGGCCATCAAGAAAGGGAGTATGATCCGAATTGATGCCGTGGTTCAGATCTTTCCGCGCCTGGAAAAAGGCCTGACCTTTTATTCCCATATCCTGATGCTTGTTTTCAGCGGTATCATGATCTTCTACGGGTATAAAATGACCCATCTGCAGATGCTCACCCACCAGAAAACCATTATCATGCAGATCCCTCTGGTCATTGTCTACGCCATCATGCCGCTCACAGGGGGGCTGATGTGTATAAGGACGCTGCAGGCAATGATCCTTGATATGAAACAGCAACCGAAACAGACCGCCGACTCAAGCGAATAAGGGGTACGCCTTAATGCAGATCAACGATGTGATCCTTCTTTGTGTCCTTCTGGGGTGCATGGCCACCTATGTACCTGTGTTCCTATGCCTTTTCTTCACAGCAGCCATGGGGTTTGTCTTTTTTCTGGACATGCCCCTGGCCCTGCTGGTTCAAACCCTTTTCCGGAGCCTGGACAAGTTTTCCCTGGTGGTGGTGCTCTTCTTCATCCTCTGCGGAAACATCATGAGCCGGGGCAAATCCGTTGAAAAACTGATCCACATGGCCGACTCCCTGGTGAGCTGGCTGCCGGGGGGGCTTGGCATGGCCGGCGTTATCGGCTGCGGTCTTTTCGGCGCCATTTCCGGATCCACCGTGGCAACGGTGGTGGCCCTGGGCGGTTTCATGATCCCCGCCCTGATCAAGAACGGATATGATGAAAACTACACCCTGGGCCTGATGACCACCTCACCCAACCTGGGCATCATCATCCCCCCCAGCATCAGCATGATTTTCTACTCCATGATCTCAAACCAATCCCTGGAGGGGCTGTTTCTCACCGGATTTGTGCCGGGTATTTTAATTATTTTCTGTGTCTGTCTTTACACATGGTTTCTCTACAGAAACCGGACCGATATCAAACGCCTTGCCCGGCCGAGCCCCCGCCGTATCCTGGAAATCTTGAAAGAAGGCTTCTGGGCCCTGATGCTCATCGTGATCATCTTCGGCGGTATATTCTCGGGCATGTTCACCGCCAACGAAGCGGCCGTGGTGGCCAGTGTCTATGCCTTTTTTGTGGAAGTTTTCATCTACAAGTCCATGGGCTTCAAGGATATCAAAGAGGTCACCGTATCTTCGGCCGTGACCTCCGCCACCCTGCTGCTCATTGTTGCGGCAGCCACATGTTTTGGCCGGTACCTGACCTTTGAAAACATCCCCAACCGGGTGGCGGAAGTGGTGATCGCCAGCATTCAATCCCCGGTAGTCTTCCTTTTGACCATGAACATTCTCCTGCTCATTATCGGGATGTTCATGGATATCATCTCAGCCACCCTGATCCTGGGTCCGGTCTTTTTACCCCTTCTGGGGCCCTTTAACGTGGATCCCATGCATTTTGGCCTGATCATGACCGTGAACCTGGCCATCGGCTACTGCACGCCCCCCATGGGGGTCAGTCTGTTTATCACCGGCGCCCTTGCCAACCGGGATATCATCTATATTTCAAAATCGGTGATGCCCTTTCTGGCCATCCAGGTCGGGGTACTCTTTTTCCTGACCTATTTTCCCGAGATCGTCCTCTTTTTGCCCAAGCTTCTGGGATATTATTGAACCGCTGCCAGCGCGCTCCCGGTTGGATGGACTCCGGCAGGGTTCGTTTGATTATATAAACGAACGGGCGTATACTGTTTGCCTATCCTGCCGGAGTGAAAACCGGTTGGGGACGACAATTCAATAAAAGATCAGGAGGCTGGAATGCGTCGGTCATCAAACAGAGGCAAGCGAACTTTTTCCATGATCAAATGCAGCAGCGCTTTTAACATCCGGTGTGCGCTCGTTGCCTTTTTTTTAATCACCTTGCCGGTAGTTTACAGCCAGGTCTGGGCTCATGGATGGAAAGCGCCCAAACCCGCATCTAAGATGGAAAATCCACTTCCTTCAACCCCTGAGGTTCTCAAATCAGGGGAGACACTCTACCAGGATTTTTGCAGCAGCTGCCACGGCATGAACGCACGGGGCGGATCATCAGAGGAACTGGGCTTGTCCATGGCCCCCCCGGACCTGGTAAAACGGCTGAAGGAGCACTCCCCGGGGGATTTTTACTGGAAAATAAACCATGGCCGGGGGGATATGCCCGGATTTAAAGACGATCTGGAACCTGATGAAGTCTGGGGAATCATACGGTATATTGAAGGCTTAATCCCCGAACAATGAAAAATAAAGTTCACATCTCCCCCTGGATGACCATCGGCAGCAGCCTGGTGCTGATGGCCATTGTCGGGTTTTTAGGGGTTGTCAATTACAGCCGGGACAAAGAGCAGATGAGCAAACTGCTGGAAGAAAAAGGCGCAGCGCTTATCCGGGCCTTTGAAGCGGGGACACGTACCGGTATGATGGGGATGATGACCAGGATGGGAGCAGCCGCCAATGAACGTCACCTTCAGATCCTTCTTGAAGAAACCGCGGATCAGCCGGATATTTCCTATATCAGCATCGTTAACCACAACGGCGTGATACTGGCACACAATGAAAAGGATCTAATCGGCGGCCAGTTTGTCCCTCCGCCCGTTCTGGAAAGCATCTCGCCATCGGATGATCCCAACTGGCGAATTGTGGGCCCACAAGGCCAGCACAGGTATTTTGAGGTATTTAAAACCTTTATGCCTGGTGTCAATCACCAACGGCATTTCCATCAGCACTTGAAGCAGCATGGATCTGACGAAACCATCATGGATCCATCCAGTCCCCCGTATATTTTCATCGGCATGAATATCGCCCCCTTCGAACTTGCCATGAGGGAAGATTTAAAACACAACCTGGTCATGGCGGCCATTATTTTTTCCCTGGGTATCGCCGGCGTCATATCTCTCTTCTGGGCCCAGAGTTACACCCGGTCCAGAAAATTACTTCAGGATACCCAGAAGATTGCCGCGGAGGTGGTGGCGAATCTGCCCGAAGGTATTCTTGTCATGGACACCAGGTACCATGTTGTGTACAGCAACAGCCTGGTATGGCATTTATTGGGAATCAGCGAGAAATCAGCAGATACCACCGATGCCCGCACCTTTCTGCCGGAAAATCTTTGGGATTTGTATACGGCAATCAAGTCGGGAAAAACAAAAGCCGAAAAGGAAATCTGCCTTTTGCCCGAAACCGGTAAGCCGGTGCCGGTGGTTGTCGGCGCAACAGACATCCATGGTCCCACCGGAGAGTATATCGGCTTTATGTTTGTATTCAGGGATCTTTCGGAGATCAGGGCCTTGGAATTAAAAAACCAACGCGTGGAGAAGCTGGCCACCGTGGGTAATCTGGCAGCAGGCATTGCCCATGAAGTCAGAAATCCGTTGAGTTCCATTAAAGGCTATGTCACCTATTTCGGCAGCCTGTTTGAACCGGGCAGTGACAATAGGAAGGCGGCCGATCTCATGACCGAGGAGGTTGACCGGGTAAACCGGGTCATCACGGAACTGCTGGAGTTTGCAAGACCCACTGATCTCAAACCAAAGAACATCCGGGTGACCGACCTTGTGGACCATTCACTGAGAGTCATCGCCCATGAAGCCGAGGCTGCCGGAGTGAAGATAAAAAAGATCCTACCCCGGGATCTGCCGGAGATACATGCGGACTTGGACCGTTTAACCCAGGTCTTTTTAAATCTCTATATCAATGCCCTTCAGTCCATGGCTTCCGGCGGAGAGCTGACGGTGGAGGCCTGCCATGACGATGAACAGGTGGTCATCAGAATCACGGATACCGGCTGCGGCATTCCAGAGGCGGTGGTTTCCCAGATTTTTGATCCCTATTTTACGACCAAAAACAAAGGAACCGGCCTGGGACTGGCCATAGCGCAGAAAATAGTAGAACACCACAACGGCACCATAATGATCCGGAGCACAGAAAACTCCGGCACCCGGGTCTCTGTGAAACTGCCTTTGGGGACCAACGAGGAATAAGCGATTTATGAAAGGCTCCATTTTAATAGTTGATGACGACGTCGGGCATCTGACCATGCTCAAAACCACCCTGGGGAGTCTGGGCCATACCATTGACACGGCAGCGGACGGAAAAGACGCCATAGAGGCAGCAACCGACACCCCCTTTGACCTGATCCTCATGGATGTCAGGATGTCCGAGGTGGACGGCATTGAAGCCCTCCAGCGCATCAAGGCGATGAACCCCGCCATCCCTGTTATTATCATGACCGCTTATTCTTCCGTGGACAAAGCCGTGGAAGCAATGAAACTGGGTGCCTTTGATTATCTCACCAAACCCCTGAATTTCGACGAACTTAAAATCGTCATAGAGCGGGCCATGACCCACCTTCAACTGTCCGAGGAGAACCGGATACTCAAGGAAAAGGTCCGGGGCATCAGCGGTTTTTCAGACCTGATCGGCACCAGCCCTGCTATGGAGAAGGTCATGGAAACAGCCAAAATCGCGGCCCGTTCCGATGCCAATATCCTGATCACCGGAGAAAGCGGTACCGGCAAGGAAATATTCGCCCGGGCCATCCATAAGACCAGCGAAAGAAGTGACCGCTTGATGGTTGTGGTCAATTGTGCGGCCCTCACTGAAACCCTGCTTGAATCAGAGTTGTTCGGCCATGAGAAAGGGGCTTTCACCGGCGCGGACAAACGGCGGGACGGCATGTTCAAAAAAGCGGACAAGGGTACCATATTCCTGGATGAAATCGGTGAGATGCCCCTGTCCATGCAGGTGAAACTGCTCAGGACCATCCAGGAAAAAGAAATCCAGAGTGTGGGCAGCGATAAAACCGTCAGCGTCGATGTCCGGATTATTGCAGCCACAAACAGGGATCTGGCCCAAGAGGTGAAGCAGAAAAAATTCAGGGAAGACCTCTTTTACCGTCTCAATGTGGTGAACCTGGAAATCCCCCCTTTAAGGGACCGCACAGGGGATGTTCCCAAACTTGCCCAACATTTCCTGGAAAAATTTGCAGGGAAAAACCGCAAAGAGATAAAGGGCTTCACACCAACCGCCATGGATGCCCTGTCCAGATATAAATGGCCGGGCAACGTCCGGGAGTTGGAAAACAGTATCGAACGCGCCGTCATTCTCTGTATGGGGCAGTTTATTTCAGAAAAAGAGCTGCTGCCGGATGTGCTCAAGGAGTACAATTCCGGAACAGCGGTCCCCCCTGCCGGCGCCACCATCGGGGGAAGGCCCCTGAATGATGTGGAAATCATGGCCATCCGAGAAACCCTTGAGCAGACCGGGGGTAACAAGAGCAAGGCGGCCAAGATATTGAACATTACCCGGACCACCCTGAATAATAAACTTAAGAAATACGGCCTGGCCTAATTTACAACGGGATTGACACCTTTCCCAGGATCAATTAGTGCCGGTCTAAAAAGTGGCAATAACTCAGATAAAAATTTATGAAAAGAAATCAATACCAATGATGATTTTTCCAGATACAGAAAAAAAACTAAGAAGCAGGATATCAAGCTACAAATCTGCTTTAAATAAAGAAAAAAAAGAATATGGCTGTATAAACGACGGTGCTGGAAAGCGATACCTGCTTTTTGCATTGCATTTTGCCCTGAATGATTTGAAAAAGTCCGGGCAATATTTCGAATGGTACGAAAAAGAGTTTAACGATGATATCGGTGAACCCATTCAAAAATTGTGTTGGGCAATAAGCCTTTACAGAATGGGCGAACTTGATCAGGCAAGATATCAACTTGCTGACTTGATGCTGACAAACCTGTACATGATCCCAAGACTTTTAGGAGAACACGTCGAAATATACGACATCTGGCACTGCAATTCCGATGGAGACTACGAGTACTTCGATTATCTATATGATGAAATTCTTACCGCAATCACACCGGATGATAAAAAATGGGTTAAGACCGAATACGATTCATTTGTATTTAAACGTATCAGACAAAGATATATCGATATTTTCGGGCAACTCAAAGGATTGGACGATATGACGCTTCGAAAAAAACTGCTGAACGAATCATACGCTCTTCTTGATCAACTTAAATTGTCAGAAAACAGGTAAATATGGGACCGATCTCCAAAAAAGTCATTGCAGGACTTAAAAAAGCAAAGAAAAAGAAAATTGTAAATCTTCAAGAATTTAAAGAAGCCCAAATTCACGCTGATAAAATTGAAAAAACGATTGTTTCCAAAAAAGAACTGGCCCAATATGACCCTCTCCATGCCGTTTATATTTATGTGCAAAACAAGGTTTCCGTTCTCGTGGAGCAGTTATCAGATTTATCTGCTGTATCAAAACTGACGAACATTTTAGATCAAGCAGATGATACCTATATGCCCTCCTTTCCACCCCAAAGTCCAGTGACACAATCCTACTTCACCTGCTGGGGATTTTTCGATTTTTTCGTGGGAATCAAAAAAGAATCATTCGGTACTATAATACTTGACGTCTTGCGGACGATCAAAGCAGATCCCGGATTGATATCTATCATTGAATGTATGCAACGATCCAGGATGGGCATCTTCATTCATAAAGGGCATGAGAATCGGTACGTCATTTTAGAAGAAATGGTTACCGGTGACGTGCATAAAGCAGTGGTGCCAAGCGGCTACCAGGGAACTAAGGATGAGATATGGTATGCCCGGGGGATGC
>CAJWHT010000068.1 GCA_913041495.1 uncultured Desulfobacteraceae bacterium | reverse complement strand
TCCAGTTCGGAAAACTCTTTTTCAATTGCTTTGTGATGATGCGTCTGATATTTTTTTCGTGCATAAAGCCTCTGCGATGTCGTTTTCTTTTTTGTGTGGTAACTTGAAAGTTACAACTAAACAGAGGCTTTTTCAGCTTCTAACTGATTGAGAATTTATCATATTTCATAAAATTGGAACCATCGATTTCAACACCCTTTATTAAAAATATAAATCAGAAGGACCAATGAAACAAAAGAAAAACGATAAAAAAGAATTCCGAACTGAAAGTCAGGCCTCTTCAGAAAAAAAATTTATGAAAACCGATAGTCAGAGCCATCCCCCAATGCCCCAGGATTTGTATCGCCTCATAGCTGATCTATCCTATAATTGGGAATACCTGATGTCACCGGACAGATCGTTTGTATACGTTTCGCCTTCCTGTAAGAAAATTACTGGATACAGTGATCAGGAATTTATGGATGATCCTGATCTCATTAATCAAATAGTGCATCCTGACGATCGTGATAAAGTCCTGCACCATCTCAACTGCATCAACTCTGATCCGATCCATAAACCTTTTGACTTCAGAATCATTTCAAAAGCCGGTGAAATCCATTGGATATCTCACACTTGTTGCCCTGTTTTGGACAAGGATGGAAATTTGATAGGGCGCAGGGCGAGCAATCAAGATGCAACCGACAAGGGGGGACTGGAACAGAGGCTTTATCGGCGAGAAACATTGTTCCGCACACTCTTCGAAAATACCAATTCATGTATTGCCGTCTATACGATGAGCGAAGATGGGCGAGGCTTTCTGTTCAAGGAAATTAACAAAGCAGCGGAGGAGTCCAGCCAGTTAAAACGCAAAGATGTGATTGGGAAAAATGTTGAGGATGTTTTTCCGAGCGTCGGTAGGATGGGGCTTCTGGATGTGTTTCGAAGAGTCTGCAGTACAGGCGTGGCTGAACATCATCCCATTTCAAAGTATAGCGATGACCGCATAGACATTTATGTGGAAAATTATGTTTATAAGCTTCCCGGCGGAGAAATTGTCGCCATATATCATGATAAGACGGCAGAAAAAAAAGCAGAGGAAGAATTGCGCATATCCCGGGAACGCATGCAACTAGCGATTGATTCGGTCAGTGACGCTCTCTGGGACTGGTCAATTCATACGGGGCGCGCCTATTTCAGCCCCCGCTATTTTACCATGCTGGGATACGAGCCTGATGAATTTAAACACAGCCTGGAGAGCTGGGAGAAACTGATACACCACGAAGATTTGCCTAAGGTAAAAGAATTGATTGCCAAAGCGATCCAATGCGGCGACCAGTATGAAATCGAGTTTCGAATGAAAAGAAAAGACGACAGTTGGCATTGGGTGCTGGGCAGAGGCCGGATTGTGGAGACTGATGAAAATGGTAGCCCCATAAGAATGGTCGGCACCCATGTGGATATCAATGAAAGAATGCAGTTTGAAAGCCGTTTAAAACTGAATCAAAAGGCTTTTGATGAAGCCATTGAAGGTGTTGTTGTCACCGACAGCGAAGGTCGTATCCTCTCTACAAACAAAGCCTTTACAACCATTACCGGATATTCTGCTGAAGAAGCCTTGGGACAGAATCCCAGAATTTTGAAATCCGATCATCACGAACCGGAATTTTATAAAGGCCTGTGGGATTCTCTGATCAATAATGAGGTCTGGCGTGGAGAAATCTGGAATCGTCGTAAAAATGGTGAAGCTTACCCCCAATGGACTTCCATCACTGCGGTCAAGAGTCGCTACGGTATCAACCTTCGATATGTAGCTGTATTCCATGACCTTTCCGATATTCGCAGGGGGGAAGAGATGATTCATCACCAGACCTATCATGATGGCCTCACGGACTTGCCAAACCGGAAACTGCTTACCGAACACTTGCGACAGGTTTTGGAACAGATGGCCAAAACTGGAGAATACGCGGCGGCTATCGTACTTGATCTTGACGACTTTAAGTCCGTTAACAACATTTTCGGTCATCTGGCGGGCGATAGCCTCTTGCAGGAAGTAGCAACCCGGATTGTTGATTTTCACGGACACAAGGAGTTGTGTTGTAGGTTGGGTGCAGATGCTTTTTTAATTGTGCAGCCCGGACTTAAATCCCCTACAGCCGCTTCGGTTACCGCAGAATCTCTAAACAGGATATTTGAGGAACCGTTTAAGGTTGGTGCTGAGCCGATTCATTTAAGCGCGTCTTTGGGTATTGCGGTTTCTCGGGAGGATTCCGAAGATCTGTCCCCAGGCACCCTGATCCAGAATGCGGACATCGCTTGTCGCAGAGCCAAGATGGAAAGCCGCGGAAAATATCGATTTTTTACGCAGTCCATGAACAGCGAGGCCACGAAAAGGATGTCCTTGCTCAATAACCTGAGACTGGCTATTCAAAATGATGAAATCGTGACGTTTTTTCAACCAAAAGTCAAGGCATCCAGCAATCAGATACTGGGGATGGAGGCACTCGTTCGCTGGGTGCACAACGGCCGCATAATTTCGCCTTTGGCGTTCATTCCATTGGCAGAAGAAAGCGGTCTGATCATACCCATAGGCCAAATGGTCCTGGAATTCTCGTGTAAGCGAATTCGACACTGGCGCGAGGTTACCGGTCGAGACCTCAAAGTGGCTGTGAATGTGTCGCCAAGGCAATTCAGCGAAGACGACATGTCCCAGCTGGTAAAGGACGTTCTGGGGCGAACGGATCTCCCGGCTGCCGCACTTGAGCTTGAGATCACCGAAAGTGTTCTCATGCAGAATCCGGAACGGTCGCAAAACACCCTTGAAGAATTGCGTGACATCGGTGTGACCATTGCGCTGGACGATTTTGGTACAGGTTACTCCTCTCTATCCTATCTGAGGCAATTTCCCATAGACGTTATAAAAATTGACAAGTCGTTTATAGATGGCGTCCCCGATCAAAACCAAGCAAACACTCTTGTCCGGGCAATCGTGGATATGGCCCACGGCTTAGGTCTTGAGGTTGTCGCCGAAGGGGTGGAGACTCGGTCACAACTGGATTTTTTGTGTCAAATAAGAACCGATTGTTTTCAAGGATATTATTTCAGCAAACCATTGCCGGCCGATGAAATGGACGTCTTATTGTAAGTTCATACATAATCTTTTGGAAGGCCCGGGCTGAAATTTTGTGAGACATCTCTTTGATGGATACCTGCTATCGTATAAGGCCTGGTGAGGATCACTATGAACACTTAGAAGTGAATAGCGCGGGAGAAACGGATTGGAAAAACAGTCACGGCAGACGGTTCGAAAGGCAATGAAACTATTCTTTGTTTTATTTCTCTGTATCGGCCCCCTGAATAAACGGACCTGATCAAAAATTGAATTCCTGGATAATTGTTTGCAAAACCGTAGTATTTTTTCCAAATGTCTGCTTTTTAAAAAAATATACGACATTGGGCCGGATTTGAGCCACCAATAATGATTGGCTCTATTTGCTACCTGTTTCATAAATATCAGAGTTAGATTCGACAGTATATCAAACCGGCCTACCGACAAAATGCCTTATACTCCAGACCTGAAGAACGGGGCTTCAGTTGCTTGCCCCTATGGCTACGGCCTGGTGGATAAATGAAATCAGACAGAGCCAAGAGACCCTGCCTGATTTCACATTGTATGTCTGATACGTTTTACTGGTTATACCTAAGCTGATTCTCTTCTTCTATGAGTTTCATAGTTTCTGCACTGCCACCGGTGCGGGTCCAGATATGTTCAGGCTTGGCCAGCAGTGCTTTAATATATTTGCGGTACTTTTCGCCTTTGCCCGCATGGTCAGCCAGCTCTTGCACTTCGGGTAGGAACTCATGGTAAAAATTTCGGGAAACTTCATACATACCGTGCCAGTGCGTGTAGTCCGGGGCGAACATGGCGGCAGCCATTCTGGCCCGCCGTCCCTCATGATGCCATATTTCAAACCAGGTATAGCCGAGTTTGTGCTGGAATCCTGTGTTTTCCCATATTCCATCCTCTTTGAGCATGTTAACTAGTTCGACGCCTGGTCTGGCAAACTTATCGTTGTATAGGTGGACCACATCATCAAGCTGCTCATAAAAGTTACGTATCTGGTTCACGCCGTGGCAAGATTTGCAGACCTCCTGCATGTTTTCGCGCCGCTGTTTCCAAGATACAACTGAAGCAATTGTTTTTTCTTCAATAACTTTTTTGAGTTTATCCCCTTCCCGGACGTAGGATTTTTTCTTGGCTTTCTGTCCAGCCCTGGGGGGCTGATCCCCCGTGATATCCGTTACAGAGCCATCTGTAAAAGTTACCCTGTTCAGCTTTGAGGATATGGGGGCCCTCAGGTTCCAAGAGATGCGGTCGCCAACATTATGACTGTTTTTTGCCACGGAGCCGTTGAGCTTTACATAAGAGCCCATATGACAGGTGGAACAGGTGGGGGCGGTGTGATAATCGTCACCCAGGACCCAGGCACCGTCTTTCATAATATTCATCCCATTGGCCGTGTTGCCTTTTTCAGCAGTGAAATAGGCGATGCCGTGCTTGGATTCCTCGTATATTTCCTTCTGAGGATGGTCCGGACCCAGATGACATTTTCCGCAATTCTCAGGCTGCCGTGCTCTAGAGGCGGAAAAATCATGTTTGGAATGACAGGCGTTACAGACCCCCTTGGACCCGTCCGGATTAATCCGGCCGATACCGGAGTTAGGCCAGGTGTTGTAGTCCATTTGGGGGGCATCTGTTTTAGAGCGAAGGGGTTTTCCGTCTTTATCTTTTTTGACTTTGACCACGGAGCCGTGGCACTGCCAGCACCCCGAAGCCATGTTGCCCTTGTTTGTGGGCATCCCGCCGACCACTTCGGCCAGCATGTTATCAAGAGATGCCATGATTTCACCGGCAGTGGCATGGTGGGACATCCCCATCTCCTTTGCCTCCGGTTCATGGCATTTAGCACAGTCGTTGGGAGAGAGAATGGCTTTGATGAAGGCCCCTTCGTGCTGATAGCCCAGTTCATCCCCTTTTTCCGCAGCATGGCAGGTATAACAGCCAACCTGCCCCTCTTTTGCCGCCGCATGGGCGGAATTTTCCCACTGTAGCACCAGCGATTTATTTTCTTTAAGATGGCAGGTGATACATTTTTTGTTCATTTCCTGATTTTTGGAATTTTTTACGTCGAAGGAGGCCTGGGTCAGGCCAAATGCCGTCCCAACCGTCAGCACCCCAAAAACAATCATTACAAGCAATGATCTTAATACGATCATGGTCTAACCCTCCAATTAGTATTAAAGTTTACCGGCCCTTGCCATGGTCCGGTTGTTTTTTCCAGAAGCCGGCATCACCTCCCTTCATGGTGTTTTTATTTGTTTTGTTTATTCGCTTTCCTGTGCCCAGAAGGGGAAAATTTTCCCAAGGCCCCAAAGGATCGCAAAGGGAATAGCCATAACGATGATCACAGCGATAATCCCCTCCTTGTCAAACCATTCCGGATGAAAAGCCGTGTATCCCCGGGCGCTTTTGCTCATAAGTTGACCGCCGATCACAACGTTCCATCGCATAATCAATACCTGTAGCAATAGAATTGCGGAGACGACTGCAGCCAGAAGATTGTAAATGCCCTCTCTCAGTTTGAACAATCCCATTACGCCCAGAAGTATCAATGGAATCATGGAACATATTTTGACCTGCCAGAGCCAGAAAGATGAGGCCAAGGGACCGTTGAGCAGCCCCTCTACCATGTGATGATATCCGGATTTCAAATAGGTATGGGAAAAGACCTCCAGCATTTCAAAGCAAAATGCCAGGATAAAAAACAGAGTCAGAGTCTTGGTCATGGTCGCGATGGCCGAATGCGAAATCGATTTGCCACGGAATTTACGGATGACGATATAAGCCAGGATGATGGCAGATATACCGGAGACACAGGCAGAAAACAAAAAGATTACCGGCATGAGAGGCGTAGACCAGGTGGGGTTGGCTTTCACCCCGCCGAAAATAAAGCCCACGTAACCGTGAAGTATTGCCGCAATGGGAATACCGATGCCCACCAGAAATCGGATAATTTTTGCATCCAGTTGCCGGGCCCCTTGCGACAAATCAATGCTATCAAAGGTGATCACCCTGTAAAGTACCTGCAGCCAGCCTTTAGCAGTAGATCTGAGTTCCACTAGCACCGGGCGGTAGACAAAGAGGACGATAAAAGTCAGAACGCCCATGGAAACAGCATAGATATATCCGAATCCGGCCATGGCGGACGACGGGCTTGGGGTCAGCAGCATGTTGAAGTTCCGCTCGGGCCGACCCAGATGAAGCAGCAGGGGTAACGTGGCGCAGCATAGGAATGCTAAGGCAAAGAGCAGAGAAAAACGGGCTACCGGTTTCAAGCTTTTTACATCAAAAAGATAGTAGAGGGCAGCGATAATAAATGCTCCGTCTACAAGTCCGGTGATATAGGGATAAAGCACGATCATCATGGACCAGTGGACATGGATGTCGTTGGGAAAGACGTAGTTGGAAACCAGCATGGTGGCTGAGCCGATGGATTCCCCAGAATTGGCTGCAGTCAGGAGTGTATTCATCAGACCACCTCCCTTCTGGCGCCTTTGTAGTACAAGGCGGGCCAGGTGCCCATCTCTTTTTTTAATACGGTAAGCACCCCTGGTCCCTTGAGGATCTGATAGACCTCGGAACTCTCATCCCTGAGGCTGCCGAATTTTCGAGCTCCTGTGGGGCAGACATCCACACAAGCGGGCAAAAGCCCTTTACGTACCCTGTGGTAGCACCAGGTACACTTGTCCACCGTCTTTGTTGTCGGATGAATATATCGAACTGAATAGGGACAGGCCTGGATGCAGTAGGCACAGCCCACACACCTTTCATGGTCGACCAGTACAAAGCCGTCAGGTGTGGTGAAGGTGGCCCCCACAGGGCAGACCTGGACACATGGTGCTTCTTTGCACATGTTACATAACTTGGGGACAAAAAAAGTGTCACGGATCAACTCATCAATATCCAATCTCGGGGTTTGGTAACCGTCCAGGCCGCCGTTCGGTGCGTCCACATAGACTTGATCGGAAAACCCCTTCACATAGCGTTCCACCCAGGTCCTGTAATTGTCGTCAGGCACATTGTACTCTCGCTTATCAGCCACACAGCAGGACCCGCAGCCGATGCAGCGGGTGATGTCCACGACAAAGGCGAACTCCTGGTCCAGGATATCGTAGGTTTTCCCCCGGATACCAGGCACCTGTTCCGGCAATTTCTCAAGGGGGGCTTTACGGGAAGCATGGTCCTTTGTGTTGTTTCCCATGGCAAGGCCTGCCATGGGCATCACTAGGTAGAGTGACCCTGCGATAGTGCCGTCCAGTACTTTTTTCAAAAAGGCCCGTTTTTCCTGATCGGTTTTCATAAAGCTTTCTCCGCTGATTCTGTAATCTGTTTGGCCCGGTTGATATACTTTAGCGGGGCATGGACATGGTGGCACTGATTGCAGTTGTGGGTCAGTTTGACCTTCTGGGATTCCAAATGCCCGGGCATGGCTACCGTTTTGATCACCTCATGGGGGCGGGCCGTAATTTCGGTATTGTGACATCGCAGACAAAGAGTGGTGATCTCCCCGTCTTTTTTCACCGGCAAGGTCCCGACCTTTTTGCTTCCGGCCACATGGTCTGCCCAGGGACCGTGGCAGAACTCGCATGAGATGGTCTTGTGCAGGCCGGCTTTATGAATCTTTGCCTCGTAAGGATGGCAGGAATAACAGGACACGTTAGTGGCATGCCGAATGGGGATCTGGGCTTCCTCGTCAATGGCAGCGGCTCGATAGGGCCCGTAAACTCCGAAGGATTCTGGTTTAAGGAGGCTTTTTATAAAAAGCCCCCCGGTAGTTGCAATACCGATGCCCAGCGCCAGTATTAATAAGCGCATCTTATAGCTTAATCCCATGCCACCTCCTGTAAAACAGCCCGGCCGTTTATGGCCGGGCTGCAGCAAATATAACCCTATTTCAAAGTATTTGTTTCCAGAGCGAGGTTGCTCAAAAATTTAAACGACCTTTTCAAACTCGTCCTTGCCCATACCGCAGATAGGGCAGCACCAGTCATCAGGAAGGTCTTCAAAAGAGGTGCCAGGTTCTATTCCCCCCTCCGGATCACCATCTTTAGGATCGTAGACATAGCCGCAGGGGATACATTCATATTTATCCATTCCGTCCTCTCTTTTTATTAATTGCCAGCCATCATCGCCGCGATGTCTTCCTCAGGAGTCGTGATTCCTTTTATGTCAAAGTTATCGACCAGCACTTTTAAAACAGTCGGGGATATAAAGGCTGGTAAGGTGGGGCCGAGCCTGATCCCTTTGACTCCAAGAGACAGCAGTGCCAGAAGAACAGCTGCCGCTTTCTGCTCATACCATCCGATATCGAAAGAGAGAGGCAATTCATTAATATGTTCAAGGCCAAAGGCGTCCCTGAGCTTCATAGCAATAACCGCCAAAGAATAACAATCGTTGCACTGTCCGGCATCCAGAACTCTGGGAATCCCCCCAATGTCCCCCAGGTCAAGTTTATTGTACCGGTATTTGGCACAACCGGCAGTGAGGATGACGGTGTCTTTGGGCAGATTCTCAGCAACTTCTGTAAAATAAGACCGGCTTTTCATCCGTCCGTCGCATCCCGCCATGACGATAAAGCGCTTGATAGCACCGGATTTGACTGCTTCAATGACTTTGTCGGCCAGGGCCAGCACTTGGTTGTGTCCGAAACCGCCGACGATGGTGCCAGTTTCAATCTCTTCGGGGGTTTGGCATTGTTTTGCTTTGGCAATCAGGGCTGAGAAATCTTTGGCAGCATTATCTTGTCTGTCCGGGATGTGAACCGCCTCAGGGTAGCCGACAGCACCGGTGGTGAAAAGTCGGTCTGCGTAAGAGTTGTTTTGTTTAATAGGGATAACGCAGTTGGTTGTCATGAGGATGGCGCCGTTAAATGTTTCGAAATCTTTGTTCTGGTGCCACCATGAGCTGCCGTAGTTTCCTTTTAGATGGCTGAATTGTTTGAGCTTCGGATAATAATTTGCTGGCAGCATTTCGCTGTGGGTGTAGATGTCGACTCCCTGGCCCTCGGTCTGGATAAGGAGTTCATGCAGATCCCGCAAATCATGACCGCTGACCAGAATACCAGGGTTGGTTCCGACCCCTATGTTGACTTCAGAAATTTCAGGATGGCCGTAAGTCGTGGTGTTGGCTTCATCTAAAATCGCCATGGTGGCGACAGCATTTTCGCCGGTTTTTAACACCATGGCCACCATTTCGTCAACAGCGAGTTCCTCTGTTACCGAAGCCATGCTTTCAATTAGCTGGTCGTACACCTCTTTTTTTTCAAACCCCAGCATTGCCGCATGGTGGGCATACGCACTGATCCCTTTACAGCCGAAAACGACAGTTTCCCGAAGGGATCTGACATCTTCATTTTCTGTGGCAAGGATGCCGACTGTCTTGGCCTTGTCCTGAAAGCTGGACACATTATCATTGATATAAGTGGCTGCATCATGAAGGTCAGTCGGCAATTTGGCACCGATTTCAGATTTAAGTTCTGATTTAAACATCTGAAGCTGTTTGATACAGTCAATTAGGGCCGTGTCATTAAAGTTGGCATTGGTGATGGTTGTAAAAAGGGCGTGAGTGATGATTCTGCCGGCATCTTCTACTTTGTCTATTCCATAGCTTTTCCCGGCTTTGGTCAGTACGGCAATTCCTTTGCAGTGAAAAATGATAAGATCCTGGAGGTTGGCTGTCTGTTCTTCCTTCCCGCAGACTCCGCGAACAGTGCAGCCGGTTCCTCTAGCCGTTTCCTGACATTGAAAACAAAACATGCTTTTCCTCCTTGGGCTTTATAGGTTCAGGCAGAGTTGCCTGTCATATATCGTGAGAGAAGAAAACGTAAACCTCAAAGAGATATCTGGATACCCCCACGGATAAATTGCTTCCATTTCAGTATAATAACTGCCACAAATCAATGCCTGAATAATACGGGTGTAATACCGGGTTTTCCCCCGTATTTAGGAAATGCGTGAGAGATATGTTTTCAAATTTACTTTCCGGCCTTTGATTTTTAGCTTTTTACGGATGTTGTCTCTGTGAAATTCAACTGTTCGAGACGAAATACTCATTTTACCTGCAATCTCTTTTGTCCTGTAGCCCAGCTTTATCAAGTCAGCAATGGTATTTTCCGTTGGACTGAGCACCATCATCTCATTGGTTACGTTCTGGTTAACTGGCTTGGTTATTTCTCTGATATTGGCTTCCAAGATGTTCAAAAGATCTTCTTGAATATCGTTAGAAGCCTGTTTCCGAAGTTTATTGATGGTGGGAAGAATTAATCCATTCAATCTTTCTGTCAACCCGGTCTCCAGGTCTCTTTTCTCTTTTTCGCGCTGATCCAGAAGCACCTTTAAAGCTGCATTCAATTCTTCAAGGCGCTGAGCCCTGTTCTTGAGTTCCTCCTGCTGATGTGCAAGCTTTTCTTCAGCCAGTTTCCGGAATGTTAAATCTTTAATGACCGTCACATGGATCGGCGGCAGTCCTGGTACCTTGCCCACAGATTTTACAATATGCCCAGTCGGAAATACTTTTCCCTGTTTGTTTTTCAAGTTGAATTCCACATGAAATTCCGTTCCTGATGTCACTGCCCGGCTTACCTTTTTTCCGTATTGCCGGTATGCCTCCTTGCTGCTGTGAAGGAATTCTGTATTTTTCCCGATCATCTCATTTTTAGCATACCCGAATATTTTTTCCGATGCCGAATTACATGACAGAATTTTGCGGTCCTGAGGGTCCACTACGAAAACGGCCTGGTCAAGACTCTCATAGACGCTTTCAAGAAGATTTCTTGTCCGCAACTGCTTCTGTTCGAGTAGTTTCAATCCTGTGATATCTCTAATAATAATCAGCAAAGCAACAGGTTTGTCAGCCTCCCTAACAATTGTGCAAGACAGATAGGCTGTGAAGCGCGACTGATCTTTTTGCTTCTGTTCAAGCTCCCCCTGCCACCGCCCTGATTTTTTTATTCTGGAGACTATAAAGTCTTCAGCAGCCTGTTCGTCAACACTCAGGGTTTCGACAAATAGGCTGATCAGTTCGCCGGAATCATATCCGTATATTTGTTCTGCTGCAGAGTTGGTGTAAGTGATTTCTCCTTCCAGATTAGTCATCATAATACCGTCAGCAGATTGTTCGACGGCAAGCTTAAATCTTTCAAGCTCAGATGCAAGTCTTAAGCGATCGGTAATATCATTGAAAATTTCGATTTTTGATATACTACCGTCATCGTTTTTGATAGGCAGGTCAAACAGTTCATAGTCACGCTGTGTCTTTTCGGAATGCCAATTCCATATGACCGATTCTCCGTTAAACACCTTTTCATTTTTGCACCAGGAACACGGACTTTGCAGATCATGAAAATACTGATAGCACTTTTGGCCATCGGAATTTCCGAATTCCCGCTGCAAAAGCGCGTTGATATATTCAATTTCAAATTTTTCATTGACGATATAAATACCGAACGGAAACGCATCTAAAAATTTTTGAAACCGTATAGATTTATTTTCTGCAATGACTTCAGAATGTTTAATGGATTTTATCTGACGTTTTAACTTTTCAATCTCGGGAGTTGTCCTCATGATGTTTAATTTCCCTGACCTATCAACGATCCGGTTATGTATTTATGTATGTCCCGACTGCTGCCAATAAGTGCTTATCCAGATAATTTTCAGCACTGGCATGGGACATCAATGTTGAGCTTGCAGGCAATGATGCCTCTTTATCATTAAATTGAAAAATGACAGGAACTTTCGGCAGCGCTTTGAACCGGACACTCAGATCATAGGAAGCATCGTCCCCCACCATGCCAAAAAGTTGTCGGCACCTTTCTTCAACCGCTCTAAGTCTGTCGGAAAAGGTCTGTTCAATTGTTTTTGCGGTATTTTCTGAGAATTTTGAAAACAGCGGTCCCGCACCTGCAAACGCTCTAAACGTAACCAGCTTGATGGATTTTTCCCCCGGCAATTGCGGAGAATGCACAAAATACCTGTACAAACTTTTTTCCACAGAAAAAGATAATTTTATCACCTGAAATATCAATAAATTCCTCACGGTCAAAGTCTATGGCCCTATCAAAGATAGTTAAATCTATACACGCCCTTTGTCTTCAGCAACCCTATAGGATCTATGAGTTCCTCAACGGTTTGCAGGGGCCCATCCATGTATTTCTCTTTAACTTCTACAGACCCATTGAGGCTTTCCTGTCACATTATTCTCTAATAAATCTTGTATTTTTCACGTAATGCTTCAGAAAGGGACTGAGTCAACTGGAATGCTTTTTCAACTGTATCAGTTCCGTCCTGATTGACCAAACAGCAGGTGGCTGGGGAAATTAGACCTTGGGCCAAAATCTGATCCATGGAAATTCCTTTATCATTCAGAGTCTTCCATATTGTTTCCAGTCTGAACATCAGCAAATCAATATTTTCTTTTTCAAAGGTTTCAATGCCTGTGGGTACAATACCCCAGACCAGAATGCCTCCCTTATCGAGAAACGCCTTTATCGAGTTGATTGATAGGCCAAAAATTTCGGCGTTTGTATGAATATCCAGAGACAATATATCCATATCCAGCCCCAAAAGAAAATCCCAATCTGGATTACCACACAGGTGAATGCCTTTGGGGCTTTCAATCATTGAGAAGAAATCGTCGAGATCGGTTCTTGCCTTCTGGTCGCTGTAGCCGGACATGGCCGAAAAAATAAACTGCATCCCCGGTTCGTCGATGAACATGAATGCATTGGGATTTTTTTGTTTAAGCTTATCCAGTTGCACATTGATCCGTTTAGCCATGAATTCAAATAAAAAAGGACGGATATTATCATCAAACAAAATGGGGCGGTCATCTTGATCCAGTACGTTGAAACCAAAACTGACGGGCCCTTCCAACTGCCCACGGATGGCCGGCCTGTCTGACAGATCAAATTTTAAGAACCGATGGTATACAGCAGAATAAGTGGTGCTGACATCAAAGTAATCAGGTTCGTCAAAGTGGGTAGTGGTTTCTTCAAACTCTGCAATGAACTTATCCATGGAAAATCCGAGCTTTTTTTTATCCACATCAAGGACGATGCCCGGGAAATGCTCTGCCGCCTGGACATACATGTCTTCATAGTAATTGTAGTTAGGAAGCTGTGGCCAGAAGGGGATATCCAGCGACAAGGCGGTCTTCAAGGCTTTGTCAATATTGACATGAGGCATAACTGCCATGGCGGTTGTCAGAAGATTTCCCGGAATTGCCATCTATCACTTTCCTTTCATAATCTGAGGCGATCCTATCTGAATCTGCTGCTCACGAAGCTGGCGCATCATCAGGATCATTTTTTGCATTTTTTGAGGGTCAATCCTGTCCAGGGCATTCAGTCTGTTTTTCATGGGCGCCGCATAGCTCAAATATTCCTGTTTTGTGATCCTATTCTGCCAATTACCTGTCAGCTTTGCAATGGTAATGCCTCCACTAAAGACAAGAATAAGGAACAGCGCAACCGTCTTGGGCGATACGGGCTTTTTGGGTACAGGAAATGAAAACCCAAGGGCCTTTTCTTCCGGGCAGACGCCAACGCAGGTCATGCATGCCGAGCACTCTGGAGACAGGACACTGCTTTTTTGTCTGATGGTAATGCGTCCGGGACAGGCCTTTTCACATTTGCCGCAGCCAGTGCAATGGGCAGGACTCCGAGTGACCTTGCCAAGGCTCAGAACCCCGATCAGTCCCAACAGCGCCCCATAAGGGCAAAGATACCGGCACCAGAAATTTTGAATCACAATCGAAAGTACAGTCAGAACAATAATAACCGTCAGAGCAGTGGCCGATATCTGGGTAAAGAATTTGAGCATCTTTATATCGGCAAACCTGTTGTAAGGGCTTTGAATAAATTGTTCAATGCTGCCAATGGGCATCTTCCAGAATATCTGGTAAGTGAAGAATGCTAAAATCCCATACTTTAAGGTGCGTAGGAAAAGATCAACTCCACGAGCCGGCGGTACTTTTTTCTTAAATATTTTTTCATTCAGTTTTGAGAGAATATCCGATAACAGCCCGATGGGACAAACCCAGCTGCAGAAGCCTTTTTTTACAAATAGGGCCGTAAAACAGATGATCAAAAAAAGCACCAAGGCCGAGGGGTGAATGCTATTAATTGATCCTGTGAAAAGCCAGTGTTTCAAACTGACGATGGCGCTGATGGGCAAAAAGGCTTCGACCCCAGCCGGCCTCTCGAAGGACGGGATTACTCCTTTTTCAAGATATGACACAAATAAATAGAATTTAACGCCTATGAATATAACGATGCTTAAAAATACTACTTGGACAAACCGCCTCGCTTCGATCTGAACATTTCTCATGGCATCCTTTTCCCTGTAACTGGTTTGTAATGATGTCCTTGTATTACAGTCTGCAACAGATTTCATTGATCCAGATCAATTCCACAAATTCCTTTGCCTTGTTTTAGTCTGGCGTAGAAACCCTGGCCCTCTGGGCCAGGATATTTACTGCATATTTTGTAATTCCTTTTATTTCTAATGAAGTAATATAATGCAAGTGGGGAGGCAAAAATGATTCAAGACAGCCCCAAACAAGCCCAGGTGCCATTTGGAATACTTTTTCGGGAGCGCTTTTACTCATAGCAAAATCAGATCCGCACTGGTGCATTTTTAATCCAGGTCAAAGAATTCATTGAAAGATGCACTCAACTTATTCTCAGCGCTATGGAAACCTGTATTCTCCAGATCGCACGGACACGGAAAAATATGCTATCGCCCTTTAATGCGCCCTATACCGTCCGGTGATTGAGAGGAACAAAACTGTCAGAAGAGATCAGGGGCGTTGTGTCAACAGAAAGTGGGGCGTAGGTTTAATGCAACGCATGGGGCTTTAGACCATCATGCCGGGGGCCCATACAAGCAAGCCAGCACCGGGATGAAAAGTATATTAGTAATTTGCTTCATGGTGTCGCGCCTGAATGCGGCAACCAGGTTTAGCTGATCTTTTCAACAATCCCCAAATCTCCCAGTATCATATACATGCACGGAAGCCCCAGTAAAACCAGTACTGTGCTTGCCATTAACCCGAAGGAGGTGCTGATAACAAGGGGAATCAATATCTGAGCCTGAAGGCTTTTTTCAAACAACAAGGGCAAAAGACCAGCAATGGTTGTGGCGGAAGTCAGCAGTACCGCTCGGAACCGTTCTTTGCCAGCCCGGACTGCGGCATCATGTATGGAAAACCCTTGTTCACGCGCTGTTTTTAAAAATATAACCAATAAAATAGAATCATTCACAACGATGCCGCCAAGGGCGATAAATCCCAACAGGCTGGGCATGCTCATGGGAACGCCCAGCAATCCGTGACCCCAGATGACACCGATCATGGAAAAGGGGATGGCCAGCATAACAATAAACGGTTCGGTAAAGGTTCTGAATTGAAAGCTAAGCAGGATAAAAACTCCGATCAGTCCGATCATCAGAGCGTTGAACATGGATTTCCGGGTGGTGTTGGTTTCTTTAAGAACACCGGCAATGGTTAACTCTAACGTCGGATAATCGGTATTGAATTCTTTAAGATAGGTCTTGGTAAACAGGTTGATTAACTCATTGGCGTTGACTTGGCGAGTATCCACATCACCACGCAGGGTCACAGAGCGCAGGCCGTTGAAACGGGCTATCCTTGCCCATCCTGCATCCATCTCCCATGTGACCACAGTTCTCAACGGTATCTGGTTTCCGTCGGCAAGGACAAGATTGTAGTTTTCAATATCCCGTAGGTCATTCCGGTCCATTCCTGCCAAACGGACTTCAATTTCATAGGTTTCAGGTCCGACTTGAATTTCGTCAGCCTCAACCCCCTGGAATGCTGCCCGTAGTTGATTGCCAATCTTCGTGGCATCAATACCTATACCATAGGCATCTTCGCGCATCCGCATTCGAATTTCGGGCTTGCCAGGCCTGAGATCGTCAGCCAGGTTCACCACACCGTTGAATTGGCCGAACCAGTCCTTTAAGTCCGTTACAGCCCTCTTCATTTCATTCAGGTCTTTCCCCCGCAAACGCACTTCAATTGGTCGACCGCCGGGGCCAAAACCAGGTTCACTCAGGTTCAGGCTGATGATGTCGGGCAGTTCCCCGATCTCTCTTCGCCACTGGGCCAGATAGGCCTCAATGGTACCGGATCTTGTTTCGGCAGTCAGCAGATCCACCATGATTGTGGCCACATGGGGCCCGTTCTCAAAGGCTTCTGTGTTCAGGTTATATTGCACGTAGGCGTTTTGGATTAAGTCTTGGTTACCTGGTTGGTCCGGTTTAAACCGCTGATTGGTCCTTTCCAGGGCATCCATCACACGGTCTACGACCTTCTCCGTCCTTGGCAGCGGTGTCCCCTGAGGTAACAGCAGCCGGGCCATCACAACGTCTCCTTCCAAATCTGGAAATCCCTGAAATGTTATTTTCCCGGATATCACCATGCCTAATGATAAAAGAAATAAAGCGATCATTGAGCTTAAAAATAGGTAGCGTTGTTTCAGTAGCATTTCAACAGATGCACCCAAAAGGCGGTCTCGCATCCAGTCAAAGAATGCATCAAAACGTTTTCTGAAAGGATTAACCTTTTCCGGATCAAAATTGAGCATTGCATGATTGATATGGGCGGGAAGAATCCAGAACGCTTCTATCAGACTTACGGCTAATACCAGGATCAGCATCATAGGAACCACTTTTAAGACATTACCGATCTGCCCCTCAATAAAAGCCAGAGGTCCCAAAACGCAGATGCTTGTGATAAAAGAAGAAATGACTCCTGCCGCCACCTCTCTGGTACCATCAACAGCTGCCGACAAAGGAGATTTCCCACGCTGACGGTGGGCCATGATATTTTCCGCGATGACAATGGCATCATCCATAAGCAGACCCAAAGCCATCAGCATGCCAACCATGGTGAACATGTTGATACTCAGACCCGAATACGGGATTAGAATAAACGCTCCTAGGAAGGAGACTGGAAGGCCCATAGATACCCAAAAGGCGATGCGTATATTGAAAAAAAGCCACATGCTGAAGAACACCAGAATCAATCCTTGGATACCATTTGTGATCAACATGTAAAGACGGTCTTTTAATATGGCTGTTTCATCCCGGGTAAAAGTCAATTCCACCTGAGGGTGTCTGAGGCGCTCTTTTTTGATAAAAGCTTTGACTTTCTCCGCGACCCTGATCGCGTCCTGGACTTTAGACTTTTCAATGTTCAGAATCGCCTGCCGCCGCCCGTTTTTCATTATTTTTTCTTCGTTGAGTTTAAACAGATCTTCAACCTTGCCAATGTCTCCCAGACGGAGTTCTCCACCTTTGGGCCCGGCCAGAATAATAAGATTCTCCAATTGTGAGACCGTGCGGCGTCGGTCTGTAAACCGAAGCAGGATATCCCGGTCCCGGGTTTCGATGGTGCCCAGAGGTATGTCACGGCTTTGTGCGGCAATACTATCCGCAATCTGAGACGCACTGAGCCCTGTTCGACGCAGCTCCGCATCAGACAGAGAAACTCGCAGTTGATGATCTGAAAATCCCTCGATGCTTACTAGGTTGATACCAGACTCTTGCATCCGCTTTTTCAGCCCTTCGCAATAGGCCTTGAGATCTGAAATGCCCATAGGCCCCCAGACAAGTAAGGATACCACAGGATCAGTCTTACCAAGTTGAGTGATGATCGGACGCTCCACTTCCGGCGGAAAATCATCAACAGCATTGATTGCGGTCTCAATGTCACTTATGAATGTTAGGATATCTCCGCTGGTGCTCATTTCAACGATAATCGAGGCAAGTCCTTCGCGAGCTTCGGAACGGATTTCTTTGACGAAATTGATTCCGTCAATCGCATCCTCCACCCGCTCGCAGATCACTCTTTCGACCTCATGGGCCGTCGCCCCGTGATAGGCAACGCGAATTTCCACTTCGGTAGGAGCAAAGTCGGGCTGGGTTTCCCGAAGGATAAGCGGTGTGGTCAAGGCGCCGGCAATAAGAAATACGATCATCAAAAGATTTGCCGCAGTGGGATGCCCGGTAAAAAAACGAATCATAATTTCACCCGCTTTCCCTGGCTTAAAGCCATCAGGTTTTGTTTCAAAATATCATCAACTACTGGAGATACCTTCATGCCAATGATGGCCGGAGTCGGGTCAGACACCACTACCATATCTCCGCCGGACAAGCCTGATTTTATAACAACAAATTCTGACTGGACAAAATCAACTTCCACTTGTTTTTTCTGAAGCCGGTGTCCCGGGTTAACGATGTAAATATCATTCTCATGGATGGCGGATCGGGGAAGGACTAAACTGCCGGGGCGTGGAGAGGCTTGTAGTTCGACTTGACAAAACATGCCTGGTGTTAGGGGGGGCCGGATACCGGGTACGGCTTTTTCGTAGGGACGATCAACTGCGACCACCACTTTTATCTCCCGGGTTATGGCATCAACCGTTTCTCGCAGTCTATCGATTCGACCGCTCCATTCAGCAGACCAGTCACCGCTCTGCAGGCGGATGGTGACGTTAACGTCATTGAACAGCTGGGAAAACGTCCCAGTACTTAACCCAGCCTGCAGTCTTTCCCGTATAGGGTGATTTAGAAGTGTTCGTAACACGTCAATTTTAAACCGAGCCTCGACCTCGGTTACGGCTGTCCCGTGTGCCTTAAGAAGGGATTGGCCTGTCCGCACAAACTGCCCGGTTTCAATACCAACCTCCCCTAGCCGACAATCATACGGCGCTTTAATGACTGTTTTGGCCAGATCAATCCGTGCCTGCTTAAGATTGACTCGATGCACAGCAAGGATTGCATTTAAAGCCTCCCTCTTTGACGGTATCAAGGCCAGGGCATTTTCCAATTGCTGAACCCTGTTTTTTTGCAGTAAATAATTCTTTTCCTCACGGTCCACCTCTTCCTTGGAGACGGCATCACGCCTCAGCAGTTCGAACTTGCGATCAAGCATTTTTTCAGCCAGAGCCAGAGAACGCTTCTCAATTTTGAGTAATTGATTAGTATTTTCTTCATCCGCTGCAAGCTTTTTAAGGTTGGCCAGAGTCTCTGTAATAGTTGCTTCCAGCCCGGTTACCGACAATTCGTACTCCGTTGGATCAATCTGAACCAATACGCTTTGCGCTCTGATCAGTTCCCCGGATTTTAAACGAGGATGAATAGATGTGACCGTGCCCTCGACTTCGGCGATCATTTCCCATATCCATCCGGGATTAGCAACCCCGTAGCCAATGGCCCTTGGGATCAAGTCTACCAAGGGAGCTTCAATCACCCGGAGCGCTTGTGTTGATTCTTCCCATGTTTTTCGTGTTGGGCCGGGTTTATGTGTTACAAGGTACTTCACTATTAAAATCGCCGCCACAATCGGCAGGATCACAAGAACTTTTTTAAAAATTTTATCAATTGGTTTATTCATGATCGTATTTTCCTTTATCTATGTGCCTATAAGCGGAACAAAGAAGAATGCTCAAAAGGCAATTCAGATGGGGGATTTAATTATGATCTTGATCCTTTTTTTCGTTCGAGATGCATCGCAGGAACATCGGCCACACAGTTTCTGCATGTGCAGGTATATCAACGATTCCTTCGGAAACATTTGAGATAACCGCCGCAGGCATGATCATGCCCAGAAACATAACAGAAGCTGCAAAAGGAATCACATCCCCCCGAATCGTTCCCATTTGCTGTCCTTCCGTTATGATGTCCTGGATTCCTGCCAGAAAGGCAGCCATTATTTCAGCAACTTTCGCCTTTCGATCTGGAGGGCCTGTGTAAACGCCATCTGAAAAAACCACATGGGGAATGGCCCTGTTCTCGCTCAACATACGCGTTTGACGTATCAAGAGGCATTGAAGCTGCTCCAAAGGATCGGAGGTCTTCTTTTTGACATGAGCGATATTGCCCAGCACTCGTTTTTTAATTAACATCAGAACACCATCCAACACCTCTTCTTTGTTTTTGAAATGGCGGTACAAAGCAGAGGGTACAATGCCGACCCGTTCCGCTATTCCAACAATACTGAGGGCTTGAATGCCTTGAATTCCGATCAGGTCAAGGGCTGCTTGTATAATTTGTTCCCGCCTCAGTTCCGTTTTGACTTTTTTAGCTCTCATTTCTTACCTTTGTATGGATTAGTGATTCACAATTCACTATTTAGGCGGATAATCGGATATTGTCAAGCACAAAGAAGGTTAAAAAGGGCGCAGTTTTTTTCTGAAAAGATTTGAATGGGAAATGGCTTTTCTGATTTAATCCAATAAAGCGTTAATTTACATCATTAAAGGAGTGGAATCCGTCCAATCCCTGAACATGACATTCGGGCATACAGATACAATATAAACATAGTTAACCGTATGGGCTCTTTCCAGATGAGAATTCACCAGTGCTTTGGACTTGAAGAGTGCAGCAGTCTCTGCGACAACCATGTTTCCGGGCATCATTTTCGTCGGCTGGAAGCCTACCGACCTGTCAACCAACTTAATTGTCTGGGGCAAAACACCACGCCGCCCCTGCGGTACGGGTGACGGCCTTCTGGTTGGGGTATCCGGCCGCAGGACCGTTGCCGTAGAAAGCAATCCCAACTGCTCGATGACAAAGAGCTTTGCTGTGTTAAAGGTTATCATTCGATTCATATTCTATACGGAGAGGAACGCTTCCCAACTGCCTATGTCAGAAAAAACGGCGAACTTGTGCACCCCATCAATGAGGCACAGTACCTGGTGGCCCATAAGATGAAAGAATCCATTGCACAAAAGAGAACGGATGGCGTGGCCAGGCACGTGGGTACACGGCCTCCAAATTCTTCAAGGGCTGTATCGGCACAAACAATGTGGAAGCCAACGCCTGCCTTTGTATGGCCAGCACCGTGACCGGCTGCCTCACCTCATTCGGGCTGGACGATTCTGCCCCGGCTTCTGGCCGGAGAGCAGCCAGAGAAGTAGGATCTGGCGCAGCTGTCACATGAAAGGCTGTGCTGTGACCGTGACAGCTCCACCTTTCCAGCCTTTTCATTCGAGAAATCCTTATAAGGGAGGTCTGACCCGTTCCAAGGCCTGGCTGATGTCGGAAAGAATATCCTCAATGTGTTCAATGCCGATGGACAGCCGGATTAGTTCGGGGTGAATGCCGCAGGCCTGGAGGGATTCATCGTCTAGTTGGCTGTGGGTGGTGCTGGCCGGATAGATAGCCAAGCTTTTAATATCCCCCACATTGGCCAAATGGCAGAAAAGCCGAAGCCCATTGATAAAGCGTTCAGCGGCTTTTCTGCCACCTTCGATGTCAAAGACTACCATGCCACCGAAACCTTTTTTAAGATAAGTTTCAGCAAGCCGGCTGTTTTCGTTAGCTTTTGGCAGCCCCCATATTTCTCAAAGGGACCAGACGCATACGCACGGCAAAAGCTACGGGGGTCAGATCCCCGAGGTCATGGGCATAGCGAAGGCCATGATAGCTTTGATCTGGTTCATTGAACAGGTCGAATTTGGGGTTCTTCCAATTGAAAGTTCCCGCATCCACCACCACACCGCCGATTCCGGTACCATGTCCGCACAGCCATTTTGTCAAGCTGTGCACCACGATATCGGCACCATATTCGATCGGCCGCAGCAGGAAAGGGGTAGCAAAGGTGGCGTCAACGATGAGCGGAACCTCTTTTTCATGGACAATCCGGGCATATTCACCGATATCGGAAACCTCAAGTGCGGGATTTCCGATGGCTTCGATATAAACCGCTCATGTCTTTTTATTAATGGCCAGGGCAAGCCCCTCAAAGCCATTGACGGTGACCATCCGGGTATGGATTCCAAACTGAGGCAGAATGTCGTTGAGCATTGTAAAGATGCCACCGTACAGATTACTTGCCGCGACAATTTCATCTCCGGCCCGGGCCAAATTGATAATGGAATAGAAAACCGCACTGGTCCCCGAAGCCAAGGCAAGTGCAGCCCTGCACCTTCCATGGTGGCAACCCGGTCCTCCAGAATAGCCTGTGTCGGGTTCATGATCCGTGTATAGATATTCCCCGGCGCTTTGATTGAAAATCAAAGCGGCTGAATGTTCCGTGTCTTTAAAAAGATAGGAGGCGGTACGGTAAATCGGTATCCCCCGACTCAACTGCCCATCGTTCCGGAACTGTCCGGCATGAACCGCCATGGTTTCCAGCCTATGTTTTTTTAACCATTATCATCCCCTACCCTCCTGAGTCCTGACGGTCCGTCTGGTGGTAAACGGAGCCTGCCGAGTCATTAACCAATGGTTTTCAAAAATGCCACCCACAACCACAAAGTGATACTCATATGACAGGCAGATTATAAGGGGGGGAACCCAAGTCAAGCAAAGCATGGCAACAGATCTGTAACTTTTCTTACGCAAGGGTTACAAAATATAGGGAGTTTTGTACGGGGTCTCGGCAGTGCTTTTTAGAGCCGAATTTGATTTATATCAAAGACCTGTGGTCTGACTTAGACTTAGTATAAAGGGCAACGGACGGCTGCAGCCGCCCCCACACTTCACAGCGGATAAGTAAGTTGGAAACCGCTGGAGCCCATGACTTTCAGAAAGGATACTAATATGAACCAGTTCAATGAATGCTTCCAGACCCTGACAGATGAAGATGTTTTTGAAGCAATGAAACGGATTCCAGGGTATGTTGACATCACCCCATCTGACTTTTTGGACATTTATAAAATCGCCTTTGACCATGCACTCTCCCGGATCAGATCCGCCGTACTGGCCAGTCATGTAATGACCCCAAAGGTGGTTTCTGTAACTGAGGACGAACCTGTACTTGAAGCGGTGAAAAAAATGGGGAAATACAATATATCCGGACTCCCTGTTCTTGACAGTCAAAACAGGATTGTCGGCGTGATTTCAGAAAAGGATTTTCTGACCCGAATGAATGAAAAACAGGCTCCATCCTTTATGCAGGTCCTCCAACAATGTCTGGAGACCAGCGGGTGTCTGATGGTTTCGTTTAAAAGCTTAAAGATAGGGGATATCATGTCTTCGCCTCCGGTCACCATCGCCAGGGATGCGACCCTGGCAGAAGTTGCAGGTACTCTGGACCGGTTGTCCATCAATCGGCTCCCGGTATGTGACGAATCTAGCATTCTGGTCGGAATAATTGCCCGATCCGATATTGTTCAGGTTATGTGTTGAGTCAAAGGAGGCATGCGGTGAAAAATTATTTTAAAAAAATGTCAGGCGGGGGACAGCGGCCGCCAAAGGTAACCCTGTATGAAATACTATGGTCATGGGCCGGTGCGTTTTTGGGAATCGCCCCTGTGGCGTGGCTCAACTACAGCCTGCTACAGGGCACGGATTTCGTATATATTATCGGCTCATTCGGTGCCTCCGCCGTATTGATCTACGGTGCGGTGAGAAGTCCTCTGGCCCAACCCCGGAATCTCTTGGGCGGCCATCTGCTGTCGGCACTGGTCGGTGTGGCAACCTACCAGCTTTTCCATCCCTATCCCTGGTTTGCCGCAGCCTTTTCCGTGGCCACGGCCATTGCCCTGATGCATGCCACCCAGACCCTCCATCCCCCGGGCGGCGCCACAGCACTGATAGCTGTGATCGGCAGTGATAAAATACATGACCTCGGCTTCTGGTATCTTGTGTTTCCCGTGGGCATCGGCGTGCTTATCATGCTAGTGGTGGCATTGATTGTCAACACTCTGGCAAAGAAGAGAAAATATCCAGAATTCTGGTTTTAAACATTAAACGTACAGGGGGCTGCCATGAACGTGCTCAAAGAGTTAATACGGGAACACACACATATCCTCCAAGGGATTCAATACCTTGAAATGGCAAGGTCGGCTTTGGAGAATAACCTTAGTCCGCCGGCAGCCTTTTTCCATACCGCAGCCCTGTTTTTTTCGAATTATGCTGACCAGCTGCATCACTTCAAAGAGGAATACCTACTGTTCAGCCTTCTTGCCGCCAAAAAAGGTGGGAAAATCGATCTTGAAATGGGAGCGCTGCGGCACCAGCACGAGTTAAACCGCAGAAGCATCAAAAAAATTAAGTCCTCTCTCAACGGATATGAAGCTGACAACGAAATCTCCACCACCGCCCTGCTGGAGGGGCTCGCCGCCTATATTTCCATTTTGAAAAGGCATATTAACAGGGAAGACCAATTTTTCTTTCCAATGGCGGAGTCTGAATTATCTGATTCTGAAAAAGAACTGCTGCATACCAGGTTTCTTGAAGAGGCCTCTGGCTCGAATACAAAGCAATTAATCGCCGGGAATCTGGATCGCCTGAAAGAGATGAAAAAATTGATTTCCAATTTTTATTCCCATCATGATCTGGAAAACTAAAAAATTTTCAGCGTTGGTCTGTCTGGGCTGGGTCATGCTGGTTATAGCGGCCTTTTTCATGCGCTATGAGAAATCGAGGGATGAGCGGGAACGCCTGGCGCTGGCCGCAGCCCGTCATCTCACTGGCATGATCACCGTCACTCGTGCCTGGAATGCCGGTCATGGTGGGTTGTATGCGCCGGTTACCCCGGCATTTCAGCCCAATTCATACATTTCCGACAGGATGCGGGATATCCAGGTGAATGACCAGCTCACACTGACTCGGATCAATCCCGCGTTTATGACCCGCCAACTCTCGGACATTGCTGCCGGGGAAAACGGTGTTCGGTTCAGGATCACCAGCACAAGGCCGCTCCGCCCTAATAACAGACCCAATGAGCTGGAGAAACGGTATCTTGAATTTTTTGAACAAAGTGCTGTGGACAAGGGGGAATTTATCCTGGAAGGGAACAAAGAAGTCTATTTTTACATGACGCCTTTAGTAACCGACAGCTCATGTCTTGAATGTCACGCAAAGCAGGGATACAGTGAAGGGGATATCAGAGGTGGTATAAGCATCATGATTCCCTTTTTAATGAAAATACCGCTATATTTCTTGCTTTCTTGGCACCTGGCTATGGCCGTCTGCGGGGTGGTCATAATTCACCTGGGCATCCATAAACTGTCCCATGCCTATGACACCATTGAGCACCTGGCCACCATTGACGAGCTGACTGGGATTCCGAACCGGCGAAGTTTTATGGCCGCCATGGACGTGGAATACAAGCAGAGCTTTAGAGATAAAACCGATTTATCCCTGGTGATGTGTGACATAGATTTTTTTAAGAAATATAATGATACCTGGGGTCATAGTGAGGGAGACAGATGCTTGACAACCGTTGCTCAGACAATCCAGAGCGTACTGAAACGGCCCCATGATTTATGCTCCCGATACGGTGGAGAAGAATTTGTCCTCTTGCTGCCTGGAACGGATTTAAAGGGGGCAGTCACCATTGCCGAACAGGTTCGTCTAGCTGTGGAGAAACAAAGAGACGCCAGTGGTCGAACCGTGACCTTGAGCCTTGGGGCTGCGGCCCTTGATGCAAGCCAGAGTTCCCCGGAGGATCTTATCAAAAAGGCGGATGCAGCTTTGTACAAAGCCAAAAAAAACGGACGAAACCAGGTACAATATGAATAACACTCAAGTTGCCACAGGATTTATATGGTCGGAAGCCGATTAAACTGCTGGGAGTACATGAAGTGCGAGCGTGAACCCGGCGGCAGAAAAGCACATCTGCAGGAGGGGGTCTGTCCGGCAGCAGCGGATACCACCTTTACCGGGATTAATGCCGGCCTTAATGCCGGACGGTTCTGCTGGGCGGTCACAGGCACCC